>NZ_BTGP01000003.1:0-375879 GCF_042854385.1 Erythrobacter sp. MTPC3
ACGCAACGTCGTCGAGCGCATGTTCTGCCGCTTCAAGGACTGGCGCCGCGTCGCCACCCGCTTCGACCGCAACATCAAGACCTTCATGGCTACCATCGCCATCGCAGCCTTCGTCACGTGGTGGCTCTAATGAGTCCGGACCCTAAAAGAAAGGAAAAACTGATGCGTTTGTTACCCAAGGTCTTGATGTCGTTTTCGGCCCTCGCGCTGCTGCCCTCGGCCGCGGCGGCACAGGAAGCAAGACCGTTTGCCACGATCTTCAAGAACCCTCAGTGCGGTTGCTGTGAAAGCTACGGCGACTATCTCGAAGCCAGCGGATATGAGGTGAAGATGGTCGCGACCCACGACCTCGCCCTAATCAAGGAACGCCAGGGTGTGCCCGCCGGGCTCGAGGGATGCCATACGATGCTCATCGGCGGCTACTTCGTCGATGGACATGTGCCGGCCGACAGCGTTGACCGCCTGCTGGAGGAACGTCCGCGGATTTCAGGCATCACGCTTCCCGGCATGCCTGCAGGTTCGCCGGGCATGGGCGGTGCCAAGACAGGCACGTGGACGATTACGGGCATAAGAGCGGATGGTGCCACGAGCGTCTTTGCGCGATACTGAGCACCGTCCGAAGCCTAGCAAACGCGCTCGAAGCCAAACTTGTGACCAACGTCCTTGGGACGAGCCGGATTGGCATCGTCAGCGAGGTCCTTGAGGATGGGACAGTCGGGACGTTCGTCATTCGTACAATTCTCGAAAAGATGTTCGAGCGCGTCTATCATAGAATGGATTTCGGCAGCCTTCGACCGCAGGGCCGAAAGATGGCCATCCGCCACTCGGCGAACGTCCTTGCTCGCTCGGGTGTCGTTTTTCCATAAATCGAGCAGTTCGGAAATATCGTCGACCGAAAAGCCCAGATTGCGAGCGCGCCGCACAAACCGGAGCGTATGAATATCTGCCGGAGTGTAGAGGCGGTAACCGGCATCGGTCCGGTCCGCCGCCTCGATCAAACCGATCTTTTCATAATGTCGGATCATCTTGGCAGAAACCCCGCTCGTTGCAGCCGCCTCGCCAATCGTGTGTGAATGTTTCATGCGGGCGCTTTAACCTTCCAATGATTGGAATGCAAGGTGGCTGGCTGAAAGCCGAGAAAATCCCCACAAAGTGTCTTGACCTTCCAATGATGGGAAGCCCTACTTTATGTGCATTGGTTGATTCGATGAAGGATAAGACATGACTATTCCGTCGTCCCGAGCCTTGGTGCCGGTCACCGCCACTTCCGCGCGCTCCAATACCGATGCGGAAGGCCTCTGTTCTGCCGGTAAAGGCCGACAGCGCAAGTGGATGCTCGCCCTTGGTGTCGTTTTGGCATTGGCCGCGCTGGCGCTTGGCTCGATGTGGTTGGGCTTCGCAGCCATTCTTCCGTTTCTTTATGTACTGCCCTGCCTGGCAATGGTCGCCATGTGCATGCGCAAGAGCGGAACGTCGACCGAAACCTGAAAACCCGTGCCGAATTCGCTCGTGCGCCGAAGCATGAAGGACGGAGCGAAGCCAAAGGCATCAATAATTTGAAAGGAAAGATCATATGAACACTTTTAAGATGACCGCACTCGGCGCGCTCGCGACGGTTGGCCTCGCAACGACGGCCGTCGCGCAGCCCAAGGTCGATCACCGTCCCGACAGAGCCCAAAACACGCAGGAGCAGCAGCGCGCAGAAATGCGGGGCGGAATGCAAGGCGATATGAGCGAGAGGGAGATGTCCGGCATGATGGCCATGATGAACGATCCGGAGATGCGCGCCGAGATGATGGAAATGATGCGTAACTGCAATGAAATGATGAAAAAGAAGCGCGAGCAGATGGCGCAAGGCGAAGCAGGCTGAAGCCTGAGTTCCAATATGTCTGACGCTTCAACCAGTCCCCCACCTGCCCCGCATGAACCTGCGGGGCAGGACCCTTCTGTTATAAGGCCAATGCAAACGCTATGACGATAGTCCGCCAGGATAGAACGATGGGGCGCCGCGCGGTGGCGGCAAACCTGCGCTTGCCGGTGACGGCTCGTTTCCGTATTGTGGGATGATGCGGATGCTGCGCGCTCTCGGCCTTATCTTGGTTGGCGTTGGACTCTTTGTTCAAACGGCAGCTCATGCGTCGGCGCTTCCCCAGGAGCCGAGCATGGTCGAGCGCAATTGCAACGACATGGTCATGGACACCACCGACGACGAGGCTGAAAGATCGCCGTGCGCCGACCTGCGGCTCGATTGCCTGGTTGCCCTTGGCTGCATTCCGCCGCTTGTCATGACTCAAGACCTCGCGGTTGTGAGGGTGCCGCTGGCGGTCGCTAGCCAGTTTACCGATCTCGCTTTCTTCGAGTTGACTGGCACCGGCGCAGGGCCGGAACCGCCCCCTCCGCAAGCCTAGAAACCTGGAATTGATGCAGATATAGCTCTGCAGGCTATGGCTGGACATTTTGCGCGCGCGAAGGATGTGCGCGAACTGTCTCGAACGCGCGCTCGCCGCGCCCTTTAGCGGAATCCTACTGTCATGAAACGAATATGCTGGACCGCGCTTCCGGTCCTGCTGGCTATCGCGCCGGCGAGTCACGCCCAATCGGTGGGCTATGAAGAAACTCTAGAGGCTGCGGTCAGCGGCCAGCCCCAGGTTCGCACCAGCGAACTACGGCTCGACGCCCGGCGAGAGATCGCCGAGGCGGCTGACGAACTGCCCGATCCGCAATTGCGCGGCGGCATTCGTAACCTCCCGGTGACGGGGCCGGACATTCTCGATCCCACGATGATGACCATGGTCGAGATCGGGATCGAGCAGGACTTTCCCAACCTTGCCGAACGGCGTGCCCGTGCGGGCATCGCTTCTGCAGATATCGATTTTGCTTCGGCCCAACTGGCTCATGCGCGGCACATGGCACGACTGGGCGCTGGACGCGCGTGGATCTCGCTTGCCTATGCCCAGCGCGCGGATCTGGTCGTTGGCGAAGCACTAGACGAGATCGAACGCCTCGTACCCCTTGCGCGCAGTTCGGTTGCGGCGGGTACTGCACGGCCTGGCGAAAGTCTGGAGATCCGCCGAGCCGTCCTTGAAGTGGAAGACGCGCGGACGCGGATCGCGGCAGAGCGCGAAGCCGCGCAGGCTCGTCTCGCCCGATTTATTGGCGCTGAGAATGCGGTCGCTTCGGGCGAAATTCCACCGGTCGATATCCAAGCCGAGCGGCTGCGGGCTACGCTGGAATACAACCCGGAGATTATTCTGGCGGCAGCTCAAGTCCGTCAGGCTGACGCGGCAATCGACCTCGCGCGGTCGGACTTGCGCCCGGATTTCAGCGTCGGGGTCAGTTACGGCGTCAGGGAGCGCCAATATGGTGATTTGTTTTCGGTTATGGGGACGGTCACCTTGCCGCTGTTCAGCAAGAAAAGGCAGGAGCCACGCATTGCTGCGGCGCGGTCGGAAGCGGCTGCGGCACGTGAGGCGCAGCTCGACGAGCTGCGCGCGCTCGAGGCGCAATTCGAGGCTGATCTGGCCGCGTGGCGCAGCGCCTTCCGACAATGGCAGCGCGCGACGGAGGAGTTGCTTCCATTGGCCGAAAGCCGAGCCGAACTCGAACGAGCCAGCTTTGCGGCGGGCAGAGCGGAACTGCTCGACGTGATCGAAGCCATCAAGGCGCTGGCGCTGCTTCGCATCGATATTCTCGAACGCGAGGAAGCGACTGTCGAAGCTGCCGCCAACCTACGACTGGCATACAGGGAACACCATCTATGAGAGCCGCAATGGGAGCTGCGTGGGACAGATTGTCACCACGCCAGAAGTCTTGGACGATGGCAGCCACGGTTGCCCTCATCAGTGTTACCGCCGGATATGGCCTCTCGCAGCTTGGCCAAGATGGCGCAGGAACGGCCGAGAGCAGCGGAACGTCGGGCGCAGAATGCGAGGATGTCCTCTACTGGTACGACCCGATGGTCCCCGGACAGCACTTCGACGAACCGGGCAAATCGCCGTTCATGGACATGGAACTGGTGCCCAAATGTGCAGGCGAGGAGGCGACCGCTGGCGTTCAGATCGACGCGGGCTTGGTCCAGAATTTTGGCATTCGCACCGCCGAAGCAGAGTACGGTCTTCTCGAGCCCGAGATAACCGTCACTGGCGTGCTCGCTTATAATGAACGCGACGCCGCGATCGTCCAGCCCCGCGCCGGGGGCTATGTTCAAAGGACTTACGGTCGTGCGCCGGATGACGTGATTGGACGGGGCGCGCCGCTTGCGGATATCCTGGTTCCCGAATGGGGCGGAGCGCAGCAGGAATATCTGGCCGTCCTGAATAGCGGTGATGAAGAACTTGCGCAGGCGATGCGCGAGCGCATGCGCCTTCTGGGCATGTCTCCAGGCCTGATCTCGTCGGTGGGACGCAGCGGACGACCGCATTCGACGATCACTGTTACCGCGCCGATCGGCGGGGCGATCACATCGCTCGGCGTGCGTCCGGGAATGACGGTCATGGCCGGACAGACGCTCGCTGAGATCACCGGTTTCTCGCCGATCTGGCTGGAAGCCGCGGTGCCTGAAACGCAGGCTGCGAATGTACGGGTTGGCCAGCCTGTCAGCGCGAACCTGACCGCGTTTCCCGACGAACGGTTCGCGGGGCGCATTATCGCCATCCTGCCGAGTGCACAGGATGCGAGCCGGACGATCACCGTTCGTGCGCAGCTGCCCAACGCATCCGGACGCCTCAAACCGGGCATGTTCGCGCAGGTTTCGCTGACCCCGGACACACGCCGCACGCTGCTGGTACCGTCCGAAGCGGTTATCAGGACCGGACGTCGAACCATCGTAATGGTGAGGCAGGACGAGGGCAGTTTCATGCCCGCCGAGGTTCTGATCGGCCGCGAAGCGGGTGGAAGGACCGAAGTGCTGGCCGGACTTTCCGCCGGCGAACAGGTCGTGACATCGGGTCAGTTCCTGCTCGATTCCGAGGCAAGCCTGGCCGGGCTCGATGTCCGCCCGATTGAACAGGTCAGCCGCGAGCAGGCAGATGAAGACGAAGCAACGACTTTCAGTGCGATTGGAACAATCGAGAAAATCGCCGATGGCTCGGTAACGCTGCGCCACGGGCCCGTCCCGCGGCTCGACTGGCCAGCCATGACGATGACCTTCCGCACGAAGAGCGCGGCGCAGATGCGCGGGCTCGAGAAGGGAGACAGAGTCCGTTTCACCTTCATCCAGGAGGATGAGGGCCCCCGGATCGAGACCATCGGGAGGGCCGGACAATGATTGCTCGGATAATCGATGCCTCGATCGCCAACCGCTTGTTCATCGTTCTGGCGGCCATCGCGGTAACGCTAGGCGGTTTCTGGGCAGTGCGCACGACGCCGGTCGACGCGCTGCCCGATCTTTCCGACGTCCAAGTTGTGGTCCGGTCCAACTATCCGGGGCAAGCCCCCCGGATCGTCGAGGACCAGGTTACCTATCCGCTGGCAACGACCATGCTCTCGGTGCCGGGGGCGAAAACCGTCCGCGGTTACTCGATGTTTGGCGACAGCTATGTCTATATCATCTTCGAGGACGGAACCGACCTCTACTGGGCGCGCTCGCGCGTGCTCGAGTATCTCAACCAGGTGCAGAACCGCCTGCCCGATGGTGTGACGAGCACGCTGGGTCCAGATGCCACGGGGGTCGGCTGGATTTACGAGTACGCGCTGGTCGATCGCACCGGCGGTCATGACCTTGCCGGGCTACGCAGCCTGCAGGACTGGTTCCTGCGCTACGAGCTCAAGACGATCCCCGGCATTGCCGAAGTCGCGAGCGTCGGCGGTATGGTCAAGCAGTACCAGGTGGTGCTCGAACCTTACCGGATGGCCTCGCTCGGCGTGACCCACGCCGAGATCGTGAGCGCCATCCAGTCTGCCAACCAGGAAGCGGGCGGCTCGATCGTCGAGATGGGCGAAGCCGAATATATGGTTCGCGCCTCGGGCTATCTCGGCGACCTCAATGATTTTCGGCAAATCCCTTTACGTACCGCGAGCGGCGGCGTTCCGGTCACGCTTGGCGACGTAGCGACGATCCAGGTCGGCCCTGAACTGCGGCGTGGCATCGCCGAGCTCAATGGTGAAGGTGAGGTTGCCGGCGGCATCATCGTTCTGCGCCAGGGAGCGGATGCGCGAAGCGCGATCCAGGCCGTGGAGCAAAAACTCGACGAGTTGCAGGCGAGCCTGCCCGAAGGCGTCGAGATCGTCACGACCTACGACCGTTCACAGCTTATCGACGCCTCAGTGGAGAATCTGACCCACAAGCTGATCGAGGAATTCATCGTGGTTGCGCTCGTTTGCGGGCTGTTCCTCTGGCACGCGCGCTCCGCCCTGGTCGCCATCATCACCTTGCCGCTAGGTGTGCTGGCCGCTTTCATCGTGATGCGCTTTCAGGGAGTGAACGCCAATATCATGTCGCTGGGTGGCATCGCCATCGCGATCGGGGCGATGGTCGATGCCGCGGTGGTGATGATCGAGAACGCCCACAAGCATCTCGAACGATGGGAGCACGAAAACCCGGATACCGTGCTCGCGGTAAAGGAACGGTGGAGGATCATCGCCGATGCATCGAAGGAAGTGGGACCAGCGCTGTTCTTCAGCCTGCTGATCATTACGCTGTCATTCCTGCCGGTCTTCACCCTGCAGGCGCAGGAAGGTCGGTTGTTCGCGCCGCTCGCTTTTACCAAGACCTATGCCATGGCGGCCGCGGCCATTCTCTCGGTAACGCTGGTGCCGGTGATGATGGGTTGGCTGATCCGTGGGAAGATCCCTTCGGAAGATTCCAATTTTCTAAACCGCTGGCTGACGAAAATCTATCGTCCGGGGCTCGACTGGGTCATGCGGCGCCCCAAGGCAACGCTGGCGATCGCGGCGCTGATCTTTCTGACCACCGCGATCCCCTTCACCCGGCTTGGCGGCGAGTTCCTCCCGCCGCTCGATGAAGGCGATTTGCTTTATATGCCGAGTGCATTGCCCGGCCTTTCCCCCGGCGAGGCGTCGGCGCTGCTGCAGCGCACCGATCGCCTGATCAAGTCGGTCCCGGAAGTGGAAACGGTGTTCGGTAAAGCGGGGCGCGCCGATACGGCGACGGATCCGGCTCCCCTGACGATGTTCGAAACGACGATCCGCTTCAAGCCCCGCGAAGAATGGCGCGAGGGAATGACGCCCGATCTGCTGGTCGAGGAACTCGACCGGGTCGTCCAGGTGCCGGGCCTCGCCAATGTCTGGGTGCCGCCGATCCGCAACCGGATCGACATGCTCGCGACCGGAATCAAGAGCCCGATCGGGGTCAAGGTGTCAGGCGACGATCTCGATCAACTGGA
The DNA here is from genome assembly GCF_042854385.1 of Erythrobacter sp. MTPC3. Lineage (NCBI taxonomy): Bacteria > Pseudomonadati > Pseudomonadota > Alphaproteobacteria > Sphingomonadales > Erythrobacteraceae > Erythrobacter > Erythrobacter sp. MTPC3. The sequence continues at coordinate 7,344 of NZ_BTGP01000003.1, forward strand.
ACGCGTTGCACTCGATGTGGAGCGTATCGCCAAGACCGTGCCTGGCGTGAGTTCCGCGCTGGCCGAGCGGCTGTCGGGCGGTCGCTATGTCGATGTCGATATCGACCGGATGGCGGCCGCGCGATACGGACTCAACATTGCCGACATCCAGCAGATCGTCTCTGGTGCAATAGGCGGCGCCAATGTCGCACGGACCGTCGAGGGGCTGGCGCGCTATCCGATCAATGTGCGCTATCCCCGCGAAATCAGGGACAGCGTCGATGAACTCAGGGCCCTGCCGGTTCTGACGCCGTCCGGCCAACAGATTACGCTCGGCACTGTCGCCCGTATCGCCGTCAGCGACGGTCCGCCGATGCTCAAGAGCGAGCAGGGTCGTCTGACCAGCTACATCTATGTCGATGTCCGTGGCCGCGATCTTACCTCGGTGGTCGCCGATCTGCAGGAGGCCGTCGCCACGGGCGTCGATCTGCCTCCCGGCGTCAGCCTGTCCTATGCGGGCCAGTTCGAATATCTGACGCGCGCCTATGAGCGACTGAAGATCGTGGTTCCCGCGACGCTCGCGATCATCTTCCTGCTGCTCTATCTCATTTTCCGGCGCTGGGACGAAGCCTTGCTGATCATGGGCACGCTGCCCTTCGCGCTGACGGGCGGATACTGGTTGCTCTATCTGATGGGCTACAACCAGTCGGTGGCGACTGCGGTCGGCTTCATCGCGCTTGCCGGTGTCTCCGCCGAATTCGGCGTGGTGATGCTGATTTACCTGAAAGCCGCACTGGAGCGACGGCAAGCTGACCTGGGCGCCGAAGAAGTGGACGAGGCCATCCGGGAAGGCGCGCTCCTGCGCGTGCGGCCCAAGGCGATGACCGTCGCAGTCATCCTTGCGGGTCTCTTTCCGATCCTGATCGGCACCGGCGCGGGCTCGGAAGTCATGAGCCGCATCGCCGCGCCGATGGTCGGCGGCATGATCACCGCCCCGCTCCTGTCCATGTTCCTGCTTCCCGCCGCTTATCTGTTGTTGCGGCGTCCCCGTCCGGAAAAACCGGCGAACCCTCAAGGAGAAGAAGAATGCGTACCCCAACCTACATGATCCTGCTCGCGGCACCGCTGGCGCTTGCAGCCTGCGACGCTGCAGACGACAGCACCGGGACCATGATGTCAGACGACATGGCGAACTCGGACAGTATGCCCATGTCAGGCGAAATGCCGATGGCGGAGGAGACCGGCGGCGAGCAGAGCGCCAGCGCGGAGGGAACGGTTACAGCCATCGATTCCGAGGCGGGCACGGTGACCATCGAGCATGGTCCGGTCGAAAGTATCGGATGGCCCGCGATGACCATGACCTTCGAAGCCGACGCGCAAATCCTCGAACAGGTCAGTGTCGGTGAGGGAATAGCCTTTGAATTTCGTACTGGAACCGAAGGCAGCGTCGTTACCTCGGTAACGCCGCGATAGGACGGTGGGTGGGAGGCGCTCGGTTGCGCCGGTGCCTCCCACGCAAAAACAGGTGAATATGCCAGGTATCGACAGGCCCGACTTTAAGGATCGCCGCGACTTCATCAAGAGCGCCGGCCTCGCGGCGACGGGTTTCGCCGCGCTGCCGCTGCTGGGTTGCGGTACGCAAAGCAGGATGTCGCTCGATCAGGGAGGCGAAAGCAATCCTCTTGCCATACCTCGGCTACAGGCAGGAACGATCGAACGGGGCGAGCGTGTCTTTGGCCTGTCCCTGACACCGGGCGAGAAAGAATTCGTGCCCGGCACGGCGTCACCGACGATCGGTATCGACGCATCCTATCTCGGCCCGACCCTCGAAATGCGCCGCGGCGAACAGGTTCGCTTTCACATCGACAACAAGCTTGCCGAAGATGCGACCGTCCACTGGCATGGTTTCGAACTTCCCGCCACAGCGGATGGCGGGCCGCACCAGCTCATACGGCCCGGTGAGCGCTGGAGCCCGTCCTTCGAAATACGCCAGCGCGCTTCGCTATACTGGTATCATTCTCATACGCATCGCCGGGCCGGACCACAGGTCTATGCCGGACTTGCTGCCCCGATCTACGTGCGCGACGAGGAAGAGGATCGCCTCGATCTGCCGAGCCGGTACGGTGTAGATGATATCCCGCTCGTCGTGCAGGATCGCGTGATCGACAGCTCAGGCCGCCTCGTTTACCCGCTCAACATGCACTCGCGGATGATGGGGGTGATAGGTGAGCGCATCTATGTGAACGGAACGGCCAATGCCGTTTTCGACGCCGCCGCCGGTCCGCTGCGCCTGCGGCTTCTCAATGGATCGAATGCGCGGTTCTACACCTTCTCGCTCGAAGGTGATCGTCCGATGCAACTCATCGCAAGCGATGGCGGCCTGCTTGCCGCACCCCGCGAGATTCGCAGTCTTACCCTTGCCCCAGGCGAACGCGCACAAGTGATCGTCGACCTTTCCGAAGGGCGCCCGCTGCGCCTGAATGCCAGCAGTCCTGATAACGCCATGGGCATGATGGCCGGAGAAGGCGGGGGTATGATGGACGGCGGAATGATGGGAAACCGGACCGGTCGCGAGAGGCAGGGCCGCACCTTTTCGATCCTCGATATGCGTCCCTCCGGATCATCGACTCCAGTGATGCTCCCGCCCACCCTGGCCGCGCTAGCCGCGCCAGACCCCTCGCTCGCCGTTCGCAGCCGCCGTTTCGTACTCGATATGGGCATGATGGGTCGGGGCATGGCGATCAACGGCGAGACCATGGACATGGATGTCATCAATCAGCGCGTACCGGTGGGTCAGTGGGAAATATGGGAAATCGCTAACGCTTCGATGATGGCGCATCCCTTTCATATTCATAACGTGCAGTTCCGCTTGCTCGACCGGGACGGTCGGCCTCCGCGGGCGGAAGAGGCGGGCTTCAAGGACACCGTTATCGTCAACCCGCGTGAACAGGTCAGGCTGCTGTTGCGGTTCGAAGAGAATACCGATCCCGACAATCCCTACATGTATCACTGTCATATCCTCGAGCACGAGGACGCAGGCATGATGGGGCAGTTCGTGGTCACGGCCAATTAGGGGAGAACGACAGATGAGCGATGGGCACAATGCAATCGAGGGTATGGCGACCGACCCCGTTTGCGGAATGAGCGTGAAGATGGACGGCGCCCGCTTCGTCGATCGACACGAGGGTGGCGACCATTACTTCTGCTCCTCGCGCTGCCTCGACAAGTTCCGCGCGGATCCGGAGATGTATCTTTCGAAGGCGCACCTCGATGCTGTCGAGGATGTCCCGGAAGGTACGATATACACCTGTCCGATGCATCCGGAGATCCGGCAGCCGGGGCCGGGCTCCTGCCCGATATGCGGGATGGCCCTCGAACCCGAAACGGTCACCTTGAACGAGGGCCCCGATCCCGAACTCGTCGACATGCGGCGAAGGTTCTGGTGGAGCGCGCTCTTCACCCTGCCGCTCTTCGCCTATGCGATGGGCGACATGATCCCGTCGCGACCGTTCGATCAGGTCATCGAACCCGCTTTCGCGCAGTGGCTGCAGCTCCTGCTGGCCACTCCGGTGGTGCTTTGGGGCGGCTGGCCCTTCTTCACCCGGGCGCTGCAATCGGTCCGGACCATGAACCTCAACATGTTCACCCTGATCGGCTTCGGCGTCGCCATCGCCTATCTGTTCAGCCTTGTGGCAACCCTCGCCCCGGACATCTTTCCCGAGGCATTCCGCGATCATGCGGGCCGGGTCGGCGTCTATTACGAGGCCGCAGCGGTTATCACGACCCTCGTGCTGCTCGGGCAGGTGCTCGAGCTCAAGGCGCGCGGATCGACATCGAGCGCCTTGCGAGCGCTTCTCGAACTCGCACCCCCGACCGCGATGAAGATCTTCGGTCGCGGGGACGAGCGCGAAGTACCGCTCGATGAATTGACGTCGGGGGACCTGCTGCGCGTGCGTCCGGGCGACAAGGTCCCCGTCGATGGCACGCTCGAGGATGGAAGCAGTGCCATCGACGAATCCATGATCAGTGGCGAACCCATTCCCGTCAAGAAAAGCGCTGGCGATCCCGTGATCGGGGGCACTGTCAACCAGACCGGCAGCTTCACCATGCGCGCGACGCAGGTCGGCGCGGACACCATGCTCTCGAAGATCGTGCAGATGGTGGCGGAGGCGCAGCGCAGCCGGGCACCGATCCAGCGGCTCGCCGACCAGGTCACCGGATGGTTCGTACCCATCGTCGTCCTTGTCGCTATCGTGAGTTTTGTCGTCTGGGCCATCTGGGGACCGGCACCGGCCCTTGCCTACGCGCTCGTCAACGCGGTCGCCGTTCTGATCATCGCGTGTCCCTGCGCGCTCGGACTGGCGACGCCGATGTCGATCATGACCGGTACCGGCAAGGGCGCGCAGCACGGGATCCTGATCAAGAACGCCGAAGCGCTCGAAACGCTGGAAAAGATCGATACGCTGGTTGTCGACAAGACCGGCACACTGACCCGGGGCAAGCCCGATCTTGTCGACGTAAAACCGCAGTCAGATTTCGACGAGCAGGAGTTGCTGAGCCTTGTCGCTGCTGTTGAGAGAGGAAGCGAGCATCCGCTCGCCCACGCGATCGTCGAAGGGGCTCAAAGCAGGGGCGCTGCCATTCTCGACGCTTCCGATATCGAGTCCGTGACCGGCGAAGGCATCCAGGCAAATGTCGACAAGCGCCGGGTCGCGATCGGGAATGAAAAGATGATGGAGCGCATAGGGGCGCTCGAAGAAAGCTGGCGGTCCTCGGCCAATGAGGGTCGAAGCCTCGGACAGACGGTGATGTTCGTGGCCGTGGACGGGGCACCGGCAGGCCTTATCGCTGTCGCCGATCCGATCAAGGAAACCAGCCGCACCGCTATTACCGCGCTGCATGAGCGCGGCATCAAGATCGTGATGCTTACCGGCGACAGCGAAGCCACCGCGCGTGCGGTAGCAAGCCAGGTCGGTATCGACGAAGTCGAAGCGAATGTCTCGCCCGAGGACAAACATCGCAAGATCGAGCAGTTGAAGAGCGAGGGTCGCCGGGTCGCTATGGCCGGCGACGGCATAAACGACGCACCCGCGCTTGCCGCTTCGCATGTCGGCATCGCGATGGGAACGGGTACCGATGTCGCGATCGAAAGCGCGGGCGTGACATTGGTGCGCGGCGACCTCGTCGGCGTTGTTCAGGCGCTCGTCCTGTCTCGGGCCACTATGCGCAACATCAGGCAGAACCTGTTCTTTGCCTTCGCCTATAACGCGCTCGGCATTCCGGTCGCCGCAGGTGTTCTCTATCCGTGGACCGGGTTGCTTTTGAACCCGATGATCGCGGCCGCGGCGATGAGCCTGTCCTCGGTATCGGTGATCGGCAACGCCCTGCGCCTGCGCGGCCTCGCTCTTCCCAAATTCGATACCTGAGCGATGGGCACGGGAGGGAGATGGCAAGAGTGACGGATTAGACGATGCAGGATCAAAACCAAATCTCTGAGAAATCGCGCGAATGGCGCGGTGCGCATCCAGCGCTCTGGATCGCGATATTCGGAATTCTTATCGCATTCGCCTGGGAGATGCTTCAGCTTCCTTTCTACCAGTCGGGAGATCTGTCGCCTGCCGAGGCAGCACGTCGCTGCGGCCTGGCCTCGTTCGGCGATGCCGGGATCATGGTGGCCGCTTATCTCGGCGCCTCTGTCGGCAGTGGTAAAACGCCGTGGCTCGTAGACTGGCCGATCTCGCGTTTGGTCGTGTTCCTGGGAATCGGCCTGGCCATTACTGCCATGGTCGAAGTGCTGGCTGTCGGTGCCGACTGGGGGTGGTCCTATAGTGCAATCATGCCGCTTGTGCCCGGGACCAAAATCGGCCTGGTACCGATCGTGATGTGGGTCGCGGTTCCCACCGCCACCTTGTGGCTCGCGCGCCGTCTCGGCACCGGACCCCGCTGATCGCAAACCGGGATCTCCTATCCCTCGACAGCTGCCGGCTGCGGTCCCGATGGTGATCGACTTACCCGAAATCCGGCAATCAGGGCCAGCAGCGTGAGCAATTGCGCGCCGATCGTCTCGACAGTCGGGAAGAAGCCGAGTTCGGCGAGGCGCGGCAAGCCGGCGATGAAAGTGGCGGAAAGAACTCCGGCCTCCTGGAAAGCGCCCACGCCCTTGCCCGCGAGAATGACCGCAAGGATCGCAATCAGGATAGCACTGTAGCGGAAGAACTGGGTGATCGGCAGTTTGCGGCTGTAGCGCAGCATGGCCCAAGCAATGAGCGCCAGCAGCGCTACTGCCGACAAGGCACCTAACAGTATGATGCCGCTGCTCTGCGGGTTCCACAGGGCAGCGTAGAACAGGATAGTCTCGAAAGCTTCGCGGTAGACCACGACAAAGGCGAGCCCGAAGAGAAACCATGCCGATCCGCGCGAAAGCGCCTTGCCCATTTTTTCCTGGATATAGCGCCGCCACTCCTCGGCCTGGGATTTGCCGTGCATCCAAATCCCGACCGAGAGGAGAATGACAGCTGCAAGCAGCGCGCCGATCCCTTCGGTCATCTCGCGGCTCGCACCGCTGATGCTTACGAAGTAGGTTGCTACGACCCAGGTGGCGACACCTGCGAAAAGAGCAGCGATCCACCCACCATGGATATAGGGCAATACCTCGGAGCGCTGCGACTTTTTCACAAAGGCGATCATGGCGATCACAACCAGAAGTGCTTCGATCCCCTCGCGCAGCAGGATGGTGAACGCCCCGAGAAAGGTCGAGATTTCGCTGGCCGCCTCAGGAGCCAACGCTTCCTCGGCTCTTGCCAGCAGACTATCGATGCGAGCCCTTAGTTGCTGTAGTTCGGATGGATTCGCACCGGACTCTATTCCGGCCCGGAATTGCCCGAGCGCCTGTTCTACCTCCCGCATCAAACCGCCATCGCGCGTTGCCAGGAGGGCCTCCAGGGGTTCAAACCCGTCGAGATAGGCAGACAGGGCAAGCTGCCGCGCTTCCTCTCGGTTGCCAGCCCGATAAGCTGACAGGCTGCGATCGAGCGTATCGCGAACGAAGGCGAGCGAACCTGCGTCATTTGCCTGTCCCACCGCATCGGGATTGGCGCGAAGATAGGCCATGACGGCGAGCGCACGGTCCTCGCCGATCTGCTCGGCCAGACTTTCCGGTGTGAGCGCGGCGAGCGTCTCGAGATCGGGGACAAGCTGGCGTATGCCATCATCTTCCCGCCAAATACGCTCGCCCTTGGCCACATCTTCAAAAGCAATGCTGCCGGCATGGAATGCAAGCGCCCAGCGATCCTCGTCGGACAGCGATGCGAAGCTGGCCATGGACGTTCCTTCCAGCCCTTGCGTGATGACCTGGTAAAGCCCGAACGCACTGCGCTGCCGCGCCCGGTCGATATCGGTAAAGTCGATCGGCGGGGGATCAAGTGCCTGCATTGCGGCCGGTGGCGCACTTCCGGCGGCGCCGTGACACGAGGCGCAGTTCTGCGCGAAGAGAGTGCGGGCGCGGTCAAGGTCGGGCGCTTGCGAAGGGGCAAGCGGAACCGGGTAGGCTGTCAGCAACGAGGCTGCCAGCGCGCGCGCTAAGCGCCCAACTCGCTCGGCGGGTTCCTTATTGGCGATCAGAGCTCGCAGCTGGTCCGATCGGCGGATGAGTGCTTGATTGTCTTTAGTGTCCGGAAATGCAGCGACCTGCCGCGCCACGACATCGGAAAACTCCACCATTTCGCGATATTCGAATTCGTCGGCAACACGTCCCTCGGAAACCGCGGAGGCGTAGTCGACCGCGATATAATCGAGCAGACGCCAGGTGGTTCGCACATCGGGTTCTTCCGCGTTCGCGGTGACGGACAGACACAGCGCAAGCGCCAGCAGAATGAGCCGCAGTGCCGGATGGACGGTGGCGGAGACGATGCGATGCATGAGGGGTCTCTATATCTGTTGCAATTAATTCGCAATAGCAGAGTCTAGACGGAAACGTATTTCCCTCAATCCGCAATCGCGGGCATATTCTGGAGTTTAGGTAGAGCGCAGTTCGCCACGTGCCTGTTTGAAGACTTCGGCACTTCCCCACACCGCCAGTCCTGCCATGATGCTCGCCACAACCAGATCGGGCCACGCACGGCCGGTGCCGAAAACGCCAATCGCTGCCGCCAGCACGGCGATATTACCGATCGCGTCGTTGCGCGAACAGATCCACACCGAGCGCATGTTCGCATCGCCCGAGCGATACCGGAACAGCATCGCGGCGACGGCGAGATTTACCGCCAAAGCAAGAGAACCGATGGCGCCCATCGTTCCCGGGTCGGGCGACGCCCCGACAAAAAAACCCCAGATGGCCGAGCCGAGCACCCACAGGCCGAAAGCCAGCATGGTCGCCGCCTTTACGAGAGCCGCACGCGCGCGCCAGACGAGCGCCATGCCCGCTACGCCGAGACTGATAGCATAGTTTGCCGCATCACCGAGAAAGTCGAGCGCGTCGGCCTGCAAGGCGCGCGAATCCGCAGCAATGCCTGCCACGATCTCCACACCGAACATGATTGCATTAAGGCCCAGCGCGATCCACAGAATGCGCCGCCATGTCGGATCGTTGTTGTTTGCACCGCCCTCATCGGGACCGCAGCAGGTCTTTCCCATTTACTCGACTCCTTGCGTCGATCCGCCCTATGCACCTTGTAGTAACTACAAGGTCAAGCCGCAGGAGCCTTTGTCATGAGAATTGGTCAACTTGCCCGGATAACCGGCGTCAAATCCGAAACAATCCGCTTCTACGAGCGCGAAGGTATCCTCGCTGCCCCTCCGCGCACGAAGGCCAATTATCGCGACTATGGACCTGCAGAGGAAGCGCGCCTTAACTTCATACGGCGCGCGCGTGATCTCGGCTTCTCGATGGCACGCATCAGGGAATTGCTCGATCTCTCCGATGATGCCGACCGGTCCTGCGCGGGCATTGACGCTCTGGCCAGAAGCCATCTCGGCGAAGTCGAGCGCAAGATCGCCAGCCTGGAGGCGTTGCGGACGGAGCTTGGGCGCATGATCGCTGCCTGCGAGCAAGACACGGTAGGCGATTGTCGCATCATCGATGCACTTGCGGGTACCGCCGAGCCTTGATGTTCGCGCCTTGTGCGCCAGTTCGGTCAGGCTCGCCAACGCACGGCTTTTGTCGGCCGCCCATAAGAGACTTAACTTCGGGAAAGGCCGACGAGTGCGAAGCTGCCCGTGTCGCCATCCCGGGTCTGTCGAACGGGCTATGATGCTGCTGTCGGCCAGTTCCAGACGGCCATTTTTTCAATGCTCATATCCGCCATAGTGTAGGGGATCCCGCCGACGCCAAGCCCGGAACGGCGCAGCCCTGCAAAAGGCATCCAGTCGACGCGGAATGCCGTATGGTCGTTCACCATCACAGCCGATCCCGCCAGAGACTGTATGCAATGATTGGCGATTGACAGCCGATCGCTGAATACAGCGGCCTGAAAGGCGTAAGGCAGGGCATTGGCCTGCTCGATAGCCAGGTCGATATCGTCATAGCCATACACGCAGATCACGGGGCCGAAGATTTCTTCCTGGGATACCTTGGCACTATCCGGAGGATCGACAATGACGGTCGGGGAGAAAAGAGTGTCACTCAGACGGCTTCCCCCGCACACCAGGGTGCCTCCTGCTGCGATGGCTTCATCGACCCAGCGTTCGACGCGGTCGACTTCCTCCGTCCGGATCAAGGGGCCGCATTGGGTTTTAGCATCGGCGGGATCGCCCACGACCAGCTTTTCGGCAGCTCGCCCTAGGTCATTGGCGAAGTCTTTCAATTCTGCAGCAGGGACGAATACGCGCTGCACGGAAACGCAGACCTGACCCGAATGATAGAACCCGCCTTTTAGCAACGACGCGATCACTGCTGCGCGCTCCACGCCGCTGTCCACGATTACCGGCGCCGCACCGCCGTGCTCGAGAGCAATGCGGGTTCCCGGCGCCAGCTTCGAGCGAAGCATCCAGCCGATTTTCGCAGAACCGATGAATGAGAAGAACGCCGTGCGCGGATCGGTTACCATCCTTTCGGCAATATCGTTGCCGCAAGGCGCGAACCGGCACCAGGCCTCGGGCAAGCCGGCTTCATGGAGGATACCCACGAAGCTCTGGCATGACAGAGGCGTCTCCAGCGCAGGCTTGATGAGAACGGGGCACCCGGCTGCTATCGCCGGTCCAACCTGATGGACGATCAGGTTGAGCGGGTGATTGAATGCCGAGATCGCCACGACAGGACCGATCGGTTCGCGGAATGTATATGCCGTCCTTCCCGCACCCGCTTCTGTCAGGTCCATGGGGATCTTGTGACCGCCGCCATCGCTGAGCGCCTGAACGCACAAGTCGACGCTGTTGATTGCGCGACTGGCTTCCACGCGCGCATCGACCAGAGGTTTGCCGCCCTCCCTGACGATCTGGAGAGCCAGATCCTCGGCTCGTTCGCGCATGATATCCGCAGCCCGCCGGAGGATGGCGATACGCTCGTGCACGGCAAGCCAGCCATGGCGGTCGCGGTGGAGCAACTGCGCTTCATTCAGCCATTCATCGATTTGAGCCCAGTCGACAAGCGCTACTTCTGCAATCGGCGAGCGGTCGAAGGGATTGTGAACGATCGTTTTCATAGCTCGCACACCTTTGCGCCGAGTTCGTCGATCAGCACCTTCTTGTTTTCGGAATAATCGACGGGCAGGTCGACAAGGTGCACGCCGCCAGCCTCGAATGCGGCGTTCAGGACCGAAACCAGATCCGCGCTTCGCTCGACACGGTGGCCGGTCGCTCCATAGCTTTGTGCGTAGGTGACAAAGTCGGGATTGGAAAAGGTCAGGCCGTAGTCCGGAAAGCCAAGCTGGTCCTGCTTCCAGCGGATCATCCCGTATGCTGCATCATTCAGAACGAGAACGACAAGGTTCAGTCCAAGCCTGACGGCCGTTTCCAGTTCCTGCGAGTTCATCATGAACCCGCCATCGCCGCATACCGCGAGCACTCTGCGCCCCGGCGCCAGCATCGCCGCCATCATGGCCGATGGAAGGCCCGCGCCCATCGTCGCCAATGCATTGTCGAGCAGGATGGTGCCAGGCTCGTGGGCGATGTAGTTTCTGGCGAACCAGATCTTGTAGATGCCGTTGTCGAGCGCAACGATATCATCGCGCGCCATTACGCTGCGTACGTCGGCAACCACGCGCTGGGGGACCATCGGAAAACGTTCGTCGTCGCTGGTCTCGGAGATGTGCGAAGCAATCTCGTGATGCAGGGCGGTATAATAGCTGCGGTCGCACTGCAGCTTGCCATCGAGGCGGCTTCCCAGCCGCTCGACCGATCCGGCGATGTCGCCGATGACTTCGAGCTGCGGGAAGTAGACCTGATCGACTTCAGCCGCCTTGTAATTGATATGGATGACGGTCTGACCGTCCGGCTCCATGAAGAAGGGCGGCTTCTCCACCACGTCGTGACCGATATTGACGATCAGATCGGCCTTTTCGATCGCGCAGTGAACATAATCTCCCGACGATAGTGCTGCGGTGCCCAGATAGAGCTCGCTATCTTCATCGACCACGCCTTTGCCCATCTGGGTGTCAAAGAAGGGAAAGCCCGTATCGGATACGAATTTGCGCAACGCCTTCGAAGCGCGGCGGCGGTTCGCTCCGGCTCCGATCAGTAGCAGAGGTCTCTGTGCAGCGAGGATACGTCTCGCTGCCTCATCTAGAGCGGCGTCACCCGCTACGGCATAGCGCCTGTCATGCGGCGGTATGACAGGTTCGACCGTTTGCTCTTCAGCAATGTCTTCGGGCAGCTCGAGCAGCACAGCGCCCGGCCTTTCTTCCTGCGCCAGGCGAAATCCCTCGCGAACGAGCGACGGGATGCGGTTGCCGTTCACAATCTGGGTCGATGCCTTGCACAGCGGGGTGAACAGGGAAACGACGTCGACAATCTGGAACTGGGCCTGTTTCGAGGTCTTGATCGGTTTCTGCCCGGTAATGATCACGAGCGGGAAGGCTCCGAGCGCGGCATAGGCCGCCGGTGTGGTCAGGTTCGTGGCACCTGGCCCGAGTGTTGCCAGGCACACACCTGCCTTGCCGGTCAGGCGGCCATAAGTTGCCGCCATGAAGCCAGCGCCCTGTTCGTGACGGGCCAGAACCAGCGTGATGGTGGAAGTTCGCAGCGATTCCAGAAGATCCAGGTTTTCTTCGCCTGGAACGGCGAAAACATATTCGACGCCCTCGGCTTCGAGTGCGGCGACCATGAGATCGGATGCTTTCATTCGTTGGTCCTCATTTTACGAGTTGCAGGGCGGTTCATGTCGTGCGCTGCCAAGCTGCCTGCCCACAGCGACCGACCCGATCGCCGTGCTTAACAATGGTCGTGGTCATGGTCGTGATGATGGTTCTTCTCGACCTGATGGTCCGGGATCATGTCGGGATCACAGTCCGCAGCGAGACAGGCTTCGAACGTTGCATGGGCGATGGCGTGCTGCGTCTCGAGCATACCGCGAGCCCGCGCCTTCACATCCTCGAAAGCCTGCAACGAAGATTCGGCAGGAACGATATGCGCTTCGAGCGCGCGAGAATGCTCGCTGATGCTCCAGACATGGACGTGATGGACGTCGGCCACGCCTTCAGTGTCACGCAGGTCGCTCACAATGCGATCGAACTCGCTTTCGTCCGGCACCGCGCCCATCAAGAGCCGCACCGTGCGAGGCAACAAAGTGACGCCCTGCCAGATCACATAGGCAGCAATGACCACAGTGATGATCAGATCGGCAATATAAAGTTCGTATCGCAGAATGAGTACGCCAGCCACGATCACACCGACCGAAGCCAGCGCATCGGACACATTGTGCAGAAAGGCGGCTTTCATGTTGAGGGAGTTCTTCGAGCTGGCGTAAACCATCACCGCCGTAACCACGTCGATCACCAGCGCTATCCCGGCGACCCAGATTACGGTCCACCCCTCAACGGGTTGAGGGTCTGCGAAACGGTTGATCGCCTCGACGAGCAGATAGAAACCGATGATAAGCAAAGTCGTCAGATTGATGAGCGCCGCCACGACTTCCGCACGAGCATAGCCGAAGGTCATAAGCTTGTCGGCTGGCCGGCGCCCGATCCGCCTCGCAAACAGAGCCAGTCCAAGCGATGCCGCGTCGCTGAAATTGTGCAGCGCATCGGCGATCAGTGCGAGCGAACCCGACAATATCCCCCCGATGATCTGGGCGACAGTGAGCAGGACGTTGAGGGCGACGGCCAATACAAGGCGGCCGTCGCTCATGCTTTCTTCGCCGTGACTGTGCCCGGCATGACCGCCCGATTGTGCCACTACCTGCCTCCTTTTTCTGTTCTCTTGGTCGTCGTAACGGACTGCGCGGGGGAATGCTGGAACGTGCTGTTCGAGACATCGAGTTCGCGCGACAGTTCTCCAAGCGCCGAGATCGCGAGGCCGAGCAGCGCGAACCCTCCGACGAATGCCAGGAGCGTAATATGATTGGCGGCGACCGATCCGGTTCCCATGCGAAGCAGCGCGCGCGCCGATGCAACTATAAGAAAGCCCGGGATAATAGCCGCTAGCCAACCTCGCCCGTTGTCGGTGAATCCGTGCAGCGCCCAAAAGGTCAAGAGAGCGATACCGATGAAAAACAGGGAAAAGAGGACAAGTAGCGCAAGCTGGTCCATCCTGCTCACTTGGGCGGATCGGTATTCATCGATCGCCTGGCGTCCTATTTCCAGGTTCGCAAAAACAAGCGCTGCAGACACCGCCATTGCTGTCGTCGCGGATGCAGCAGCGGCAGCACCCAAGATAACGCTGTAAGGCAGGATATCGGACGCCATCGACACCGAGATGCGACGTACCAGGGTTGGCCTATCGGAGCATCGCTCAGGTCCGTCATCATCCGGTCTGAGTTTTGCGTATCGACCAAGCTCGTTGAAAATCAGAAGCAGCAGGCCGCCCGCCAGCATCAAACCAGTGAGTGTCCAGCGGGTGAGAGGAGATTGTCCCAGCGGAAGAGTTAGCAAGACGGCAAGGGCGGCAAAAGCACCCGAAACGCCGCCCGGCAGGAGCGGATGCAGGAAGCTCCAACTGCCTTTTGCCAATTTGCCGCCAATCATGACCCCGATGCCTGATAGCATCGCCAGGACAAGGACCCGCGAAAGGTCCTGCGCGGCAAACAAGGTATCGATTAGCGTCAATTCCTCTTCTCGCCGTGGACGGTTCCCGCCTCGTCGTGCACATCCATATGCGTATCGCGCAGGATCTGCACTCCGCCGTAAAGCGCTATGCAGGCGACCGCTATTCCGACCACTAGGTCGGGCCAGTTGGCACCGGTAATCAGCACAACGATGCCGGCGATGATGATCCCGCCATTGGAGATGAAGTCGTTGAAGCTGAAGGTTGTCGCCGCCCGCATATTGACGTCCTTGTTCTCCACCTTCTGCAACAGGCGCAGGCAATAGAGATTCACCAGTCCCGCGACGAACGCCATCGCCATCATCAGCATGCCGCCCGGATCGGAACCTTCCACGAACCGTCGGTAAGCATCGAAAATGACCCCAGCGGAGAAGACCAGCAGCATGATGCCGGAGAAACGCGCGGCCCCGCGTTTCCAGGTCCGCGAGCGGGTTAGCGCAAGCAGGCTGAGCGCATAAACGATTGCATCCGATGAATTGTCGAGGCCGTTTGCCAACAGCGCGTTGGAATCGGCAAAATATCCGACCGCGAAGAAGCCGATCGCGATGGCGACGTTAAGCCACAGGACAACCCACAGGGTCTTGCGCTTTTCAGGCGACCGGACATCGACCTCATGTCCGCCACTCATGCTGCGTCCTCCCCGGTTTGTACCCAGCTTTCCGCATGACTACGCTGTGATGGCCGGAAAAACTTCATTTCGGCGCGGAAGAGTGAGGATGACAATTTCCAGCCCCGCTCTTCCCATTTGCTGTCGCCGATCATGGCGATCCGGCTGAAACAATCCTTATGCCGGATGTCGAACTTGAGATCGCGCCAGAGACCTCCGAAGTCCCAACCCGAAAAGTCAGGCGCGAGCTCGATCACCATCGGGACGGTACCGGCCTCGCGCTCTGCGATATGTTCGAATTGGGGAACAAAGCGGTCATAGGCTTCATCCCCCAGCCTGCCTCCGGCGCGTATCCAGAGCAGTCCGTTCTCTTCCTTCAGTGCCAGCACCGTTTTTTCCTTTCCCGATCGGTCATGCGATGTCCTTCAGCTCGCGCTGCTCATCGCTTGTCACGTTGCGCCGCAGCCGGTCCCACCAGCGCTGTCGCCAGGTCTGGTCATCTTCTCTGGTCCCGAAAACCAGCTTCAAAATTGCGGGCAAGACGAAGAGGGTGAGCGCGGTGGCCGTGATCAATCCTCCGATGACGACTGTCGCCAAGGGACGCTGCACTTCCGCGCCGGTCCCGGTCGCAATGGCCATCGGCACGAAGCCGAGCGAAGCAACGAGCGCGGTCATGAGAACCGGCCTCAGGCGCGCCAATCCACCATCGACGATGGCGTCATCGAGCGCCATGCCCCTGTCGAGCCGCTGACGGATCGCAGTCACCATCACGAGGCCATTCAAGGTCGCCACGCCCGACAGGGCGATAAAGCCTACCGCCGCAGAAACGGAGAATGGCATCCCGCGCAGGGCCAAGGAGAATATTCCGCCTGCCAGGGCCAACGGGATCGCGCTGAATACGGCGAGCGCCGGCACCCAGCCCCCAACCGCCATGTAAAGCAGCAGGAGAATGACCGCGAAAGCGATAGGAATAACGATCTGAAGTCTTTCCTGAGCGGCTTGGAGGTTCTGGTATTGACCGCCCCACTCGATAAACGCGGCAGCGGGCAGTTCGACCTGCGCCGCAACCCTTTCCTGGGCCTCTTCTACAAAAGACCCGAGGTCGCGTTCTCGCACGTTGGACGAAACGATCACCAGTCTGCGTCCCTGTTCCCGGCGAACCTCCGCGAGACCATCCACCACACGGAACTCGGCAACCGAGCGTAGCGGTATGGTTGCCCCGTTCGGGAGCAGCACCGGCAAAGCACCCAACTGGTCGAAATCGTCGCGGGTCGCGTCCGACAACCGCACAACCACATCGAAGCGGCGATCGCCTTCGAAAACGAGGCCCGCAGGCCGACCGCCCAGTGCGATCGCCACCGATTGCGCAACGTCTTCGACCTTCAGCCCGTAACGGGCAATCGCTGGCCGATCGAAGGCAATATCGAGGGTGGGGAACCCGGACACTTGCTGGACCTTGACGTCCGCGGCGCCGTCGACATCGCGCAGCACGCCCGCAACCTCGTTCGCCGCCGAGGTCATGGCGCTGAGATCGTCTCCGTAGATCTTGACGGCAACATCTCCGCGAACGCCTGCGATCAATTCGTTGAACCGCAATTCGATCGGTTGGCTGAACTCGTAAAGGTTGCCGACGAGACTGCTGAGGGCGCTCTCCATTTGCGCGACCAACTCGTCCTTGGCGAGGTCGGGATCGGGCCATTCCTCACGGGGTTTGAGGATCACATACGCATCGGAAGCGTTCGGCGGCATCGGGTCACTGGCCACTTCCGCCGTGCCCGTCCGCGAAAAGACGAGCTCGACCTGCTCAAACTGCTCGAGCCGGTCCTCGACCCGCCTTTGCATCGCGAGCGAACGTTCGAGCGATGTCGAAGGAATACGCAGCGATTGCACGGCGATGTCGCGCTCGTCCAATTGCGGTGTGAACTCGCTCCCGAGGAAGCTGAACACGAAGGCCGCAAAGGCGAAGATGCCGACGCCCATGCCGATGACCGGCCAAGGGCGGGTGATCGCCCTGCGGACCAGCGGTCCGTATCGCTCCTTGGCGATCCGGATCGGCTTGACCTCCTTTTCCGTCAGCTTCTTGTTGAGCAGGATGGCGATCATTGCCGGGACGAAGGTCAGCGACAACACGAACGCCGAGGCGAGCGCGAGCATGACCGTGATCGCCATGGGCGAGAAGGTTTTGCCTTCGACCCCGGTAAAGGTCAGAAGCGGTGCGAAGACGAGAAGTATGATCGCCTGCCCGTACACAGTCGGCTTGATCATTTCCTGCGCGGCAAGCCGCGTTTCCGTCAACCTTTCGCCCAGTGTGAGAAGCCGGCCTTCGTGTTCCTGCCGGGCCGCGAGCCTCGCGACACTGTTCTCGACGATGATGACGGCACCATCGACGATCAGGCCGAAGTCCAGCGCACCCAGGCTCATGAGATTGCCCGACACGCCGAGCCGGTTCATTCCGATCGATGCCATCAGCATGGAAAAGGGAATGACCAGCGCCGCGATGATCGCTGCCCGGATGTTGCCCAGCAGCAAGAACAGGATCGCGATCACCAGAAGCGCGCCTTCAACGAGATTCTTCTCGACGGTCGCGATCGTCGCATCGACCAGCGAAGACCGGTTGTAGACGATCTCCGCGACAATTCCTTCCGGCAGGGAGCTGCGAACTTCCTCGAGCCGTTCGGCCGCCTGGGCCGACACGGTGCGGCTGTTCTCGCCCGCGCGCATGAGCACGGTGCCCACGACCGCTTCATCGCCGTTCAGCGACGCCGCGCCCGTTCGCAGGTCGCCACCGATGCTGACCGTGGCGACGTCTCCTACGCGAATGGGGACTCCTTCGCGTGTAGAAACGACCGCCTGCTCGATATCCTCGACACTGCCGAGGCGCGCATCAACTCGGGCGAGGAGGGCTTCGCCTGCCCGCTCGACGAAATTGGCCCCTTCGGCGAGATTGGCCGCTTCCAGCGCATCGATCACTTCGTCGAACGATAAACCGTACCCGGTCAATCGCGCGGGATCGGGTTGGACAAGGTATTGCTTTTCGAAGCCGCCGATCGAGTCGACACCCGCCACACCGTCGACCGACCGCATGAGGGGGGCAACCACCCAGTCCTGGATGGTTCGCAGATAGGCAGCCTTGGCAACATCGCTGTCGAGCCGGTCGCCACGTTCGGTCACAAAGCTCCCGTCGGACTGCCAACCGACCGCTCCGCCCAGCGGTGCTTCCTTGCCGTCAGGAAACTCGTACTCGATGGTATACATGAGCACTTCGCCCAAGCCGGTCGAGATGGGTCCCATCACCGGTTCGGCACCCTCGGGTAGGGAGGCACTTATGGGCGTCAGCCGTTCGTTGACCTGCTGACGCGCAAAATAGATGTCGGTCCCTTCCTCGAAAATCGCGGTCACCTGGCTGAACCCGTTGCGCGATATTGAGCGGGTCATCTCCAGACCCTCGATACCGGCAAGCCCGGTTTCAACGGGATAGGTGACCTGCGTTTCGACTTGCGAAGGCGACAGGGCTGGTGCCTCGGTGTTGATCTGCACCTGTACATTGGTGATATCGGGCACGGCATCGATGGGCAGGCGCAGCAAATTCACCACGCCATAGATTGCCACACCGAGCGTCAGTACGACCATCGCCCAGCGAAAGCGCACGGCGACGTCGAGGATCATGCCGATCAGGCCATGGCGGTGGGAGCGATCCGCGTCCTGCATGTGATCAGTGTCCATGCTCGGCCTCCTCCTTCTCGAGTTCAGCCTTCAGCAAAAAGGCATTGGCGGTGGCGATCCGCCACTGCGCTTCGAGACCGGACTCGATGACCACGCGTCCTCCCGAACGCGCACCGGTGACCACCGGACGGGCTTGAAACCCGCGGCGCGTGCGAACGAAGACCACTTCTGCGCCATCGATTGTCTGGACGGCACTTTCCGGCACCGACATGCGGCCTGTATCGACCTCACCCGAGGGGCGGATACGTGCCTGCAGGAAGGCCCCGGGTTGCAGACCGGGGATCGGTCTTGCCAGCGACAGGACCGCCGTAGCGCTGCGGCTTTCGGGATCGAGCGAGGGAGTGACAGACCGCACGCGCGCACCCACTTCCCGGTTGTCCGCGATTTCCAGCGTCGCCTCGTCGCCAGGCTGGATGCGGCTTGCTTCAGCCGACGGGAGGGCAACCTCGACCTGCATGCCGCTCGGATTCACGACCTGATAGAGTTCTTCCCCGGCATCGACGAAGGAGCCGAGAACGATAGGCGCCGAGGTCACTCGGCCTGCGAGCGGGCTCGTGACCGCAAGGGAGCGCCCGTCGCCGCTAACGCCCGCCGCGGAGACTGCCGCCTGGGCGCGCGCAAGTTCCGACTGGGCGACCTGCAGATTTGCTCGCGCGGCCTCGAGATCCTGCCGTGCGGTGACATTGGCCTCGAACAGGCGGCGCTCCCGATCGTAGGCAGCGGACAGTTCGTTGACCCTCGCGCGCGCTGCGCTCAACTGCGCTGCGAGAGCAGCCGCGTCGGCGCTCTCGATGCGGGCAATCGTCTCGCCCTGCCTCACGTAATCGCCCAGCGTTTTGCCGACACTGCGGACCACGCCCGCCGCGCGGGCATCGATGCGGGCACTTGCCGTCGGGCTTGCCGCGACGGTGGCCGGGAAGACCAGCTCGACCGCCGATCCCTGGCCGACGGTTTCGACCACTATCTGGGACGCTTCAATTTGTTCGGCGCCAAGCAGGACAAGGCCTTCGGGAAGCTCGACCTCCTCACTCGTCTCCTCGGCGATTTGGTCAGCTTCGTTATCGGGCCACAGCATGAGCGCCGCGACTACAAAGAGAATGGAAAGGCCGATCGCAACGGCCAGACGTTTACGGTTCATCGGAAAATACCTCATTGTGCACCGAGCCAGATCAGTGTCGCCGCCAGGCGACCACGATCTTCCTGAGCTTGAATCAAAGCTTCACGGATGGTGTCACGCGCTTCGGCCGCAGCCAGAACTTCGATCAGCGGAAACCTGCCGTTGCGGTAGCCAATCCGAACGAGGCGCAAGGCTTCTTCGGCTTGGGGCAAGGACGTCTCCGCGAGGGTCTCGACCCGCGCTTCGGCTGCCAGAAATTGTCCGCGGGCCTGCGTGACCTCGAGTTCGAAATCGGTGCGGGCAATTGCTTCCCGCGCCGTCGCGGCGCGAAGCCGCGCTTCGGCAGCGGCGATGTTTCCCTGGTTGCGATTACGCAATGGAAGCGGGATCGAAACCCCCACGAGAAACGCCTGGTCTCGACTTTCCTCGAACCGTCGGACTCCGGCGGATATTGCCGGATCCGGAATGCCGAGAGAGCGTTCCCGGGCGATCGCGGCATCCGCGGCCTCGCGTTCGGCACGGGCGACCTGAAGTCGTAAGGCCGAAGGTGACGCGAGCAGCGTCGCCGGAGGTTCGATCTCGGGGAACACCGAAGGCACGTCCGTAGCAGGTGTTGCCTCGCCCCAAAGCGCGGCGAGCGCGTTCCTCGCCGTACTGTCGGCAGCCAGGGCCGCTTCAAGCTCCGCGAGCGCCTCCGCAAGTGCCGCTTCGGCACGAAGCGATCGCAGAGGAGGCTCCCGCCCAACATCGACCAGTACGCCTGCGATCCTGGCAAGCTCGCGATTGCGCTCGACTATGTCCCGCGCGAGTTCCAATCGGGCTGCCGCAGCGACGGCTTCGACATAGCGTTCGCGCACCGATCGCCCGAGCTGAGCAACCGAGAGCGCTCCTGAAAGGGTCGCGACGCGCGCTTCCGCCTGGGCGGCGCGGACGCGCGCTCCCCGTTTGCCGCCCAATTCGAGCCGCTGGCTCAGGGACAAAGTATACTCGGTGGCCTGCAATCCCGAAAACGCGCCGCTCCCGGCAATGTTTTCGGCTTCGAAAGCAATTTCTGGGTTGGGCCGCAGCCGCGCCTGGTCGACTAGGGCCCGCGCCGCGTCGGCTTCGGCCCGCGGTCCGATCAGGCGCGGATTTTCTGGGGGCTCATCTGCGCTGTCGACGATGCCCGCACGAGCGAGCGCAGCTTCGAGCGTCAGAAGCTCACGCTCCTGCGCCGCCACGGTCGTGGCTTGAGCGGCGAGGAACAGCCCTCCAAGGAGGACCCCTCGCCAATGAATGGCTGACATTTTTCGAATATTCCTCTGCTGACGATCCGAACTGCGCTGCGGCATGCAGCGCGGTGACGGTCGTCAGGCGCGAGGGGGGCGCTTCAGTCGGTCGGCAATGTCGGAAGCGAGCGCTTCGGCGGGAGGCGCATCGGGAACCACAACCAAGTGAGGAACCGAATTCTTCTGCACGGTGCTGGCAAAGCTCGCCCCATGATGACAATGGCCGTGCCCACACACGCCGTGTTGCTCGGTCGGCGCATCCGGATCGCCCGGAACTTCGTCAGTAGCTGCGGATGACGCGGACGCGCTGTCGAGCGAAACCAGAACGGGCGTGCTTCCGGGCGCCACTTCGGCGCCGCAAGCAGCAGCATCCGCCGCCGTCACGAACACCATCGCGACCAGCATGAGCAGGACGACGAAAGGATGCAGGACAAGGCGACGATAGCTTGTGGTCATGGATTCCGACGGCTCCTAGCAAACCGGATCAAGATTGCAAGCTCCGTAACACGATGAAGTATAAGTCGTTTGTTACAGTATAACAGTCCTCGAATACTGTTTCGGTCTTTTAGAACGGCGCGATCAGGCCGCGCGAAGCTCGGGATGGGGATGCTCGCAGCGATGCACTTCGATCGTGACGTGCACATATTCCGCATGCTCTGAAAGTCGGCTCGCATAATGGTCGGGCGCGAGCGGATCACCGGCGATGAGCGAGGCGATGACCGCATACTTGCCAGGGCCGATACGCCAGATGTGCAGATCGCCGATCGCGGCGTCCCGGTCCTCTAGCGCCTCGCTCACTTCTGTGTATCGTTCAGAGTCCGCCTCGGCGTCGACAAGCACGGCTGCGGTATCGCGCAGCAGCGACCATGACCAGCGCCCGATCACGAATGCACCTACCAGACCCATTGCTGCGTCCATCCATGCCCAGCCGAGGTACATGCCGGCGAGAAGGGCCACGATAGCCAGGACCGAGGTCAGGGCATCGGCAAGCACGTGGAAATAGGCGGAGCGCAGATTGTTGTCGGCATGCGCATGGTCGTGGTGATGATGATGGTCGTGATCATGCCCATGGTGATGATCGGCACCAAGCAGCCAGGCACTCGCGAGGTTCACCACGAGGCCGAGCAGGGCGATCCAGATCGCCTCGGTATAGGCAATCGTGAGCGGACTGACGAACCTTTGAGCCGATTCAACCGCGATCCCGATTGCGAAGATGGCGAGGACAAGCGCGCTCGCGAAGCCGACGAGGTCGCCCACCTTGCCGGTACCGAATGTGAAACGCGGGTTGTTCGCATGGCGCCTGGCAAACCAGTAGGCAAAGGCCGCGACGCCCAGGGCACCTGCGTGGGTCGCCATGTGGATACCATCGGCGAGAAGCGCCATCGATCCGGTCCACAGGCCAGCGACGATTTCGACCACCATCATCGCGGCGGTCAAGGCAACGACATAACGCGTGCGCCGCTCATGGGCGTCGTGCGAGGCGCTCAGGAAGTTGTGATCATGGGCGAGCGGATTGGAGTCGGCGTGGTGCATGCGGGGCTGATAACCCGAGATGCCTTCCCAAGAAATCCCCTCTCCAACCGAAAAGGCAATCGATGACAATTGTCTGAGATGGTCGCCGCAGCCAACCGATGGTAGACATGCTGCAGCGACCAACAGACTATTATCCCTTAGTCTTGGATCCGGACGTCACGGTCCTGCGATCGACCACGGTGATCCGGCGCGTCTTGGCGTCGATCACTAGCCGTTCAGTCACGCCATTGCCCGGAAAGGCGACAACGTAACGCGGATTGAGCGAAAGCATCTGCTCGTTGCGCTTGAACCCGGCGCGGGCACCAAGCCGACGATCGAGCGAATACGTCAGCTGCTGGACTTCGCGGCGCTCGGCCCAGCTCGCTGCCAGACGATCGGCACCCTTGCCGTCGCCGCCATGGACCAGGAAGAGATCGGGAACCGCATCGCGAACCTTGTCCAGCGTCGCCCAGATATTGTCGGCATAGACACGCGCATCTTCTGCGTTTTCGAAGCTCTGGCGACCACCGGCGAAGACGATTGGAGTGCCTTCCGGGATCAGGGCGTGACGCCGGTTCTCAGCACGTGCGCGAAGGAAGTCGCGGGCATCGATCACAGTCGAGGTAAGGTTGCGCGAATGGCTCGTGCGCGAGCCGGAAACGGGCTTCCACGAGGAACCGGTCTCGTCGCGATAGAGTGCTGCCGCAGCCTCGCGCATCTGCTCGAAGGCAAGCATGCTGGCTTCGGCGGCCTGCGCGCGCTCTACCTGCTCTTCCAGATTGCTCGAATGCACTTCGGAGCCATCGGCCGATGCGAGCAGAACACGGATTTCATCGCTGGCCCGGTCGAGCTGAGCCGACTTGCGGCTGGCTGCGCGGTGAAAGAGATTGACCATGCCCCAGGCAATGTCCTCGGCATCGGCCTCCAGGGCCGTGTCCGAAAACATCGCGAAAAGATCGGACCAGACTGCAGCGAGGGTCTGCTCGATCGCATCCTCGCAGGGAAAGTCGGTCTCGTTGAAGGGGGCTGGCCTGATGCTTAGGCCCGAGAGATCGAGACCGTTCAATTGGTCGATGAAGCTGTCGTACATGGGGTGTCTCCTGATCGCGGGGACAAGGAGAGGAGGCACCATTGCCTCGGCCCTGTCCGCCGGAGCCCGATCAGGGCCGGGACAAGGGGCGTGACGCACCGCGTAGCGGGAAACCTGCGGCCCTAGGCTGGCGCGGGCAACACGGGCCGACGGGTCGCAGGTTGCGGCGCGCCCCGACCGGCCCAAGGGCCTCTCCCGGCGGACAGGGATGAGGCAGGATCAGGTCCCGATGTCGCAGGTGGATCGGGAGCGCTCGAAGATCGCTTCGCCATTCGAGAATCGCCCGACCAGGCGCAGATCCCCGAACAGGTCAATAAAGCGTCCCGACACCTGGGCGAGCCAGTGCCGTGCCCTTGCCGTTCGTGGGACGTAGAAATCCGCCTCCCAGTATCGGGCATCGTCACGCTCGACGAGCCAGATCGCGGCGAGACCGCAATAGGTCGATATGCCGCAATCAGCGAAGGCATTGCGAAGGAGGATACGATCTTCGCGGCCGCGCCATCCATTGAAGCGCTCGAACGAAGGAAAGGCCGCTTTCGCGGCATCGATGACCTCGTCGACGAGGCACTCATAGACCCAGTCGATATCTTCGTCTTCGCCGTCATCGAGCAAGCGAAAGGCCACTACGGAGCCGGTCGGGTAGCTGACGGAACGTCCCATCTCACTACTCCTTAGGCTGCATCGGCGAGATCGATGTCGGCCTCGCCTTCACGGGATTGATGGCCTCCAAGTTCGAGCAACAGGCTGGCAGCTTCTTCGGCCTTGGCCGCGGCGGTCAGGATCGCGCGCTCGTCCGATTTGAGGATCTTGAGCCAGGACGCGATGTAACTGGCGTGATGGTCGAGGTGGGTGACCGGAAGGCCCAATTCGGCTCCAAGGATTGCCGAGGACAGTTCTGCGATCAGTTCTTCTGCTGCGTAGGCGTCGCTGCCGAAGCGGTTCTTGAGATCGCGGTCGAGCCGCGAAGAATGCCCCGTCCAGTGCGACAACTCGTGTGCGAGCGTCGCGTAGTAGTGGTCGTAGGCTTCGAACAGTTCGGCTGGCGGCATGGTGACGCGGTCGCGCAGCGGCTCGTAGTAGGCCTGCGAGCCATGATGGCGCAGGTCTGCGCCAATATGGGCAAAGAAAGCATCGAGCCGGTCTTCGCGTCCTTCTGGCTCAAGCGCGGCAACCAGCGACTTGGGAAAGTAGAACTCGGGCAGGCCGTCGCACTGATCGGCGTTGAACACGGCATAGGCCTTGAGCACGCGCCGGTTCTCGGTGTCAGCTTCGCCTTCGGCGTTCTCGACCTCTTTGGTGTAGCTCTTGTAGAAGATCGCGAGGGTCGATTTTTCACCCTTGCGGACTTGTCCGCCGAGCGCCTGACACTGGCGATAGGTCATCCAGTAAGGCGAGGTATAGCCGCAGCCATCGGCCACCATCCACAACCAGAATGTGTTCATGCCGCGGTAGGGTGTCCCGCAGCTCCGCAAGGGCCGCGAGACCGGCACACCGCGCCATGGCTTGACCCAAGGCTTGGTGCCTTGCTCGAGCTTTTCGATGATAGCGGCGGTGATGCTCTGAGCCGGCGAAGTCGATGCAGCGCGACGGGACTTCTTCATGGGAGTTCTCCTGATCGCCGAGACCGAATTGTCCCGGTTCAGGAAGAGCAAAGCTTCCTCCCCTCTCATTAATGAATGCCGCTACGAGTCTTCGTTTCGGACCTGTTGCCGCGCGCGACGCTATCCCAATAGCGGACAGCCAAAAGGACATCTCGCAAAGAATGTGCCGCAACAATTAGACATAGAACTTGAAGGGCTGCTTCTCCTCTCCCTTTGCCGAGCCCATGGTGAGGACATCGCCGACCATACGGGCGAACCGCACAGTTACGGGCAGGCCGTCATTGAAGTTGCAGGAATTATAGTTGATCTTGGTCAGTCCCATGATGTCTTGTAGCACCGTCAGGATATTGGGTTTGGCGAATCGGCTTCGCAGCACAGTAATGTGAAGCGGATTGGGTGTTTCCGGACCTATATAGGTATCCAGCTGGGGCACGTAGCCTGACGACCAAAGGTAGGCGGTCTGGTCGTCAAGCAAAAGTGCCGTGCCGCGCAGGACCGGATAATCCCCATCGCGAAAAAGCTTTGTTTCACCGCCAGTTGATCGGATTCTAACCCCTACAAGGTTGGTTTCAGCCGGCACTGCCGCGACGAAGCCCTGCCACTCTTCGTCGTTGAATGTCGTTTGCCCGTGAATGAATAGTTCAGCTGGCGGGGCTCCATGTGTTTCGATGTAGGTCTCGAGGACGAGTTCCATGAGCTCTCGGGCGGCCCGCGGCTTGAGATGGAACTCGCGGTCGCCCGTCTTCCAAGGGCCATTGGCTCCGCGGAAGACGACGCCGTCACCTTCGTTGAGAAACATCTGTGCGGCGCAGCATGAATGACCGTCAGGATCGTTAGGCAGGCTTTTGTAGACCATCCCGATATAACAAACGCCTTGGCGCACTTCGGCTAGGCGCCAGGGTGGCTTTGGCTGGGTCTTGTAGTAGAGACCCGTTGCCAGATTCCAGGCAGTGGTCGCGGCATCCTGCGTATTGCGGATCGGGTAGCCTGCCTTGTTCAGGAATGCCCCTGGAGCGAGCGTCGTTTCGCGCACCAGCTGAGTGGGGGCGATCCTTAGGAACTCTGCCTTGATACGGCGGTGAAAGTCCGGGACATCTTCGAAGATCCGCTCGCCGCTCTGGTCGATGATTCCCGCCCCTGACAGGAGCGGCAGGTCTGCGCGAAACTTTTGCTTTTTGCCGAATTCTCCCTTGACCAAGGGCAAACCGGTGCGGCGAGATTCCGGACGGCAGCGCTCATAGACGATTTCGGGCAGGACCAGCACCCAGACATCGATCGCCTTCTCCTCGTTGCGCAGATACTTTTGCACGCGATCGATGTAGAGACTGGCCACCTGGTCGACCGCCTCATTGAGGTTGGTCACGCGCGTGGCCCTGTCGATATCCGCGAGCGGAATTGACAGCACGCTGCATTCGTCGGGATCGAAGGAAATGCCGAATGCCTCTTCGAGCCCGGGGAAATTTGCCAGATGCAACCGGTCCGCCTTTTCCCCTTTTCCCGGCGGCGGAACCTCAACCGAGCGGAGCAAAGAACGCGACCAGCTCCGGAAATGCGCGAGACCTTCGGGCGTGCCGACCACGCCGACCCTAATCTCCTTCGTTTTCTTGGCTTTGGCCAGCGGGCCGTAGAGAAACAGCCCGTCCTTTGGATGCGGACTCTGCTGGCCGAAAGCGAACTCAAGCTGCGGTTCAGCGAGGTGCTCAACCTTGAGTTGCGTCTCCGGGAACCTCATGCCGAATCCTCTTCCAGCGACAGCTCGGGTCTCCCGAGCGTACTGGCGTCAGTTTCCTCAGCGTCCGGATCCAGCAGGTCTGGAAGGACCGTGCTGACAGGCGAGGTAAACAGGATCGGAGAGGCATCGAGCATGAGCGAGCGCGTACCGCCAAGCTTGAGGCGGATATAGGCGGACTCACCCGAGAGCAGTTCGAGGAAGGCAAGCAATCGGCCATGCCATTGCTTATTGCGCCAGCCCTTGCAGATTGATCTGCGCAATCGATGCATCTTCTTCGCATCGTCGATCTGCAAGCCTTCGGGGGTGCCGTTGTCGTCCGCGAATAGAACGCGGGATTTGAGTCTTAGATGCCAGAAGGGCCACAAGACTGGCGTGGCGGTCACGCCGAACTGCCAGATATGACCCTTGGCAATGTTGCGGAGCATCGAAGCGCGTCGTTCGCCTTGCCGCCCCCAAGGGATCAGTTTTCCTATCGGCGCTAGCTCTGGCGACGCATGAAAACCGATTGAACTGGAGTAATTGTATTGCAGCAGGCCTCGCTCACGACAGTAGCTGATCCAAGCCTCGCCAAACATCTGCACCAGCATCTTTTGCGCGACCTGCCGCACGATCGCGAGTTCGGCCCAGCCATGCTCAGCAAATTCCTCAATCGGCAATTCAGCGGTGAGCTCGAAACGGCCGATTGACCCGAGCTCAGCCTCGATGTCGCCTAAGTCCGCCATGCTGACAATCCCGCCGCGATGGGCAATTGCCGGGTATGAAAGCGTCTTGGCGGCGATGGCACTCGTTTGTTCGGTCTGAGCACCCATTGCGGAAAAAAAGCGGATCGTGTCGGGCGCCTCGAGAACCCTGAGCCAGTTCAAGGTTAAGGGCTCGGGATCGGTCGACAATTCTATGCTGCGACGCCGCCGAAACAATTCCCAATTCAGGTTGATCGCAACGCCGTCGGCACGCTGAGGCACCTTCTGCCGGCGCAAAGTCTCCAGAAGGGTCTGCAGTCCTTCGCCCCATCCGCGCACGAAGTCGACCGGCCGAGCATCCCCGATCCCCTTGATGCGATTGGTCGCTTCAAGTCTCAATGGTATCATGAAGCGGCTGTCATCGATCGCTTGCGCCACTTCCAGAGCGAGATCGATATTGTCCTGAACGTTTGTGTCTGCGGTTGCCGCCGCCGAGACGCAGATCAAGGCCTTGGCTGCGCGATGTTGCAGGACCAAGCCTTCCTCGCGTCGCCATCTGTCTCCAGGCTCAAGTGAGAGGATATCAGCAAAGACAGTGTACCCTTCTGCCTCGAGCTTGGGAGCGAGCCAGAGCGCGAACTCGTCGTCTGCGGGATGGGTCTTAATCAGAAACAACACGTTGCGTTCGAAATTCGACGCCTTTTCTCCTTCGCCTTTCGCCGCATTTGATTGACCAAGCAGGTCGGAGAAGATTTCTGGGAGATCCTGCTTGGTACCCAGCGCCTCGACGACTGCGTCGGAGACGATGGACCGCAAGGCTGCGGTCGACCCCTGCCAAAGCGCCGGATGAGCCTTCTCGATGTCAGGAAATTTGCGCAGCAGGGCGTTTAGATCCGCAGGACCGAAAATATCACCGGGAGACTGGAGAGAGGGCCCGATCTTCTCGGCGAGCGTCTGTTTGCGAGCTGGCGTTAGGTCACATGAAGTTGCCAGAAGATAGCGGCTAGGCGCGAGCTGATCGATCTTGGCGCGCTCGCTCGCCATCGCCGAGTTCAGTTTGGAAAAGCCCGAGCGCAGATAGTGCTTTGCCTGCAAAATGACGCTGCGGTCGCTCTCGGCGTATCGGCCATCGATTCCCTGATCCGGTCCTTCTGCGAAACGTTCAAACCGAACCGCAAGCTCTGCCCCGATGAGCGCGTTTGCCAGTTCTTCGAACTCACTGTGCGACAAGGAAGCGAAATCGTAGGTCACCCAATTAGATGACGTTTCTGGGAGACGTGCGTCAAGTAATTGAGCAAGTTGCCCAAGGTTTTCGTGGGGATACATTGGCATTCGCCGATCTCCTGAAAGAAAACGGCTGCTTTCTCCTGCCTGCTCACCAAAACCCAACGGTCTGCAACCGCCCCGAAATTTGACACGGAAAAGGCGGCCCGTCCCGGAAGGGACGGACCGCCCGCCGAGTGACCTGGACCTGTCAGGAGGGGTCAGGCAGCCTGCTCGGCAATCTCGTCAGTTTCTACTGCGTTGACCGCTTCGTCTTCTTCGCGGTCGGACAATTCGCCTTCTTCGGAACCGGCGAAACGCATGATCGGCGGAACCCAAGCCTGCGCCCGCTCCTTGACCTCAGACTCGCCAATGAAGTTGCCGGAGAAGATGCGCTCGGCAGCGCTCGCCAATTCGGCCTTCTTCGATGCAGCGTAGCGACTGACCAGTTCGGGACCACCGGCAGCATCGAGTGCCTCGAGCGTGCGGGCCTTGGCCACGCGGTCGAAGTAGTTCGCCGCCGTGGGACGCCACCAATGCGCGGTCTCGATTTCCAGGAGCGAGCCCAGAGCCTCATGCATAGGCACCGAGCGCTCGCCTTCGCAGGCCAGGCTCGCGACAAGCGTGCGCGAGACGACATGACCAAGCCAGGCCGAGCGCCCCTCGTCGGATAGTGCCCGGAACCTGGCAAACCGCTCAACATCGCTTTCGCCAGAGCGCCAGCTTTCATCGAGCGACCCGGCAAACTCGGCCAAAGCAGCACTCGCGGGCGCATCCTTGGCCTCGAACCCGGTGACCGGGCCGGACGCGACAGAGCCGACAAGCGTCGACGCCTTCTTGGCGCGCCAGTCGTGCCCATCGGCATCGGCGAGCGTGAAGACCATGAAGTCGAGCGCCAGTGCCGGATCGTTGGCGAGATGGATTGCCAGGATGTCGCGGCGTTGCATCGCGAGCTCGTCGAGCAAGCGCTGGGACAGCGAGCTACCCTTGGGCTTCGCCGTTCCGCTGTCCTCGACTGCCTCGATAGGACCTTCCTCAGCGATGACTTCGGTCTTGGTATAGAACTGCGGGACCAAGGTCGGCTCGCCATTACGCGAAAGGACGAGGAAGGCACCAGCCTCGGATTTCAGCTCATCGGCGAGTACTGGCGGCCGATCATTGAGCGCGCGCATGGCGCGGTCGATCACCACGAGTTCCTCTTCGGCCTTGGCGACCTCGTCTTCGTCGCTGTCTTCGTCTTCGAGCACGGCGGCGACGCGGTCATAGTCAGCCTCGAGTTCGCCAAGCTCCTTCGCTTCCTGTTCCGTCATCGGCGCAGGTTCGCAAGGCAGACGGCTCAGACCTTCGACAAGGTCATGACTGACATAGGTGCCCAGCGTCGGGTGCACCCAGGCAAGGCCATATTCGAGCGCGATCCTTTCGGCGGCTTCTTCCATGGCCTTGTGCGCGAGGTCTTCGAGCAGCGCGACATCGATCCAGCTCTCGCTGGCATCATCGTCGAACAGTTCGCGCTCGATCCGGCCGCCTGCGGCGAGATAGGCATCTCGTAAGACGAGAACCGCGCGCGGATCGGAGCCATGAACAGTTGCATCGAGCACCATGCGGCGGATCGTGTCAGGCGTGATCTGGTACCAGGCGTCCTGCAGCTCGGCATAGACATGCGCCTGGCGCTCGACGTCGGAAATCGCGCCATAGGCTTTGGCCATGTCGAGCGTAATCGTGCCTTCGGCGAGCGCTTCGAAGACGCAGGGTGCGAGACTTGCTAAGCGCAGACGCCCTTCGACGAATCGGACGGTGAGGCCGAAGCGGCGCGCCACGTCTTCGGTGGTAGCGCCTGCCTCGATGATCGCCGCGAAAGCCTGCGCTTCGTCGGCCGGGTTCATCGCGAGACGCTGGAAGTTCTCGGCAAGGCTGGCCTCGCGCACTTCGCTTTCCTCGCCTTCGATGACGAGGCAGGTAACTTCGTGGTTTTTGGGCAAGGTACCCTCTTCTGCCAGCGCCTGCAGCGCGGCGAGGCGGCGACCACCGGCCTCGACCTCGAACTTGCCGCGCTTTCCTTTGCGCACGACGAGGTTCTGCAGCAGACCGCGCGCACCAATGTCTGCCCGCAGCTGGAGGTCAGCCAGCACATCGCTCGACTTGCGAACGTTGCGCGGGCTCGGGACGAGCTTCTTCAAGGGAATCGACTGGATCATGGGTGTTCTCCTGATGGAATGAAGGCGCAGGTGAGGATCACGAGGCCCACAAGCCCAACGGGCTCCCTCCACTCTCTTCAATGGCTGTGGCGACCATCTATGCTACCGGGATGGGGCGATCAGGGATCGGCTGAGATCCGTCCATGAGAGCAGTTGTTCTCGATGCGCGAACCCATTCGCAAGCCCGTCATCAGCGGGCACAGGCAGATCAGTCGCCCGGACTTGAGGAAGGACGTGATCAGGCTCCGGCGTACGCGACACGGGAGCTTATCGGTTCATTCAGACACACGGAGGGGAGGAGAGAAGGGGAAACCTAAGCGCAATCGGAGGCAGCGCTCAGCTTCATCCGGACCCTGACCTCTTCAGCGGAGCCTATGCCTATCCGCTGCTAAGCAAGCGCTCTTCGAGAAGCGTCCGAAAATCCCGACGCGCATCAGCGATTACGAACACGGTCACCTGACCGGGTGCCGGCTCGGGCTGATACCCGTAGATTATGCGGAACGGAAAGCGCGACAATTGCCGAAAGTCGGTGATCCCGAGAGCCTCAAGTTCCGGTGGAACCGGTCCTTTCTCAGGATTGTTCACAAGGGATTCGATAGACGCGACAAGGTCATCCAGCAGTGCGTCCGCACCATCGTCGCCATCCGGCCCGCGCTGCGTCAAGCGGCGCTGCCAGATACCCGCGAGATCGCGCTCCGCACCGGAGGTGATCTCGATCGCTACGGCGGCCGTCATCATTCAGTTTGACTTACCCCGTACGCGATCCGCAAGGCCTGCCACCGGGCGGGTCCGACCGGCGGCAACATCGGCCTGTCCGAGCGCCAGAAGTTTTAGCAGAGCGAGCGTTTCCTGTGCGCGCTCGTAGCTGGCGACATCCTGCAGAACTGCCTTGGCTTCGCCATTCTGCGTGATGACCATTGGCCCGGCGCCATCTCCAATCTCCCGGATAATTTCGGCGCTGTGGGCCTTCAGATAGCTGATCGGTTTGATGCGCTGGTCCAGCTTCATAGAACACCTTAGGACTGAATTTGGTCTCTATATAGACCAGTTTAGGGCAAATGAGAAGTTCAAGGCTCGATTGCGATGCTTTGGAGGATCTCGCTTGCTCTCGACACCGGTGCAAATAGCCGCGTGCGGTAACGGATGATCTCGGTGAAGCAGCCCTTGCCCTTGTACCACTCGAGGCGTTCCGGCGAGAATCCGGTCAGTTCAAGGCGCTGCTCGCCTCCCACCAGCGAGCGCTTTACGGTCAAGGCATCGTGGCTTGTGAGGCCCAGCGGTTTGCCGCTGACGAGGACGAGGTCGCCGATCTGCTCAGCCGATGGTCCGGTAACTCCGGAAAGGCCAAAGGTATCGGCGATCGCAGCGAGATCGATATCGAGCACTTCGCGGCCAATGATCGACTGGCCGTCCTCGGCAACGAGCCGGGTGACGCGGACATGATCGCCCGGCAGGCGCTTCCAGACAGGGAGCAGCAAACCAGTGGCGAGATGGACACGCTCGGTCACCGGTGAAGCGGCGGCCTCTTCTTCCTCGGCCCGCCAGGCGCTGGTGAATGCAGTGACGCCAATTTCCTCCCAGTGGCTCTCAGCGAGTGCGTCAAGCGTCCAGTTCGCGGACTTGAGCGGTCGCAGAAGGCGCCGACGTTCGATCACGGCCCCGTCGTCGGCGATGAGACGCCGGGCTGGAACCGACAGCGCAACCTTGCCCGACCGCGCATTGCGCATCGGGACCGCGTGCGGGCTGCCGATCTCGTGCATCCGCACCAGTCGCTGCAAGCGCAAAGGCCGAAGGTGCCTCGTCACTTCGAGCGAGACGAGGCGTGTTTCGGCTCCGGTCAAGGGATCGGTGCGCAGGAGTTCATCTGCCAGGACCGTAAAACGATCGACCCTCACGGTCTCCAGTCCCTGGTCGAGCGTCCCCGCCTCGCGAGCGGCCTCGATCCGCGCCTCTACCAGTCCGAGATATTCCTCGAAGATCGCGTTCTGGAGCGCGATCGGGAGCGCGAGGATGCGGTTGAGCCAACGCTGGATTGTGGGAAGATTGTCGGTCAGCCCACCATCGGGGTTTTCAAGCCGGAGGCCGGTACGCTCGACGAAATTGCCGAACGTGGTGGCTTCGAGCTTGCCGTCATAGAGCAGCTGAAACCAGCGGCTGAGCGCATCGCGCGCATAGTCGCTTTCAAGATTGTCTGCCGGATCGAACAGGTTCTGTCCGCCGGTCTGGCGCTGGCCACGCGTCAGCGCGCCCAATGCGTCGAGCCTTCGCGCAATGGTCGAGATGAACCGGCGCTCGCCCTTCACGTCGGTGGTTACCGGCCGGAACAACGGGGCCGAGGCCTGATTGGTGCGGTTGGTGCGGCCAAGACCCTGGATCGCATTGTCGGCCCGCCAGCCCGGCTCGAGCAGGAAATGAACCCTGCGCTGCTGGTTCTTCGCATGAAGGTCGGCGTGGTAGGATCGCCCCGTGCCGCCTGCATCCGAAAAGACGAGGATGCGCTTGGCCCCTTCCATGAAGCTTTGCGCTTCGGCGACATTAGCGCTCGGGCTTCGCCGTTCGAGGCGCTGCTGACCATCGCGGCCCAGGACCAGCCTGCGGGTCCGGCCCGTGACCTCTGCCACGGCCTCGGTGCCGAAGTGCTCGATGATCGCGTCGAGCGCAGTGGCGATGGGCGGCAGCGCACAAAGCTGCTCGATCAGCGCATCGCGCGCGGCAATGGCGCGCGGGCAGAAAACGGGATTGCCTTCCTCATCACTCATCGCCTCGGAGCGAAGATTTCCGTCCTCGTCGGCGAAGACCTGCATCAATCGCACCGGAAAGCTCTTCGCAAGATAGTCGATGACATATTCACGCGGTGAGAGATCGATATCGAGCGCTTCGCGTTCTTCCACGGTAAGGTCGGCAAGGCGCCGGTCGAGCATGGCCTCGGCGGTCGAGACCAGCTGCACGACAACCGAATACTCTTCGCCAAGCGCCGCGTTCATCGCGGGGATCAGACTTGGCAGTTTCATCGAAAGCAGGAGCTGGGCAAAGAAGCGTTGCTTGGTACCCTCGAAGATCGACAGCGCTGCCGCTTTGGCGTTGCGATTGAGCGTATCGCCGCTGTCCTCGTCGACCACGCGGGTTGCTTCGAGCGCGGCTTCGAGGTTGCGGTGAATGATCGCCCAGGCATCGGCATAGGCATCGTAAATCCGCACCTGCGCTTCGGTCAGGCAGTGCTCGAGGATTTCGTACTCGACCCCGGCGAAGGACAGCGCACGGGCAAGGTAGAGCCCCTGTGCCTTGAGATCGCGGGCGACGAGCTCCATCGCCGCGACGCCGCCGGCGCGGATCTCGGTCATGAACGCCTCGTGGGTCGGAAAGGCGGTCTCGGGTCCCCAGAGGCCAAGCCGGGAAGTGTAACCGAGGTTGGCGATTTCCGAGGCACCTGTGGCAGACGCGTAGAGCACGCGGGCGCGCGGGAGATGGT
Source organism: Erythrobacter sp. MTPC3 (assembly GCF_042854385.1). Taxonomy (NCBI): domain Bacteria; kingdom Pseudomonadati; phylum Pseudomonadota; class Alphaproteobacteria; order Sphingomonadales; family Erythrobacteraceae; genus Erythrobacter; species Erythrobacter sp. MTPC3. The sequence goes on from NZ_BTGP01000003.1 coordinate 41,773, forward strand.
TCTGCAGCCTGAGGCCCACTATCCCCTGTTCGGAGCCCTTGACCTTGCCGCGGGTCGATGAGCCCCCGAGGGCATTGGCCATGGCGTGGGCTTCGTCGAAGGCGATCAGGCCGTCGTAATGCTTACCCGCCCAGGCAAGGATCTGGTCGAGCCGCGTATCCTCGACGCGTCCCGAGCGCAGCGTCGGGTAGGTGACGAAGAGAATGCCTTCGGACATCGATACAAGGTGGCCGAGTTTCCAGCGCGAGAGCGGCTGGACATCGAGCGGCAGCCCGCCAAGCGCTTCCCAGTCGCGGCGTGCATCTTCGAGCAGCGCCTCGTTCTTGGTGATCCAGACATGCCGGCGCTCGCCTGCGAGCCAGCGGTCCATGATGACCGCGGCGATCTGCCGTCCCTTGCCCGCTCCGGTTCCGTCGCCGAGGAAGAAGCCTTGGCGGTAGGAGTGTCCGTCCTCGGAGAGTTCCAGCGAGGTGCCTTCCTGGCTAACCTTGAACTGACCCGGAAGATCGCGCGCAAATGCCTGGGTAGCGTAGACCAGTGTCTCGCATTGCGCTTCGGACAAGAGGCCATTGGCCTGCCAGCCTGCGGGAAGGCGCGGGCGAACGTCCGGCTGGGGCGCCGCGACCGAGCCCATGGCGACCGATTCCACGAGCGGGGTGGGATGAACCGGCGCGCCTTCGAACGTGATGCGACTGGGCCGGTAAGGTAGGTAGATGCCGGTCTGTTCGGGTACCGGCGCGGGGTCGGCCAAGACCGAATAGGCAAGATTGGTCGCATTCGCTTTAGCTGCTGGTGTCGCGGCGAACGGCGCCAGCGGCCGGACCGGCGCGCGATGGGTCGACGTCTTGCCCACGAGGCGCACTGGCTTGCCGACTGGCAGGCGATGAGTCCTGGCGGATGTCTGCGCACGGGGCGGAAGCGCAGTGACAAGCTCGTGGAGCGCGATCAGGTCGGCAGTATCTCCGTTGATTGCGGGAGAAGACGCAACCGGCGTCTTGCCGAACACGACCAGGCGAACGGCAATCCCCGTCCCTGCGCGGCGAAACATCTGCTGCAGCCGGACATCGAGGAACAGCGACGCTTCATCCTGTACCTTGGCGAAGGTGGAAGCGTCGAAGCCTTCAGGCATGATGGCGACAATCCTCGCCCCATTGGCAACGGCCCGGATCGCGCTGCGTAGGTGGCGCTGCGCCGTCTCGCCATCCTTGCCGCGTTCCTGGCTGCGGGCGAACGGCGGGTTCATCAAGACGACCGACGGAACAGGGCCGCGATGCAGGTCGGCCATCAGTTCTCCGTCATGTGCACTAATTGTGGCCGTGGGGAAGATATGGCCCAGCCCGTCTCGTCTGGCCGGATCGATCTCGTTGAGGGCCAACGAGGCGTTCTGGACGCTGCCCCAGAGCGCAAGGGCGCCATTGCCTGCGGACGGTTCGAGCAGCGTGTCTTGCGAAGAAACAGCTGCGGCCTTCGCCATCAGCCAGGCCAGCATCGGCGGGGTCGAGAACTGCTGGAGCTCGACCTGTGCTTCGCTGCGAACGTGCCGCGGCGGCAATGCAGCTTCGAGCCAGTCAAAACGTGCTTCTGCTTCGTGCATGCTTGTCGCCAGATCGATGCGCGAAGACTCTCGCAGCCAGAGCAGTGCGCCGATCTCGACCGCGTTGTTGTAGTCGTCGATCGTCCATGCACCTCCCCAGTCCAGAACACCGGTCTCTTCGGCGAACAGCCCGGAAATGCCGGCACGGGTAAGATGACGACCCGAGGTGAGAAGCGCGGCAATCCGGGCACCGATGGCGAAGGCCAGGGGCACTGCCGGCATCTGCTCGCCGGCGGGAAACAGGTCTGATTGAAACATGGCAATTCGTCCTCCTGATGAGGGCATCGGGACACGCCCTCTGCCGGATCAGGAATTCGAGAAGCTCTCTCTCCTCTACCGCGCCGCTTTGCGGCGCAGCCATGCTTTAAGTTCATCGTTCCAGTCGGTGTCGCGTGAGGATGGTTTGCGAACGTGGATCGTCCGCCCTTCGCGGGCATAAGCGGCCAGGCCACGCGACGCGGCCAGCTCGCCGCCAGCATCGTGATCGACGAAGAGGTGGAGTTCGGTCACGCTCTCGGGCACGCTCACGAGACCGAAACGCTCATTGCCCAGGGTCGCCCAGGCGGGGATGCCGGTAAGAGCATAGGCGGACATCGCGCTCTCGATCCCCTCGGCAAGGCCGAGCTTGCCGGAGGCCGGAGCGAAGAGGCGGACAGCAGCTTCGCCGAGCGCGCCGAGCGCGCGCTTCGGTTTGTCGAAGTCGGCCTTGGAGTTGCCCGAAAGGAATGTGCGATGGATGGCGATCGGTCCCTCGTCGAGACTGACCGCCGCAATCATGGCCGGCAAAAAGCGGGTGCGACCCTTCGGGCCAAGCGGCGTTTGGGGATGAAAGCGGAGGGCCGGAGATGCGGCGAGGATGCCGCGGCTCTCAAGATATGCCTTTGCCGGACTGGCACGCAGTGGCTGTGCGTCGCGCCAGATCCTCAGCGCTGCCGCCGAGGGTTTGCTCGTTATGGTCGGCTCGGGACCGTTGATAGTCGCAGAACCTGAGAAGAGCGAGGTTGCGTCGACACCTTCACTCGCCAGAGCAGCCAGCACGCTCTGCTGATCACATCCCGCAAAACAATGGAAAAGGATCGCTTTTTGGCCGAGCGACACACCGAGTGACGGCGTACGGTCGTCATGCGCAGGGCAGCAGGCCATGCCCTTTGTGCCGGACCATTTGCCGCCCCGGTTTTCACAGATGCGGCGGGCGGCTTCTTCCAAAGAGCTTATCTTGGTGGAATATCGGTGGGACATGGCACATCGCGATCCTTTCGGCTCGCTCACAAAGGCCCTCCTCCCCTCCAGCCCTTCTGTGTTGTAAGAACAGGTCGGAGGGGATTCACGTCTGCACTGCGAGCCCGTCGATTTGAGCGTCACATCGACATCGCCGCTCACCCGCGAGGTCTACCGATTATTCGTAGTGACTTCTCACTAGCGCCATTGATCCTTATCGCTGCCCCACGACCTGGTCAGTTTAGATCATGCGACACGTTACCTAATCGAAAATTCCGGTCCGATCTTTCCTTTTGCAAATCGCGTCGTGCCTTCGGAAGGTAGTCCCGCCAAGTCCGTCGATGAGTGATATGGCTGATTTTGCCGGGCTTGCTCATTCCCGCCATCGCGGCAACCGGCATTCTGCCATGGCCGGGTTGATCATTTTCACGAGCGAATAATGTCTTCGCGCGTTCGATTTCCTCGTCTGAATAATGCATTCGATGCTCCATCGGGTTGGACCTGCGAGAGCGTTCGAACGAAATTCGGCGAACCCTCTGCAGGGTCCGCCGGTTAACCTCCAACTGGAGGACGGGACCTCGGAATTCTTCCGAAGCTGTCGGCTTGTGCCGACATGCGTGACGTTTGCGATATAGTCGCTGAGACAATTCGCGCAACTGCACAGCGACTTTTGAAGTACGATGGTCAAGCCGCGGCCTAGCGACCGCTCACCAGCGCCTCTCCACTCAGTCATGGTCATTGTAAGCCTCGTGCAGGAGGCGGTGAAGCATCTTCCTTCGGTAAATCTGCTTCAAGCGAAAGAGCACAAAAACATGACATATCATTTCTATTTGCGGAATTTCGCATGATATGTCATATATCGGGCCATGCCCCGTTCGTCTCGAGCTGCTAGCGGACTACCGCCCCAGAGCCAACGTGCGATTACACGGCTAGGTAAGGATATCGCCCTTGCTCGCCGCCGGAGAAAACTTCCCCAGCGTTTAATGGCCGAGCGCATGATCGTCTCGGTTCAAACGCTGCAACGCCTCGAAGCGGGAGATCCTACCGTGGGCCTCGCGGTTCTGGCGAGCGCCCTGCATGTCCTGGGGATGACACAGCGCCTTGCCGAGCTGGTAACCCCAGACAGTGACCGGGCTGGCATCAGCGAGGATTTGTCCCGCCTGCCCCAGAAGACCCACGCTGTCAGCGACGATGATCTGGATTTCTAGCAAGCCGTGACGACCATCCGCACCTATGTCTTCGTGCATCTTGAGGAGGGGCCTGTTCCGGCAGGCCTTCTCACGATGACCGACGAACCGCGCAACCAGTTTGCTACCTTCGCTTACGGGCGGCGTTATCTGGAACGCGCTGACCGTATTGCGGTCGATCCTGTAGCTCTGCCGTTGCACGAAGCTGGAACTTCTCGAACATTCAGGACGGAAGAAGGCTTTGCCGTGTTCGGTGGCATTCGGGATGCTGCTCCTGACGGCTGGGGCCAATACCTAATGTACAAGGCGATGGGCGATCGCTTGCCGAGCGGAATCGATCTCATTCTGGCCTCGGGCGAACATCGCGTGGGTGCGCTCGCCTTTGGGCCGACGTCCGCCCAGCCTGAGAGAATTACACCATGGGGGGACGGCCCTGCTCCGGGCGAAGAGTTCACGCTCGCAGAGTTAGCAGAAGCCGCCGAACGAGCGCAGCATGTCGACGAACTCGACGAGAACTTGAGGGCGTTGCTAGCCGCCGGGTCATCTCTGGGCGGCGCCCGGCCGAAGGCTGCTACAAAAATCGGCGACAAACCCTGGATCGCGAAATTTCAGAAGCGGGGAGACAGCTTCCCCGAATGCCGGGTCGAACTGGCGACAATGCGGCTTGCCAGCGAATGTGGTCTCGATGTGCCGCCACTCGACTTCCGCTGTGTCCTTGATCGTGACATTTATCTGATCGAGCGGTTCGATCGGATTCCTCACGGCAACTGGCTGGAACGCAGGCCCTTTGCTTCGGGGCTCACAATGCTCGGGGCGCATGAGAGCGAGGTCAGCAGCTTCAGCTATGCCGATCTCGCAGGAGCGATCCGGCAATTCGGAACCGAAGTACGCCAGGATCTGCACGAATTATTTCGTCGCATGCTGTTCAATATCCTCGTCACCAATGATGATGATCACCTACGTAATCATGGCTTCCTGTTCGATGGTGAGGGATGGCGGCTTTCGCCGCTTTACGATGTAGTGCCGAAGCCTCAGCTGGGACTGGAGCGCCGGCTCGTCCTCGGCGTCGGGCCGGAAGGCCGCGCTGCAACGATCGAGAACGCTCTCGCCGGTGCCGCGGTCTTCGACCTCAGCCATGATGACGCGAACGCAATCGCCGAAGACATGAGCAGAATCGTAGCGACACGGTGGGAACACCTATTCACAAAAGCAGGGATAAGCGCGGCTGATCGCAAGCGTTTCGCCACCTGCTTCCGGTTGGCAGCACCTGTGTCATGATCGCAAACGCAGAAATCCGTTCATGGGGGCGCGTGCTTGCCTAATTTGGCATGGTGATTACCCGGTGATTGCTAGCCGAGAAAATGGGGATCAAAAAATGCCGATTTGTGATTGTATATCAGTCTATTATGATAGTATGACCACTAAGGTTTGGTATTTCCGCTTCCGGCGGCTCTGATCATTGCAAGATAGCCGCGATCACGCCAGTCTGTGTTCCTGGAACCTGAAGGGCGGAAATAATGGCATCACGGCGGCAGTTTTTGGGCGGCTTGGCAGTCGCAGCGGGCACTTTGGCAGCGTGCCGCGAATTACCCGCCAAAGGAGCGACAGTAGGCGGCATTAGCGCCGGGGCCGAGCTGCTGGATGCAGACGCGCTCGAAGATGCGCTGGTCGGCAGTTCATATCTCGGCACTGGCGGCGGCGGCAGTTTGGCGGAGGCGCGCGAGCTTATCGCCAGTGATCTGGCTGCTGGATTGACGTTTTCCATGATCAGCGTCGATGCCCTGTCAGATACGGACCGTGTGGCCTGCCCCTATGGCCTCGCCAGTCTCGCTGACACCAGCAGCGCCATGCAGGAACGGCTCGACGCCATCGAAAACCCCGTCGATCTTCCGGTTCAAGCCGCATTCGAGGCGCTGGAGGAGCATCTCGATCAAAAATTTGCAGGCGTCATCATGGGCGAGATTGGCCCGCTCAGCCTGGCAGAGGGGCTGTCCACCGCCGCACGATTGGGCGTCCCGGCGCTGGATGCGGATACGGTCGGGCGCGCCGTGCCGGAAATCAACCAGCACTCGGTCAAGGTTGCAGGCATTCCCCTGACGCCGATTGGCGCTGCGACACCGTTCGGCGATACGATTATCGTGGAGCAATTGGGCGATCCGACGCGCGCCGAGGACATCTTGCGCAGCATCGCCGTAGTCAGCCGGGAATGCGGCGTCACCGACAGCCCGATCACCGGTGCGCAGGCCAAACAAAGCGGCACGCTGGTTACTGACAGCCTCACCCTAGCGCGGTCTATCGGCAAGGCCGTGCGCGATGCCAAAGCAGCCGGCAGCGACCCGATAGAGGCCGCGCGCCTCGCCGCCGACGGCTATCTGCTGTTCACCGGCACTGTCAGCGATTTCACTTGGGCGGACGAGGATGGATTTCTGGTCGGCACGGTCAAACTCGCGGGGTCGGGCGCTTTTGCAGGGCAAAGTTTCGTCACCGATGTGAAGAACGAACATCTGGTTGCGCGCCGCGACGGCGCTGTCATCGCGACATGCCCCGACCTTATCAGCATCATCGATGTCGAAACGGCAGACGGCGTCATCAACCCCGATTTCGAGCGCGGTCAGCGTGTCGCGGTGCTGGGCTTCCGGTGCGACCCGCTATGGCGAACCAAAGCCGGACTGGACGTGTTCAGCCCCCGCTATTTCGGATACGATCTGGATTACGTGCCGATAGAGCAGCTGGTGGCCTAACCAAATTCATTCAAATCTCGGCTCGTCGCAGCTGATGCAGTATTCAGCAGGCAACATACTAAAAAACAAAGGGTTTTTCGGAACAATAATGCTGCGTGACCATTGAATTGGTATAACTTGAACACGAACAAGGACATCCAATTAATGACCATTTCCACCCTGAAAGACCTTTACATCGACCAGCTGCAGGACCTTTACAGCGCCGACAAGCAATCGCTCGAGGCGACAAAAATGCTGCATGAAAAAGCAACCTCCGAAGACCTCCGTCGCGCGCTGAAAAACGGCGTAGAAGGCATTTCGCAGGGAATGGTGAAGGTCAAGAACCTGATCGAAGGCCACGATGCCGAGCCGACCGGTGAGTTTTGTAAGGGCATGGAAGGCCTCGTCAAAGAAGCCAAGGCCCACGCTATCAATGCCGATATCGATGACAAGGACGTGCTCGATGCGTCAATCATCACGCAGTATCAGCGCATGACCCACTATGGTATTGCCGGATACGGAACCGCAGTGGCATTTGCCAAGCGTCTCGGCCTTGAAAACGATGCGTCAGAGCTTCAGACCTGTCTTGACAACACCTATGGCGGTGACCGCGAGATGGCCGACATCGCAACCGGCAAGGTCAACAAGGAAGCGATGGCAGGGTAACGAACGCGCGACCTTCTAACAAATAACAAAACGCAAAAGGCCCGGCACAGCGTCCGGGCCTTTTTCGCGTCTGGATCAGCCGACAACACCCGCACTGGCGAGCACCGCCAGCGTCAGAACATCAGGAACCAGCGCCGTCATCGGCACGATCTGCACCGGCTTTTCCATGCCCAGCAACATCGGTCCGACGGTGGCATTGCTGCCCAGTTCGCGCAGCAGCTTTGCCGAAAGATTGGCCGATTGCAGGCCCGGCATGATCAGCACATTGGCAGGAGCCGACAGGCGGCTGAAAGGATAAAGCTCCATCACTTTCGGATTGAGCGCGGCATCGGGCGCCATCTCGCCTTCGTATTCGAAGCCGGGTTGCTCCTTATCCAGGATTGCCACTGCCTCACGGATGTTGCCAAGCCATTGCCCAGACGGATTGCCAAAGGTCGAGTACGACAGAAACGCGACGCGTGGTTCGTGGCCCATGCGCCGCGCGACTGCTGCGGTTTCCGTCGCAATGTGCGCCAGTTCTTCGGAGGAAGGACGCTCGTTCATCGTGGTGTCGGCCAGGAATGTCGTGTGGTTCTTGCCGATCATCATATGGATGCCGAACGGCAGAGCGCCGGGCTTTTTGTCCAGGACGAGGTTCACCTCGCGCACTGTCTGTGCAAAGGTTCGCGTCAGGCCCGAGATCATTCCGTGACCATGCCCCAGCGCCACGAGAAGCGCGGCGAAAACGTTGCGTTCCTGATTGACCATGCGGCGCACATCACGCTGGGTAAACCCGCGTCGTTGCAGGCGTTTGTACAGGTAATCGACCATCGCGGGCACATGCTCGCTATCAGCCGAATTCTGGATTTCAAAGCTGCTTGGATCGGACACTGATAGCTGGTGCAGTTTGTCGAGCACAGCCTTGGTCCGGCCGACGAGGATCGGCGTGCCATAGCCAAAATCGCGGAACTGGATCGCTGCGCGCAGCACCACTTCTTCTTCCGCCTCGGCAAATACCATCCGTTTCGGGTTGGACTTTGCCTCTTCATATACGCCGGTCAGCACCGAAGTTGTCGGATTCAAACGTGAACGCAGCTGCGTGCGATAGGCGTCGAAGTCCGCGATCTGCGTCTGGGCCACGCCGGAATCCATCGCCGCCTTGGCAACGGCAGAGGAGACAACCTCGATCAGACGCGGATCGAAGGGTGCAGGGATGATGTAATCGGTGCCGAATTTCTGGTTCTTGCCGTAAGCGCTGGCGACCTCTTCCGGCACGCGTTCGCGGGCGAGCCGCGCGATGGCATCCGCAGCGGCGACTTTCATCTCTTCATTGATTGTGGTCGCCTGCACGTCGAGCGCGCCGCGAAAGATGAACGGGAAGCCCAGCACATTGTTGACCTGGTTCGGAAAATCGCTGCGGCCGGTGGCGATGATCGCATCGGGACGCACGGCTTTCGCCTCGTCAGGCATGATTTCGGGAGTCGGGTTGGCCATCGCGAAAATGATCGGCTTGTCCGCCATTTTCTTCACCCATTCCGGTTTCAGCGCGCCCGCCGCCGACAGGCCGAGGAAAATGTCAGCGCCGTCGAGCGCCTGCTCCAGATCCCGCGCCTCTGTTTCGACCGCATGCGCGCTTTTCCATTGATCGACATTGTCGCGGCCCGGATAGATCGGACCGGACCGGTCGCACACGATCACGTTTTCGTGCGGCACGCCAACCGACTTGATCAGTGCGGTGCAGGCCAGCGCCGATGCGCCTGCGCCGTTCACCACCATCTTTACATCTTTCAGATCGCGCCCGGTCAGGTGGCAGGCGTTGATCAGGCCCGCAGCGGCGATGATCGCCGTGCCGTGCTGGTCATCATGCATGACCGGAATTTTCATGCGTTCGCGCAGGGCCGCTTCGATAATGAAGCATTCCGGCGCCTTGATATCCTCAAGATTGATGCCGCCAAATGTCGGTTCCATCAAAGCAACTGCATCGATGAATGCCTGCGGATCTTCTGTATCCAGTTCGATATCGATCGAATCCACATCGGCGAATCGTTTGAACAGCACCGCCTTGCCTTCCATCACCGGCTTCGATGCAAGCGCGCCAAGATTACCGAGCCCCAAAATGGCCGACCCGTTGGAAATGACTGCGACCAGATTGGCCTTTGCAGTGTAGCGCGCGGCGAGCGAGGGATCAGCGGCAATCGCTTCGACCGGGGCAGCAACGCCCGGCGAATAGGCAAGGCTGAGATCGCGCTGCGAGGTCATCGGTTTCGTCGCGACGACCTCCAGCTTACCCGGACGGATCGTCTCATGGTAAAACAGTGCCTCGCGGGTTGTGAAACCGCTTTTCCGCTCATCCGCCATTCGGGTACCTTTCTCTGCCCTGGTCAATCGCTTGATTGCGAACGCCCGGTGTCGCTTTGAGGGCCGTTTAGCGTCACGCAATCGCAAACGATAGGGGAAACCCTCCGCCAGGGCGTTCCGAATCATCGGGCGGGGGTTTAGGCCGGTTTCATGGCCGGAACCGCAACCCCGATGATGCAGCAATATCTCGCGCTAAAAGCGCAGGCCGAAGGATCGCTGCTGTTCTACCGGATGGGCGATTTTTTCGAGCTGTTTTTTGACGACGCCCGCACTGCGGCCAGCGTGCTCGACATTGCGCTTACTACGCGCGGCGAACATGCGGGCGAACCGGTGCCGATGTGCGGCGTGCCGGTGCATTCGGCAGAAGGATACCTCGCCCGCCTGATCAAATCGGGTCAGCGTGTCGCGATTGCCGAGCAGGTCGAAACCCCGGATGAGGCAAAGGCCCGCGCCAAACGCGAAGGCAAACCATCGTCAAAAGTGCTGGTCCAGCGCGACATCGTGCGTTTCGTCACATCAGGTACACTCACCGAAGAGGCGCTGCTCAATCCGCGCAAGGCGAACCTGCTGGTGGCCTTGGCAGAGGTGCGCGGGACAATCGGGCTGGCCAGCTGCGATATCTCTACCGGGACGATGATCCTCGAAGAATGCGAACCGGCCATGCTGCGGGCCGAGCTTGCCCGGATCGGCGCGACCGAAACCGTGGTCGCCGAAGACTGGCCGCACGATCTGGACAGCCCCACTTTCCATGCCCGCGCCGATTTTTCGAGCGATAGCGGCGCGGACCGACTTAAAGCGGTGCACGGCGTTGCCACCCTTGACGGGTTTGGTCATTTTTCCCGCGCCATGCTGGCCGCTGCGGGCGGGCTGATCGGTTATCTCGACTATGTCGGGCGCGGATCGCTGCCGCTGCTGCTGCCCCCTGTCGTCCGGGCGAGTGCATCGGGCATGGCGATGGACGAAGCGACACGCGCCAGCCTCGAAATACTAGAAACGCAGCAGGGAGGGCGCGCGGGAAGCCTGATCGGCACGCTGGACCGCTGTTCAACCGGCGCAGGATCGCGGCTGCTGGCTGAAGATTTGTCGGCGCCGTTGCTGGACCCTGCCGAAATCGGGCAGCGGCTTTCGCTGGTGCAGTTCTGGCAAACCCGCCCGATCGAGCGCGCTGATCTTCGCGACACCCTGCGCGCCATGCCCGACATCGGCCGCGCATTGGGGCGGATCGTGGCGGATCGCGGCAGTCCGAGGGATCTGGGCCAGATCAGGGACGGATTATCAGAGGCGCTGCGCATTCAACAGCGGCTAAACAGCGAAGGCGACCGCCCCGCCCTGCTGGACGCGCTGCTTCCGGCGCTGATCGGTCACGGCGCACTGATTGACCATCTGGCCCGCGCGCTGGTCGCCTCCCCGCCGACTGAGCGATCCAATGGCGGGTATATCGCCGATGGGTACGATGCGAGCCTTGACGAGCTGCGCGAAACATCAGGGAATGCAAGGCGCGCCATCGCCGCGATGGAGGCGCGTTACCGCGATGAAACCGGCATCTCTTCGCTCAAGATCAAGCATAACGGCGTGCTCGGTTATTTCATCGAGGTGCCCAGCCGCCACGGCGATGCGCTGATGCAGGTCGATAGCGGCTTCACGCACCGCCAGACGATGAAGGGCGCGGTCCGTTTCAATTCGCTTGGTCTGCACGAAGAGGCTTCGCGCATATCGGAGGCAGGCGGACGCGCGCTCGCCGCCGAAGAGGCGCACTTTGAAGAGCTGACCGAAGAAATCATCGCCGCAAGAGAGGCTATCGCCCGCACCGCCGCAGCCATTGCGCGTATTGATGTCGCCGCCGGGAATGCCGAACGCGCAGCCGAGGGCGACTGGGCCATGCCCGAGGTCACAGACGACGCAGGCCTGACGATTACAGGCGGGCGGCATCCGGTGGTCGAGGCTGCGCTGGCGAAATCGGGTGACCGGTTCGTGGCCAACCATTGCGCCCTCTATACAGGCGACAGGTTGTGGCTGATCGGCGGGCCGAACATGGGCGGTAAATCGACGTTCCTGCGGCAAAACGCACTGATAGTGCTGATGGCGCAGGCGGGCTGCTTTGTGCCCGCAGAGGCGGCGCGTATCGGGCTGGTTGACCGGCTGTTCAGCCGCGTCGGCGCGTCGGACAACCTTGCACGGGGCCGGTCAACTTTCATGGTGGAGATGGTCGAAACCGCCGCCATCCTGTCGCAGGCGACGCCGCGCAGCTTTGTCATTCTGGACGAGGTGGGGCGCGGCACGTCAACCTATGATGGCCTCGCGCTGGCATGGGCGGTGGTGGAGGCGGTGCATTCGCAGATTGCCTGCCGGTGCCTGTTCGCGACGCATTACCATGAACTCGCCCGCCTTGCCGACAGCTGCGAGGCGTTGTCGCTGCACCATGTGCGCGCCCGCGAATGGAAAGGCGATCTGGTCCTGCTGCATGAATTGGCAGAGGGACCAGCCGACCGTTCATACGGTCTCGCAGTGGCGAAACTGGCGGGCGTGCCGGATCAGGTAGTCGCCCGCGCCTCGCAAGTCCTCGCCAAGCTGGAAGAAGCGCGCACACAAACGGGCGGCATCGCTGCTGGTCTGGGGGAATTGCCGCTCTTCGCTGCGGCTGCGAAACTGGAGGAAGCGGCGAACACGCCGGAGCAGGATTTGGCGCAGCGGCTGGGCGAAACCGATCTCGATGCCATGTCACCCAGAGAGGCGCTGGATCTGCTCTATGATCTGAAACGCGGGATCACCGCTACTGAAAGTTAACGGATCGCGGGCTATACGCGCGTCGATGTTTGCCACTCTTTTCAAGAACCCCAAGGCTGCCCTTGCCTATGTCGGGATTACGCTGGGCAGCGTCGTTCTGTTCGTCGGCACCGAGGATGACCCCGGCAGCCTGCAACAGACAGTCGATACGCTTGGCGGCGAGGAAAGCGGCGCTGATCAGGCAGCGGAACGCGGATTTGGGGCATCGCAACGACGCGACAGGATCGGCGGGATCTCTGATACGCAGGATAGCGATGAGCCGGTTGAATTCGTACCTGACGAAGAGTTGATTGACGATCTAAGCGGTTTTGACCCGGCGCCCACTGACGTCATACGCGGATACAATCCCGATCCCAATTTTCAGACGCTTCTCAGCGAACAGGAAAAACTGAAAGAGCAAGATGATGGCGGCTGGGGGGCTTCGCCGGACGATTAATTACCGGCGCATATTGCCAGTGCCATCCAGCACAAACGGGGCGGACAGCCATTGCTGCCGCACCCCGTCAAATTACGAAATTATTTGGTTTTTTTACCGCCGTATTTCGCGGTGTTGTCGTCATGATTTGGCTCACCGGCAAACGCGCCGTTATCGATGCGTCCGCTGTCTTCCATGTCCTGCATCTGGTCGATCATGTCGGTTTCCGAACCGGCTACACCGTCAACGCCGGGCGATGCGACTTTGAGCCCTTCGGTCGGACTGCTGATGCCGTCCTTACCTTTTGCCTGCGCCGCGACCTCTTGGGCCTGACTGCGGTGATCGTCCTGCTCGTCATTATGCGTCTCAGGCGCGAGTTCGGACTGGCGTTCTTCCTGACTTTTCACAGGGATGTTTTTATCGGTCATGCAAAAATCTCCTTTGCCTGACCAACACCGGCGCGCGGGGTGTTGTTCCGAGAATTACCGGGTGGGAACGGGCGCTTCGCCGCTGTAATCGTAGAATCCCCGGCCGGTTTTGCGCCCCAGCCAGCCCGCTTCGACATATTTAACCAGCAGCGGAGCGGGCCGGTATTTGGTGTCGCGGGTGGTCCGGTAAAGGACGTTGATAATATCAAGACAGGTATCGAGACCAACGAAATCAGCCAATTGCAGCGGTCCCATCGGATGGTTCAGGCCTAGGCGGCAACCCTTGTCGATATCCTCGATCCCGGCGGTGGATTGGCCCAGCACGAACACCGCCTCGTTAATCATCGGCAGCAGGATGCGGTTGACGACAAAGCCCGGTTCATCCTGACTGAGCACGACCTGTTTGCCGAGCCCTTCGGCAAAGGCGGTCACGTGATCCGTCGTCTCTTTCGATGTGGCGAGGCCGGGAATGACTTCGATCAGCCCCATCACCGGGACCGGGTTAAAAAAGTGCAGTCCAATAAACCGTTCGGGATCGGGCGAATGGTTGGCCATGCGCGTGATCGGGATCGAACTGGTGTTTGACGCCATGATGGCAGAGGACGACAACACTTTGCCAGCCGCATCGAAAATTGCCTGTTTGATCTGCTCTTTTTCCGTCGCGGCCTCGATAATGATCTCGGCATCGGCCATCGGGGCATAATCCGCCACCGGCGTGATTTTGGCGAGGAGAGCATCGGCGTCGTCCGCTTCGATCTTGCCGCGCCCGACCAGCTTGGTCACTGCTTTTTCAACGGAGGTCTTGCCCGCCTCAGCGCGAGCGAGATCGACGTCGGATAGCAACACCTGCATCCCATGCTGTGCAATGGTCTGGGCGATGCCAGTGCCCATCTGTCCGGCTCCGATTACACCGATTGTCCGCATGGCCCTATTCCCTTCGCAAGTGCAGCATTATGCCTTTGCGCGCCTGTTAGACCCAGCCCGGCCGCTTGACCAGAAAAACCCTCAGCGATTTGCGCCGGGGACCCATTTGACGTCGGATGCGCCGTTATCATTGAGGACGCGGGCCAGCACGAACAACAGGTCTGACAGGCGATTGATATATGCGCTTGCCGCCGGGTTTACGGGCGTTTCGGTCGCCATGGCTGTCACGGCGCGCTCCGCATTGCGGGTGACCGCGCGGGCAACGTGCACGCGGGCTGCGGCCTCGCTTCCGCCGGGAAGGACGAAACTGGTCAGCGGCTCTAGGTTTTCGTTAAGCGCGTCGATCTGCTGCTCAATCCATTCCGCCTGCGACAGGACGACCCGCAGCACCATTTCCGATGGAGCGAAATCGCCATCTTCCGCCGGGGTCGCCAGATCGGCGCCCAGATCGAACAGATCGTTTTGCACCCGCGTCAATGCCGCGCGGTGCGTTTCATCCGTGATTGCAGCGATCGCATGGCCGATGGAGCTGTTCGCCTCATCCACGGTGCCAATCGCGGCGATGCGCGCGGAATGTTTGGGGCAGCGCGATCCATCGACGAGGCCGGTGGTGCCGTCGTCGCCGGTGCGGGTGTAAATCTTGTTGAGTTTGACCATTCCGGCGCCCTAGCGCGGCAAACCGCGTCCAGTCCAGCGGGAGATGTCTAGCGCGACACAGCCAGAATGATGGCGACCACGGCGATTGCCAGCGCCTGATACTTGATCCGCGCAAACATCGCCTTGTTCTGGAGCAGCTGCATGTCCGTCGCGGTTTCACCCTCGCCCGTTTCAAGGTCGATCTTGGTCGTTTGCAAGAACGCGATCACGCCGCGAACAAGGGAGACTATGACCATGATGCACAGGATCACGAGGGCGGCGACGAGAATATATGTCATAATACTAAAATGGTGCGCCTCTCGCTAAGTTCCAGACTGCATATGTTGCATCCGCAATTGCTCTGCAAGCGACAGACCGTCCTCGCCGCTTTCCCGGCGATCTTTCAACGAAGGCGATCCGCGCCGTTTTGCAAGTTTTTGACCGTCATCATCGAGCAGGACCGGATGGTGGTGCCAATGCGGCACGGGCAGCTCCAGCAGCTCCTGCAAAATCCGGTGCACATGGGTCGATGAAAACAGGTCGGTGCCGCGCGTTACCGTAGTGATCCCGTCGGCTGCATCGTCAATCGTCGCGGCGAGGTGATAGCTTGCGGGCAAATCTTTGCGCACCAGCACGACATCGCCCAGTTCGCGCGGATCGGCGATGACTGAACCTGCCTCTTCGTCGGTCCAGATCAACTCGCCAAGCGTCTCCATCGCCCTGTCAATGTCGAGCCGCAGGGCGGCGGGCCTGTCCGGGTCCAGCGGCAATCCGCGGCAGGAACCTGCATAGACCAGCCCATCTGCGCCGCGCCTGTCTTTCAATCCGGCGATTTCCGCGCGCGTGCAGGTGCAGGGATAGACCATGCCCATATCGACGAGCTGGCCCGCCATCGCCTCGTAACTGTCCAGCCGCTGCGATTGCGGGGCAACATCGCGCCATTCCAGTCCGAGCCATTCGAGATCGCGGCGAAATTCGTCAGCAAATTCCGGGCGCGAGCGCGGGCCATCGATATCCTCTATCCGCAGCAGGAATTCGCCGTCTGCGCGTTTGGCCATGTCATGCGCGTAAATCGCCGAAAATGCGTGGCCAAGGTGCAGGTGACCGTTGGGGCTGGGTGCAAAACGCGTCACGATCGAAGGCGGCGAAGTCATGCATCACCGCATGGCACACGCGCAAGTGCCGCGCCATCCCTGCCCCGGTTTCACCCACCGCACTGCCCGCAATACCCCGTTCATTGCAGCGCCTTACCGTATCACCACTGTGGATATGGGTGTTGTCGCAGCTTTGACTCTTTTCTGTGGCACGGCATGTTCGCATCAATCAGGGAGGAACGCGCGACGTGTTCAAACGTGAACTGATCGAAACGGCAGCGAAATTTCGCAGTGCTCAGGAGGACCCGACACGCAACCTGTCGTCCTGTCCTGCGCTAGTGCTGAATGCGGATTACACGCCGCTGTCCTATTACCCGCTCAGCCTGTGGCCGTGGCAGACAGCGATCAAGGCAGTCTTCCTCGACCGGGTCGATATTGTCGAAAGCTATGACCGGCAGGTGCATTCGCCCAGCCTCGACATGCAAATCCCAAGCGTGATCGCGCTGCGGCAATATGTGAAGCAAAGCGAATTTCCCGCCTTCACACGCTTTAACGTGTTCCTGCGCGACAAGTTTGAATGCCAGTATTGCGGCAGCGGCGACACCTTGACGTTCGACCATGTAATGCCGCGGCGGCTTGGCGGAAAGACAACGTGGGAAAACATCATAACCGCCTGCGCCCCGTGCAATATGAAAAAGGGCGGGCGCACGCCGAAACAGGCGAGTATGCCGGTGCATATGAAGCCAATCCGGCCAACCAGCTGGCAATTGCAACAATATGGCAAGCAGTTCCCGCCCAATTACCTGCATGAAACCTGGCGTGACTGGCTTTACTGGGACATCGAACTGGAGGCCTAGCCGCCCCAGCCCGCTGGCAAACTTGCGCTTTTTGTATCCAGCCGGATATAGGCACGGTTTGGACATGCGCTGACATGGGGCACGGGGATGCAGGACTTACTGGCAAAATATGGTAAGGTTGCGCCGCTGCTTTCGCAGGAACAGGACGCATTTACCGGGCTTTCGACGCGGAAACGCAGCTTTGATGCTGGCACCAATCTCGTCTGCGGAGAGCTGGATGATCCCGATCAGCTTTATATCGTCGAAAAAGGGCGGCTGTTTGCTTCAACCGAACTTGCCAATGGCGAACGTGCGATCACGCGGCTGTATTTTGCAGGCGATATCGTGGGCACGGCCAATATCCCGTTTGAGCACGCGACCCAGACCATCACCGTAAACGCATCCGCAGAATTGTATATTTTTCCGCGCAAGAACCTGATCGATACATTCACCAATATGCCCCGCGTCGCAGCGATTTTCTACACCTTCGCTGCGATGGAGAACGCAATCCTCAACGACCGGCTTGTTTCAATCGGAAGAACGCGCGGCAAAGCCCGGCTTGCCTCGCTAATCCTTGAGATCGAGGCGCGGCGCAACCTGCTGCTTGACCCGGCGCGTGAACGGATCGATCTTGGCCTGACACAGGCGGAAATCGGCGACGCGATTGGTTTGACAGAGGTGCAGGTCAGCCGCCTGTTCCGCCAATTTATCGAGGATGGCATTGTCGAGCGCAGGCACGGCCAGACCAAGATTTTGGACCGGGGCCGTTTAAGCAAAATCGGGCAGTTCACCGACCGCTATGACGATCTCGATCTCGACTGGTTCGAGGATGCGTAAGCAAAGGCATCGCTGAATTTAATTGCCCCGCCGGACTGACAGGAGCCCGGCGGGGCGAGAAACCTGCCACATCGCTGCGCCGACAGGCTGGCCTCTCATTCAAAATCGGTGGAAGGGCCGCAGATGGCCCGGTTTTACACGGCGGGTTTAACCAGCCAAACGCCGCTTTCCTCAACCAGTTGCATACGGCAGATCAGGGTGTCGCGTTCATACAGATCCGCCCAGTCGCCCTTGGCCGAATTTTTCGCGACATCCAAAGCGCCCGCCGTAGAGTGTGCGTGAAACGATACTTTATGCTCGCCTTCGGAATCCTCCGCCGCGAACCGCAGTGTGTATTTGATCATACGCCGACTCCAGTAAAGGGGATTGGATAGCGCGCGTGCAGATCGCTGCCATAACAAATGATGGTGCGCCGGCATTCTGCTGCGGCGCGAAATCATGAAGTTAAGTTACAGCCCTAGGTTACGGCTGCGCGGCGATTGAACTCCTCATGCTGCCATTCCCCGGCGTCCAACACTTCCGCCAGATGCCGTGCAGCTTCGCTCATATTGGCAAAGCTGAGATAGGCCGGGGCGAAGCCCAGCCGCAGGATGTCAGGATCGCGAAAATCGCCGATCACGCCTCTCGCGATCAGCGCCTGACAAATCGCGTAGGCGTGCTCATGACGGAAGCTCAACTGGCTGCCGCGCTGGTCGCTGCTGCGCGGGCTAATCAGATCAAGGTCGAGGCCGCGTTCTTCGATACATTCCAGGAAAAACTCCGACAGCGCCTGCGATTTTGCAAACAGGCGATCCGGGCCGAGCTCCGCGATGATATCCACGCCGACTTCCAATGCCGCAAGGCCGAGAACGGGCGAAGTGCCGCATTGCAATTGTTCGATGCCGGGCGCGGCTTCGTATGTGTCGGAAAACGCGAATGGCCGCGCATGGCCGAACCAGCCGGTCAGCGGCTGTTTCAGCGAGCCATGATGGCGATCCGCGACGAAGGTAAAGGCGGGCGCGCCGGGACCGCCGCACAAATATTTGTAACCGCACCCGGTCGCGAAATCCGCGCCCGCTGCATTCAGATCGACTGGCAGCGCGCCGGTGCTGTGCGACAGATCCCACAGGACCAGCGCTCCTGAATCATGCGCCGCTTTCGTCAGCGCCGCCATGTCGAACACCTCGCCCGTTTTGTAGTGGGCATGGGTCAGCATCAGCAGCGCGACATCATCGTCCAGTGCAGCGATCAAATCACCGCGCTTCGCCAGTTTCTGCTTGGCTAGGCCCTGAGCCTCCAACCCTTCGATCATGTAGATATCGGTCGGGAAATTGCCCGGCTCGGACAGGATCGTCTTGCGACCGGGCCGCATT
Organism: Erythrobacter sp. MTPC3; assembly: GCF_042854385.1. Classification (NCBI taxonomy): domain Bacteria; kingdom Pseudomonadati; phylum Pseudomonadota; class Alphaproteobacteria; order Sphingomonadales; family Erythrobacteraceae; genus Erythrobacter; species Erythrobacter sp. MTPC3. The sequence continues at coordinate 60,801 of NZ_BTGP01000003.1, forward strand.
TGCAGGGCAGCGGCGATCAGTTTGAACAGGTTCACGCTTACCGTGTCGCAGGCGATCACTTCGTTTTCCCGCGCGCCGATCAGCGGGGCTATCTTTCCGCCGATACGGGCTGCCATGCCGAACCAACTGGCATCATTCCAGCTGCGGATCAGCCCTTCGCCCCACTCGTCTTCGATCACTCGCTGCATCACATCGGGCGTCGCCTTGGGCAAAGCGCCCAGCGAATTGCCATCGAGGTAGATGATGCCGCCGGGCAGGGTGAAACGCGAACGAAACTTCGCCATCGGATCGGCAGCATCGAGTTCGCGTGCGCGGTCAATCATGGCAGTTCTCTCAAAATAGCGCGCACCGGCGACGCATCGCCGCCAGCGATCGCCAGCGGCAGGGCGATAAGTTCGTACCGGCCCTCGGGCACGTCATCCAGCACCAAGCCCTCCAGCACGCGGATGTCATGTTTCAGCACCGCTTTGTGCGCCAGCATATCCTTCGATGATTGCGGGTCGATCGAAGGGCCGTCGATGCCCACCAGCTTGACGCCCTGTACCGCGAGCCATTCAATTGTTTCCGGTGCAATCGCAATTGTATCGGCGTCCCAATCATCTTTCGGAAATGTCTCGAACGTGCGGAACAGCACGCGGTCCGCACTGCGCAAATGCGGCAGGTCCGCAATCTCGATCTCCGCCCCGGCATCGCGCGCATCAATGACGAGGCACTCGCCAAGATACGGCTCTAGCGTGACTGAGGCGATGTCGGGGGCGGTCTGCGAATAATGCAGCGGAGCATCAGCATGCGCGCCCGAATGGGTGGACAGCGTAATCGCAGACACGTTGACAGGAGAGCCCTCCTCCATCTGCCAGGTGCGCGCCTGCTGAAACGCGGTGTCGCCGGGCCAGACGGGGAGGTCGGGGCGAAGCTGCTGCGAAATATCCCAGATGCGGCGAGCCATCAGATTGCGGTCCTTACGCTAAGCAATTCGGGAAAGAACGCCTGTTTCAGCACCCCTTCGAGATATGGCACACCCGGAGTGCCTCCAGTGCCGCGTTTGAAACCGATGACCCTCTCCACCGTTTTCAGATGGCCGAAACGCCAGCGTTGGAAATGGTATTCGAGATCGACGAGTTTTTCGGCAAGCTCGTAAAGGTCCCAATGCTTTTCAGGCTCGCGGTAGATGGCGGCCCACGCGTTTTCGACGCTGGTATTGTGGACGTAGGGTGCAGTTAGGTTGCGCTCTGTCGCTTTCTGGTCGATTTCAAATCCGCGCCGCGCCAGCAACTGGATCGCAGCATCATACAGGCTCGCTCGGGCGGTTTCGCGGCGCAATCGCCCCGACCAATCGGAGGTTTTTTCGTGAAGGGCGATATGTTTCAGATCGCGGCTGCCCAGCATGAATTCCATCATCCGGTATTGCGGCGACTGGAACCCGCTCGACGCGCCAAGATGCGGCCTGATGCGGGAATAATCGTGCGGCGTCATTGTGCTCAGCACATCCCAGCTCTGGATCAATTGCTGCTGCGCCCGCGCCACCCGCGCGAGCATTTTGAACGCCGGTCTCAGATTATCGGCCTCCACACAATCGCGCGCGGCGGTGAGTTCATGGAGGCATAGTTTCAGCCACAATTCGCTCGCCTGATGGACCACGATGAACAGCATTTCGTCATGCGCACCCGATGCCGGGTGCTGCGCTTCGAGAATGCGGCCAAGATCAAGATAGCTGGAATAGGTGACATTTTCGGCCATGTCGCACGCCCTAGCGCGCTTCATCGCGAAAAGGAATTACCCCTCGATGATACGGGTTTCGGGATGGTGTTTGTCGAGGTGTTTCTTGATGATCCGCAAATTGCGCGAATTGGAACGGAAAACGAAGTCAGCCGCATCGCCGACGATCGGGATCAGGCCAATCGCGGTATCGAACGCGACATTCGCGCCCATGCGCGTGAGTTGCCATTTCGACAGGCCAAGATTGCGCGCCTCCCATACGATATAGGCGCCCATGGCCGTGGTAATCAAATCGCCGATTACAGGGACCAGGCCGATGATCGCATCAAGGCCGATCGGCATATTCACACCGGGGACGCGAAAGCTGCGTTCCAGCAACATTTCAACCGCCTCTACACGCGCCCGCACGGATGCAGGGTCTGTGCCGCTTGGCAGGTTTATGCCCAGTGTCTGGGGCCGATCGGGGCCTTCCATAACGTCTCCTTTGCCTCGCTATGTGGTGGGCTGGGACAGCGGGAACAAGGGGTGCAGACCCCATTGGTTCGCCCGGTATGCTGCTATTGCGCCGCGCACCAGCGACCATCGCACCGGCGCGCCCAGCGGTATGAACACCTCTTCGGCGATCAACAGTCTGTGCGCCTCGGCAAGGGCGGCTTGCTTGGCTTCGGGATCGGTCAGGGTCAACGAAGCGCGCACCAGTTCATCGGCCTCGGCAGAGCAAAGTCCGATTTCCAGCTCGCAATTGAACTGGTTGAGGAACCAGCGCGGCGATGAATACCGCGCCAATCGGTCGCGCAGCTCAAGATCGGCACCTTCTCCCGGAGCGACGCGTTGCAAAGTAATGCCAATGTCCTGCCAGCTGCTGGCGATTTGATCGAACAGGATGTCGCTGCCCGGCCCCTCTGGCAGGCCCAGCCGCAGCTCCACCGGGCCGCCGCCTGCCCCGTTCCACTGGGCGATGCGGCGGCGCGCGATTGCCACGCGTTCTTCAGCGGTCAGGTTCGGCCACCTGCTGTCTGCATAAGGCGCGTCGGCAAACAGTGATGGCGGCACGATCCATGTCGCAGGTTGCCAGCCTCCAATGCCGAACGGCTGGATCAGCGCCTCCCGGTCGAGCGCCATCGACAGCGCCTCCCTGCGCTCAGGGTCTTGCAGCACGCCCGTATCGCTTCGGAAGACCAGCCCGAATACGCCAATCGCCGGATCGACTTGAATGGCCCCGCGCGACAGCGGGCCAAGCTGGGCGAGCGGGAAGCTGGACAGCCTGCCATTCAGGATCAGGTCCACTTCGCCATCTGCGAACGCTTCGACCGCTGCCTCTGCCGGAGCAGCCCGGACCGTGATACCGCGCGCCAGATCTTCCCAGTCCGCACGCGATGGCAGCCCGCGGCTTTCGGGCGGCAACGCGCTTAACCGCGCGAGCGGTGCTTCGTCATCGCGAGAGGCGATCATCGGTCCCGCCCCGCCGCCGCTTTTGACAAAGCCCAGTTCTGGCTGTGCCAGCAATCTGAGAAATTCAGGCATCGGGCTGGAAAGGCGCAGCTCCACCACGCGGCCTGTCATCGCGCGCACTTCGACCAGTTTGGCAAGATCAAGGCCCAGCGATGTGCCCTCCAGCCGCTCAACCGTGTCATTCAGGAGGTCGCGAATATCATTGGCGGTGATCGGTTCACCGTCTGGCCACTGGGTGCTGCGCAGTCTGAAAATATAGCTGAGCCCGTCATCGGCGATGATCCAGCGTTCAGCGATTGCGGGGACGATCTGCCCTGCCGGGTCGAGCGCAACCAACCCTTCGAACGATGCAGCGCGCAGGTGCTGCGCTGCCGGAGACAGCCGCACACCCTGCTGGAACATGCTGGACGGTTCGCCGACAATCACGACACTGATGGGGCCATCATCACTTGCCGGGCCGCAAGAACCCAGCATCACAGCTGCAAGTAGAAGAGAAAGGAGACGATTCACGTCTAGCGCACTAGCACCTTGCCGCGCGCCGGTCAGCTTCCGCTGACAAATCTTCCCATCAAATTATGATCAGACCTTGCGGTAGGCTTTCGGATCTGGCGCTGTCGGGGCACGGTGCCGCCATGACCGCTCTACTGGACCGCCGCCTTCAGGCGTTTCGGCCACCTGTTCAGGCCTGCGAGCACGCTGGGAATCGATGTCTTCATCGAATGCGATCCCGAACCGGTCATCCTGCACCCACGCCACGGTGCCATCGACATGCCCAACATTGCGCAATTCGATCCGTAGCCGGTTGCCGCGTTTCACGCGCAAATTTCCTTCGCCCATCATGCCGCCATCCGACAGGTTACGAACACGAATGCGGTGGGTTTTTTCGTCCTGCTCAACCTGGATATCTGCGAGCAATAGCAAGCTGTCGCGAGATACACTCCTGGTTTCCAGACCTGTCATAATCGAACGCCTCCTTCGGGCTTTTATAAGCGACCGCGTTTCGTTTCACCGCACCAGGCACCGTTAACCCAATACGCCGAAACACAGTCCTCGGCTATAAATTCAAGGTTGACGAATTATGAAGTTCTTAGCCTGAAGGAAGACGGATGGAAACCGCGTCCCAAACTGACACGTCACTGCGTCAGAAAGTTTGCTGGCAAAACAAGACCTGAAAATCAGTCGTCGCGGGAAATTTTTTCGCGGCGCTCATGCGCTTCCTGCGCTTCGACCGTCATGGTTGCGACCGGGCGCGCGATCAGCCGTTTCAGCCCGATAGGATCGCCCGTTTTCTCGCAATATCCATATTCGCCCTCATCGATGCGGCGCAGGGCGGATTCGATTTTTGAAACGAGTTTGCGCTGACGATCCCGGGTTCTAAGCTCGATACCCCAGTCCGTTTCGCTGGAAGCACGGTCATTCAGATCAGCCTCGCGGATCGGGCCATCCTGCAGCGATTGAAGCGTCTGGTCGGCGGCATCACGGATCGAACGTTTCCATTCGATGAGCAGCATCCGGAAATACGCCTGTTGCTGTTCGTTCATGTATTCTTCGTCGTCGCTCGGCACGTAGTCCGGCGCAAGAATGCTCTTCGCATTCTCCAGAACTTCATTCTCTTTAGACGCAGTCGTGGCCATGTGATGCTCTCGTCCCAATCACTTCCCGTCAGACTGTCCCCGTCCTTGCGCCCTAATTTCCCCGGCGCAATTCACCCAAGCAAGTCAATGCTTGGCCGCGCCTATAGGCAAGCGGCCCGACCTGCACAAGCCGTTTGCACGTCAGACTGACGGCATCGGTGGAATAATCCTCGCTTCGCCCCGCCCGGCGGACACACATCCATGATGCGATTGCGAAAAAAGCATGGCGCACGTTAACCAATTGTTGACCATGATCCGCAAGTTTCATGGCCAACGCAGCCTGCACAGGGGGTACGGGCAGCGGTATATTTGGGGAATACAAAATGAAACTGACACCGCTTAATGGAGGCGAGTTTGATACCGCCCATGGAGCTGAAATAGACTTGGTGGTCGCGCAAACACTCGCCGACGCATCTGGCGGAGACGTTTCGGCGCTGTTCGATCTTGGTGTTGCGTTTTCGACCGGTTCCAACGGTGTGACCTGCGACCTCATCGAGGCGCATAAGTGGTTCAATATCGCTGCCTCACGCGGTCACGAAGAGGCCGCATGGTGCCGCGCCGACGTGTCGGATGAAATGTCCGCTCGCGAAATTTCCGAAGCCCAGCGCCGCGCGCGCCAATGGCTGAATGAAACACGCGCGAAAGCGGCCTGACCGCCTTTCCGACTAGTCTTTCTTGAACGGTGTTCGCTCGCCCAGGAAAAGCTGGTCTGTCGCCACGCCATCGCGCTCACGCTCAAGGAAATCGGCGACAGCTTCGCGGAAGCCGGCATCAGCCAGCCAGTGCGCCGAATAGGTTTGAACAGGTTCATACCCTCGGGCAAGCTTGTGCCCGCCCTGCGCGCCGGCCTCGACACGCGGCAGGCCCAGCTCGATTGCGATATCGATGGCCTGATAATAACACAGTTCAAAATGCAGGAACCGCACGTCGCGGCTGCATCCCCAATACCGGCCATACAGCGCCTGCGATCCGATAAAATTCAGCGCACCTGCAATGGGGTACCCGTCGTCATAAGCAAGGATCAGGACCATCCGGTCCCCCATCCTCTCACCAAGCAGCGTAAACGCCTCACGCGTGAGATAGGGCGTGCCCCATTTTCGGGCGCCGGTGTCCTGGTAGAACGCCCAGAACGCGTCCCAATGTTCCGCCTTGATATCGTCACCCGACAGGCGCTCAATGCGCAACCCTTCCTGGGCGGCTGCGCGCTCCTTACGCAAGTTCTTGCGCTTGCGCGAGGCCAGCGCGTCCAGAAAACCGTCAAACGCGGTGTAGTCGCGGTTGAGCCAGTGGAACTGGATATCGTTGCGGATCAGCCAGTCACCCGCCTCAAACAAGGGCAATTGCTCTTGGTCGATAAAGGTCGCGTGGGCTGAGGACAGATTGTTCTGGAGGCAGACTGCCTCCGCACCTTTCAGCAAATGCGGGGCGAACGAGGGATCGGACAGCAGCAATCTGGGACCGCTCGCAGGGGTGAACGGCGCGGCGATCTGCAATTTAGGGTAATAGCTGCGCCCGGCCCGCTGCATCGCGTCGGCCCATGAGTGGTCGAAGACATATTCGCCCTGGCTGTGCCCCTTGGCATAGCTCGGCATTGCGGCGAGCAAATTGTCCGCCGCATCGGTAATCACGATAGGCACAGGATCCCAGCCGGTCCCCGCGCCGACGCTGCCGGAATCCTCCATTGTGCTGAGGAATTCATGGCTGACAAAAGGGTTCTCGTCCCCGCCCAGCGCATTCCATGCACTCGCATCGAAGCTTCCGACAGACGGGGCAAGTCGAACCGTTAGTTCAGACGCAGGTGGATCGCTGTCACTCACGCGAGGCCGTGCCCTTCCGAAATAAGCGCATCTACATGAGCCAGCGCCTTTGCCCGGCGTTCAGCAGTGCTGATCGTCCAGCTGAGCAGCGGCCTGCCCTGTGCGCGCCAGTCATCTGCCAGTTCATCAGGCAGGTCGCGAATATCGACCGCGAGAAAATCGGGGTCCGCCCGGTCAATAGCGCCGTCTGCTCGCCACGCGCCGAGCCATCCGTGATCGAGTGTGTCTGTGCAAACAAGTCCGCGGATACGTCTGGCGTCATTGGCAGCGAACCATTCGCTGCAGCGCGGATCAAAGCTCATGACGGCGACATTTCCCTCATATCCCGCAATCGCCTCTGCGACTGCGGCGCATGCCTCTTCGATGGTGAAATCGGGCAGCGACTTAACCTCGATCAGGATCGGCACCCGCTGATCGACCTGCGCAAGCAAATCGCCAAGACTCTCGATCCGATCACCGGTTTGGGTGAGCCGCATCTGGCGCAGATCATCGGCGCTGTGATCGGCCACAAACCCGCTGCCGTCGGTCAAACGCTCCAGAACCCAGTCGTGGAACACCATCGCCTGCCTGTCCCGGCTTAGCTGAATGTCGCATTCGATACCCATGCCAGCTTTAATCGCCGCAGCGAAAGCGGAGCGCGAGTTTTCAATCAGAGCATCGTTGCCTGTCCCGCCGTGCAGCCCGCGGTGGGCGTATTCCCATTGCGTAAGCCAATCGGGAGCAGTCCGTTCGGTCATATTGGTTCAGTCGCCCGCGATAGCTATTACCGCATCCACTTCCACCGCCGCGCCCAGGGGCAGCGCGGGCACACCGACAGCGGCGCGGGCGTGCCTGCCTTTTTCGCCGAACACGTCGAACATCAGATCGGAGGCACCGTTCGCAACCTTGGGCTGGTCAGTGAAATCGCCGGCCGAATTGACGAAAGCGCCAAGCTTCACGATCCGCTCTACTTTGTCGAGCGGAATCAGCGCCGCTTTAAGCTGGGCTAGAATCATTAGCCCGCATGCGCGCGCCGCCGCTTCGCCGTCTTCCAAACTAACATCCTCGCCCAGTCGGCCCGTCACCAGCTTGCCATCAACGAATGGCAGCTGCCCCGAAACGTAGGCGATCCCGCCTTGCACAACGACGGGGACATAGCTTGCCACCGGAGCTGCTGCTTCGGGAAGGGCGATGCCGAGCTGTTCGAGCCGCGCTTCGATAGTCATGCTGTTTCTCCGTCCAGTTTTTCCATCAACCACGGTAACGCTTCGGACCAGCGGTCGATCCGGGCGTCTGCATGTCCGGCCTTATGAGCGCAGTCGATCGCGCCCGCCACCATTGGCTCTCCGCACATATGCAGCCGGACGACATCGGGCGTGGTTTCGAGCACGGAATGGTGATGCTGCGGCAAATCGTCGATGAAAAACGCCTGACGCGGGGCAAGCTCTTCGACGATTTTTTGCAGCGCCGGACCTTTTGGTCCCTGATTGGTGTAGACGGGCGCATGAATGCCGTGGGCCGCCAGCTGCGCTGCGCGCATGTCGCGCCGTTTGTCGACCAGATTGGTCAGGATCACGATATCGGCGTGCTCGCTCAATGCATTGATCGATTCCACAGCGCCCGTAATTGGCATCTGACGGTCCATCTCCGTGTCGAAAAAACCGCCCAGCAGGCGCCACACTTCATCCGACGGAACCAGATCCCCGCTTTCCTTCCAGCGCATCGCCTCGCCAAAGTTGGCGCCCTCGAGGTTGAAATCGACCCCCTGGCTTTCCTCAAGCCAGTCTTTGAAAGGGGAGACCATGTACAGCAGCACCTCATCGCAATCGCTGATGATGAGAGGTCGTTTCGATAGGCGGTTCATGCAGTAAGCTCCTGACGGGCGGCGACCAGTTCCTCCGGCGTGACCGCAATGGCCTCCGCCGCGCGGATCAGGTCCGGTTCGTGATTGGATAGAAAATCGAGCGGCGCGGCGAGAATGGCATCATCGCCAAGCCCTGCGCGAAGGCTGTCGGGATCAAGCCCGGTGAGGCTTAGAAACCGTTCTGCACGGTCGCCATCCTCCAGAACCCAGCCGAGCGCGGCAAGCGCAAGAGTGCGCGCGGATAGCTGGCTTGATTGATCGCCTTGCGGGTAATCGGTGTTATGCGGGATTGTGGTGACCTCTTCGTCAGGGTAGTTTGGCTTAGATGTGGGTATTGGGGCGCGGTGTGGCAAAGCGAATTATGGTTGTCGAGGATAATGACCTCAACCGGAAACTGTTCTGCGACGTCTTGAAAGCCAATGGCTTTGAAGTGGAGCCGGTGGCCGACGGGGAAAGCGTGCTTGAAACGGCGCGCAGCACTGTGCCGCACCTGATTATCATGGATATCCAACTGCCTGGTATTTCCGGCGTGGACCTGATCGAGGCGGCCCAGCGCGATGCCAATCTGCGCAATATTCCTGTCCTCGCGGTGACTGCGTTCGCTGCAAAGGGGGATGAAGAGCGCATCCGGTCCGCTGGCGCATCGGGCTATCTGGCCAAGCCTGTCTCGATCATGCCGTTTATGAACGCGGTGAACGAACTGGTTGGCTGACGCCCGCCCCCCCCCCGCATACCAGTGCCTTGCACGCAGCTAGGGCCGTCCTAAATATCCCATCATCCGGCGCGTACGGGCACTGAAACTTGACAATCAGCGTCCGCAGCCGCTTTGCAGACGTAATAGATGGGTACGCTGAGCCCGCGATCATACAGAAAGTAGTGAGCTATCATGACCGAAGCCGAAGTCGACACTCGCATTCGCGCGCTTATCGAACCCTTCAACAAAAAGGGCGTCGAGATTACCGACAAGACGACTTTTCAGAACGATCTGGAATTCGACAGTTTGACCGTGATGGATTTCGTAGCCGAGATCGAAGACGAATTCGACATCATCATCAGCATGAACCAGCAGGCCGAGATTGAAACCTATGGCCAGCTGACCAGTGCGGTGCACAAGCTGCAAGATAGCTGATAGAGACCATCCCATGACCGATACCGCAACCGCCGAAACCGCGCCTCGCACAGACCTGTTCGCGAAATTCGATCCGATCATCCAGACCCGTGAGACTTTGCTCGCGAGCGGGGTCGAGGATCCGTACAACCTTGTGATGGAAAAGGTGCTCTCGCCGACACGGGCGATCTGCAACGGGCGCGATACGATCCTGCTGGGCACCTATAACTACATGGGCATGACCTTCGATCCGGATGTGCTGGATGCGGGCAAGCAGGCGCTGGCCGATTTCGGTTCGGGCACCACCGGCAGCCGTGTTCTCAATGGCACGTATCAGGGCCACAAGGAATGCGAAGACGCGCTCAAGGAGTTTTACGGGATGGACCATGCGATGGTCTTTTCCACCGGGTATCAGGCCAATCTCGGCATCATCGCCACCATCGCGGGCAAAGGCGATTACGTGGTGCTCGACATCGACAGCCATGCCTCGATCTATGATGGCTGCGCGATGGGCAAGGCGGAGATCGTTCCGTTCAAGCACAACGATATCGAAGCGCTGGAAAAGCGGTTGAAGCGCATCCCGGAAGGCGCGGGCATTCTCGTCGTGCTCGAAGGCGTGTATTCCATGCTCGGCGATGTCGCGCCGCTGAAAGAAATGGTCGCCATCTGCAAGAAATACGGCGCAATGGTGCTCGTCGACGAAGCGCACTCGATGGGCTTTATCGGCGAAAACGGCCGCGGCGTTGCCGAGGAACAGGGCATCATGGACGATGTCGATTTCATCATCGGCACGTTCTCGAAAAGTGTCGGCACCGTGGGCGGGTTCTGTGTTTCGAACCATCCTAAATTCGACATCATGCGACTGGTTTGCCGGCCTTACGTCTTCACCGCCAGCCTGCCGCCGAGCGTGGTGGCGACGGCGGCGACTTCCATCCGCAAACTGATGCACGGTTCGAACAAGCGCGCACATCTGTGGGAGAATTCGAGGACGCTGCATAAAGGCTTGCTCGACCTCGGGTTCGATCTCGGCACCCCCGAACCGCAAAGCGCGATCATCGCCGTGATCATGCCTGACCTGCAGCAAGGGGCGATGATGTGGGAGGCGCTATTGCGTGAGGGGCTTTACGTGAACCTCGCCCGCCCGCCCGCTACGCCTGCCAATATGACGCTGCTGCGCTGTTCGCTGTGTGCGGAGCATTCCGAAGAGGAAGTGCAAACCATCCTGCAAATGTTCGAGCGCGCAGGGAAAGCTGTCGGTATTATTTAGGCCATTCGAAGAATAACGTATTGATTTTACTTTAGCCTCCGATAACTTGACCTCCGACTAATCAGGGGGTCTCAATGAAATCTTCCAGCGCATGTTCGCGTTATTCCTTTAGCGCGTTCGCAGGTTCGCTTTGCCTTGTGCTGGCGGGATGCGGAGGGGGTGGATCTTCGCCTACGCCATCTCCCACACCTCCACCTGTGCAAACAGCGCCAGCACTGACCTCCAGCACGTCCTTAAGGCTGGCTGAAAACACGACCGGGACATTCTACACCGCGACAGCTTCCGACCCGCAAGGCGATCCGGTAACGATTGAGCTTTTCTCAGGCGCTGATGCCGATAAGTTCGTGATGGATGCGAATGGCAATTTGCGGTTCAATGGCAATCCGAATTTCGACCTGCCGGTCGATGCAAATTTGAACAACGTCTATGAAATCTCGCTGCGTGTTTCAGCAGGCGGGGAAAGCCGAATTTATTCGGTTGGCATCACGGTCGAGAACGATCGCGAGGGGATTGTCGTAAGACGCGTGGCCACCGGCATTCAGGATCCCGTTGCGATCGCTCAAATCGTGGGGGAACCGACCCTGCTTATCGCGGAATCATCTGGCCGGGTTCTCCGGTTTGATCAAACCAATGACACGCTGGTGGAGGATACGTTCATTCGCGATTCTCGTCTGCCTGGCGATATTCTGGAAATTGGTTACGCATTCCCGGGCAGGACTTATCAGGAGGGTGTTTACATGATCACCCACAGCCCGACCGAGGGGCTGTTATTGCAGGCATTCGATGCCGATCGCAGCGCATTTTCATCGACAAAGCTTGCAGAACCCTGGTCACAGCCGACCACGGTATCCTTTATTTATCAGCCCAAGGTGATGATTGCAGTCGGCGCCCCTACGCAAACGGAGGCTCAGGATGCCTCGACGGGCTATGGTAAACTGTTTGAGCTTGGGGTCTTCAATCCGTATGCTGTCGCCAGTGTTCCGGACCCGACATCAGTGGTGCTGCTGCCCAAGATAATCGGCGACGGTATCCAGCAGCCCGGCGGTTTTTCTTTGGCTGGAAACTTTTCATATCTGGCGGATCGCGGATCGAGTGTTAGCCATGAATTGACAATTTTCCGGCCCGAATGGCGCCCACTTGATTTCGGCTGGCCGTTTTACGAAGGCGCCGAAGAGGTGCGCGTAGACGCACCAGCTCAGGTTAACGGTCCGACTCTTGTTTACGAGATTGGAGACGGACGCAATCAGGGGCGCGGCATCATTGCCGGTCAATTGTTCCGCGAAGAATTCGACCCGGCGTTCGGAGATGCTTATGTTTTCTTCGATGTTAACGGGACCATTTTCTCGATCCCGACCAGCACGCTCAATAATGGTTTCAGACACTCGGCAAATGTGTTTGAGAACAAAACGCAGGACTTTGTCCCTGACGCGGGCGAGATCGGCTCGATTGTCGGTTATGGCGCGGGCGTCGGATCAACATTTTTCTACCTGCTCGACAGCGACGGCGAACTGTTTGAAGTAACGCAGGAAAGCAAATGATGCCGGCCGGGTCTTAGTCCGCAGCGATATCTTCGATGCTGGTTACGCTGTCGCAGCGGTTGTCTGACGCTTCATCATCGCCGCCGCCCAGCTGCGTCATCGCGACGAACCCTGCGACAACGAGCACCACGAAGATCGTCGTCACCGTGCCCAGATATTGATCAATCACCCGCTTGATCGGCGCGCCAAAGATCTGGAACAGCACCCCGACCACCATGAAAATCAGCGCCCGGCCCGCAATCGCTGCGCCCAGGAACGTCAGCAAATCCATTTCGATGAAGCCTGCCGTAATTGTCATCAGCTTGAACGGAATCGGCGTTCCTGCCGCCAGGAATACTGCCGCTGCGCCCTGATCGCGGATATAACATGCCGCGACGGGAAAACTTTCGGTGAGGCCCAGCGCGCCCAGCATCCAGGCACCCACAGCCTCATACAGGAAATATCCGATAGCATAGCCGAGCAGACCGCCCAGCACCGACGAGACCGTGGCTATGGCCGCATATTTCAGCGCCTTTTTCGGCTGCGCAAGACACATCAGGCCAAGCAGGGGATGCGGCGGGATCGGGAAAAAGCTGGATTCAATAAAGCAGAAAAATGCGAGCCAGTAGGGCGCCTGCCGGTGGGCTGCCTTATCCATGGTCCAATTGTAGAGCGCGCGCAGCCAAGCCATGAATTCGAAAGCCCTTCTTCCGTATGAGCGCGCACGCTTAAGCGAGGGGCTTTGCAGGCGCAACAGCCATTATATAACCTATTTGGCACTTTTGTATTGACATCGTCACGCTCTTTGGTTAGTAAGGGGCATAGTCGAAAAATACCGAGTCGCCAGCAGGCAGCTTCCCTCTCCGGGACGCTGCCTTTTTTGTGCCTGCAACGGAGAAGAACGATGGCCGCCAAGGGCAAACAGCGCACCGAAATTAAACGCCAGTTCAAAGAAGGAGAAGCCGCGCGGCTGAACCGTCATTGGCGCGGCTTGTTTCTGGATTACCTCGCCGAAAGTTCAAACGTTTCGGAATCCGCACGCAAAGCCGGGGTCAACACCAGCCGCGCCTACAAGGTCCGCCGCGAAGAGCCGGAATTTGCAAGGCAGTGGCTCGCCGCCTTGTGGGAGGGGTATGTCCATCTGGAAATGGAAGTGCTCCGCCGCCTTCGCGAAGGTGACCAGCAGACAGATGCAGCGGACAAATACGATTTCGCCAACGCGATCCGCCTGCTCAATGCGCACCGTGACAACGCCGCGCGCGCTCAGGCTGAAATGCGCAATGTAAGCGCGGCAGAAGTGCGGGCATCCATCGACCGCAAAGTAGAGGACATTCGGCTGCGTCTGCGGCAGAGCGCAGGCCGTCCAGCAGCCGATGAGGCCAAAGATCAATGAGCGAAAAGCTCGACTGGCTGGCGCAAGCCGGCCCGGACGAATTTGATCGGCTCGCTCAATCCTTCAACACCGCCGAACGTGATGAATTTCTCTACCACTGGAAATTTTTTGCCCGCGAGACCCAGTTCGCGCCGCCGGGTGATTGGCGCATCTGGCTAATCATGGCCGGGCGCGGGTTTGGAAAGACCCGCGCCGGGTCGGAATGGGTCCGCACTATCGCAGATAGCCACCCTGCAGCGCGCATTGCGCTGATCTCGTCCTCACTGGCCGAAGCACGTTCTGTCATGGTCGAGGGGGAAAGCGGCATCCTCGCCTGCTGCCCGCCCGACCGCGAGCCTGTATTCGAACCGTCCCTCAGGCGGCTGACATTTCCCAATGGCGCGCAGGCACAGCTGTTTTCCGCAGCGGAACCAGAAAGCCTTCGTGGGCCGCAGCACAGCCATGCGTGGTGTGACGAGATCGGCAAGTGGCCGCTCTCTCACGAGCGCGCTTCACGGTGCTGGGACAATTTGATGATGGGCCTCAGGCTCGGCAGCGATCCGCGCGTAACGGTCACGACGACGCCGCGCGCGGTTCCGCTGGTGCAGCGTTTACTGCGACAGGAAGGTGCCGCCTCGACCGTGGTTTCGCGCGGTTCGACCTATGACAATGCCAGCAACCTGCCGCGCAGGTTCCTGGACGCGATGGAGAGCGAATATGCAGGTAGCCAGCTCGCCCGGCAGGAAATCGGCGGCGAGCTTGTCACCGATATCGAAGGCGCTTTGTGGAGCAGATCGCTGATCGAGCAATGCCGTGAACGCGGTGCCCGGCCGCAGGACCGCCGGATTGTCGTCTCGGTCGATCCGCCCGCATCCAGCACCGGGGATGATTGCGGCATCGTGGTCGCCGCCATGGGTGACGACGGGCATGGCCGCGTGCTCGCTGATTGTTCGGTTGCAAAGGCCCAGCCCAGCGAATGGGCGGCCGCTGTCGCCCGTGCAGCCAATGACTGGAAGGCCGACCGCGTCATCGCCGAAGCCAATCAGGGCGGCGCTATGGTCGAGGCGGTCTTGCGGGCTGCGCAAAGCACCCTGCCCGTAAAACTTGTCCACGCGACCCGCGGCAAAACGGCGCGGGCCGAGCCGATTGCGGCCCTCTACGCCTCTGGCCGGGTGAAACATTGCGGGCTGTTTCCGCAGCTCGAAGACCAGATGTGCGGATTGATGGTTGGCGGCGATTATGCCGGACCGGGCCGCAGTCCCGACCGTGCCGATGCGCTTGTCTGGGCGCTTTCTGAATTGATGCTCAACCCTGCCGCTGTCCCCAGCGTGCGCACGATCTGACGGGCATTCCGCCCTGACATTTGCCTTAACAAAGGAACAGCTATGGCTTTGTTCGAAACACTGCTCTCCGCCTTTAAAAGCGGGGAGGCAAACCGCATGCCGCTCTCACCGCATCATTTTGCTGCATATTCTTCGGCTTTTGACGGCGGCGGGCGGGCGCCTGCTTACGATTATGACCGCGCGGTGCGCACGGGTTTTCTAAGTAATCCGATTGCCCAGCGCGCCGTGCGCATTGTGGCAGAGGGCGTGGGACAGGCTCCGCTGTCGGCGGGCGATGATGCGCTGAAAGCATTGGTCGCCGCCACCAGTGCAGGCCAACCGCTGCTGGAAACGCTGGCCGCGCACCTCCTGCTGCACGGCAACGGATATGTGCAGATAATCAAGGATGCAGCGGGCCGTCCGGTGGAACTGTTCGCCCTGCGCCCGGACCGCGTGAAGGTCATTGCCGGAAGCGATGGCTGGCCATGCGCATATGAATACACCGTCGCCGGAGACGCAATCCGCATCCCGGTTGAGGATGAAGATGGCTGGCCCGGCATCATCCATATCAAGACCATGCATCCACTGGAGGATCATTACGGTGCGGGCGCTCTCGAGGCCGCGCATCAGGCCATAATGATCCACAATGCCGCCGCCGAATGGAACCGCGCCTTGCTGGAAAACGCTGCGCGGCCATCGGGCGCGTTGGTGTATGATGCCGATGACGGTGCAAACCTGACCACGGATCAGTTTGACCGCCTGAAACGAGAGCTTGAGATGGCCTATTCGGGCGCGGTCAATGCGGGCCGGCCAATGGTGCTGGAGGGCGGACTCACATGGCAAAGCATGGCGCTGACCCCGGCGGACATGGATTTTGCCACGCTTAAAAGCGCCGCCGCGCGCGAAATTGCGCTGGCATTCGGTGTGCCGCCCATGCTGCTCGGTCTGCCGGGTGACAACACCTATTCAAATTACCGCGAGGCCAATCGTGCGCTGTGGCGGCTTACGCTTTTGCCGCTCGCGGCCAAGCTGTTCTCCGCCATTCAGGAGGGGCTAACCCCGTGGTTTCCCGAGGCCAGCCTGTCGGTCGATCTCGATCAGGTCACTGCTCTTTCGGAGGACCGCGAACGGCTCTGGAAACAGGTGTCGGATGCGGATTTCCTCTCGCCTGCTGAAAAACGAACGATGCTTGGCCTTGCGGCAGAGGGAGAGGCGCAATGAACCGCTCCGACGTAATTGCCAGCCTGATGATGCAGGCCAGCAAGGAAGGCGCAGAAACCGCCACACTGCGGGCCATAATCGAGGAGACGAGCGAGCTGGCTGCCGATCGTGCGCTGGGCCGGATGGGCCTTGCCGATGCGGGGGCGGAGGATGATCTGGGCGAACTGCGCGAATTGCTTGGCGCGTGGCGCGAGGCGAAATCCTCCGCTTGGAAAGCGATGATCGACTGGGCCATCCGCGCCGTTTTGGCGATGCTGCTGATTGGTATCGCGGTGCGCGCCGGTGTGTGGGACTTGCTATGACCGATACGAAGCCCATCCGGTTTGCCGGATATGCCGGTCTGTTCGATGTGCCCGATGCTGACCGCGATATGATCCGAAAGGGCGCTTTTGCCGAAACCCTGTCGCGGCGCAGCGCCCCGCTACCGCTTCTTTGGCAGCATCGCCCCGAACAGCAGATCGGAGAGATCGAAAGCGTCACGGAGGACGAGCGCGGGCTGCGCGTTGTCGCCCGCATTGATCGGCCCCAAAGCCGCGCTGCACGGATGCTGATGGAACGCACGGTGAGCGGCCTCAGCTTTGGCTACCGCGCCCGGCTTTCGCGTGTGACCGATGCGGGACGCGAACTGAATGAAATCGACCTCTTTGAAGTGAGCCTCGTCACTCACCCATTGCAACACGGCGCGCGGGTTCACCTCGTCGCCTGACCCTTGCTCATTTGAGCACCCACCGGTCGCCCTTGGGGCGGCCTTTTTCATGCCCGAAAGAAAGGCCCGATACCCTATGGATATCACTGTTACCCCAAACACCGTGACCACCGGTTCTGCCAAGCCCGCAGACCCGATGGAGCAAAGTTTCGATCTGGTTGCCCGGCAGGACAAGGCAGACGAAGAGATTGCCGGTCTGCGAACCGATGTCGATGAGGTCAAAGCCCGTCTCGACAAGGTTTCGCGGGCGGCATCGCGTCCCGCCATCGGCGGCGCGCGTGAGACAGCAAGCGAAGAGGTCAAAGGTTTTGTTGACGGCTATCTTCGCCGTGGCCGGGAAACCGAAGTGAAGTCGATCAACGGCTCCGTCCCTTCCGATGGCGGCTATGCCGTGCCCCGGACGATCGATGCCATGATCGCCCGCGAGCTGGCCGAAATCAGCCCGATCCGCTCGCTTGCGCAGGTCGTGCAGACCGGCACTTCGGGCTATCGCAAGCTGGTGGCAACGGGCGGCACGGCATCCGGATGGGTCAGTGAAACCGCTGGCCGTCCCGAAACGAGCGCTCCGAATTTCGCTGAAATCGCCCCTCCCGGCGGCGACCTCTATGCCAACCCCGCTGCGAGCCAGTCGATGCTGGATGACGCCGGTTTCGACATCGAAAGCTGGCTGGCGAATGAGATCGCCATCGAATTTGCCCGCGCAGAAGGTGCCGCGTTTGTGGGCGGAACCGGGATCGATCAGCCGGAAGGTTTCCTTACCGCCCCGACCGGCACCGGCGAAGACGGCGTGCGCGCTTTTGGCCAGATCCAGTATATCGGATCGGGCGATGCCGCCGGTTTCGATGCTGCGCCAGAGGCGAAGCTGATCGACCTTATTCATTCACTGAAAGCGGGCCACCGTCAGGGCGCAAGCTTCGTGATGAATTCGGCGACATTGGCGACTGTGCGCAAGCTCAAGACTGCCGATGGCGCGTTTCTGTGGCAGCCGGGCATGGTCGAAGGTCAGCCGGATCGCCTGCTTGGCTATCCGGTGGTCGAAGCAGAAGACATGCCGGATGTGGCGAGCAGCGAATTCCCGATCGCCTTCGGGAATTTCCGTCACGGCTATCTGATTGCTGAACACAGCGCGACGAAAGTCCTGCGTGATCCGTTCACCAACAAGCCGTTCGTCCACTTCTACGCGACCAAGCGTGTGGGCGGCAAAGTGCTCGATTCCAACGCGATCAAGCTGCTTAAAATCGAAGCGTAAACCTTACGCTTTGACATGATCCCGGCAAGGTTGAGTTCCCCCTTTTCTCCCTTGCCGGTTCCTGCACCCGCGCCGCCCGCGGCAATTCCTCCCGCCGCGAAGAGCGGCGCGGGTGCACTTTTTCAACTATTCTGGGAGACCCCGCAATGCAGCGGACAATTACGCAGGCGGCCGACGTATCGGGAGAACCGCTGGCGGACCTCAAGAGCTGGCTCGGCATATCCCGGACCAATGAAGATGAATTGCTGATCGGCCTGCTGCGCGCAAGCCTGGATATATGCGAAGGCTTTACCGGACAGATGCCGCTCGCCCAGACGGTCGAGGAACGCGTCTCGCCCATGGCAGGATGCCGCACCCTCGCATCACAGCCACTTGTGAACGTGGTGTCCGTGCAGGCGATCGCAGAAGGCGGAACCCGCGCCGAGCTTGCCCCGGATAGCTACACGGTGACCTTGCAAGCGGCAGGCGGCGCCTCTTTCGAGCTTAAACGAAGTCTGCCTGATCAATTGGTCGCCATTTCGCTGGTCGCCGGGATTGCGGGCGATTGGCAGACCATGCCGGGCGCTCTCAAACAGGGCGTGATCCGCATGGCCGCCTATCACTACCGCGACCGGGAGGGCGACGGGACGCGCAGCAGCCCGCCGCCTGCCAGCGTCGCTGCATTGTGGCGCCCGTGGCGTCAGCTGCGCCTTTCATGATGGCTCGCCCATGATCCGCGCCACATCGGACATCGCGGATCTTGCCGACCGGCTGCGGGCAAAGGCCGAAAGGCTCGCCGTGGCCAAGGCATCCGCCGCGCGGTCCGTTGCGCATGGCAGGCACCCTTGGCGAAGCGCCGATGCGCTCTGGCCAACATTCGGACAGGACTGACAGACATGGAAAACCACCTTCGCGCCAGTCTGATCGACTGGCTACGCAGCGATCCGGCGCTGGAAACCATCAATTCCATCGAAGAAGAATCGCCCCTGAAAGCAAGCGCCCCCTGGCTTGGCATAGCCGCCAGCGCCTCGGCTGATTGGGGCGTCAAGGGCCGACAGGGGCGCGAGGTTCGCATCGCGCTTGAACTGGAAAGCCGCGCCGATGAACCCGATGCCAACGCACAAGCGCTGGCCGCGATTGAGCGGCGCATTCACGAATTGCCTGTGTTCCAGACCGGTTTCGAACTTGCATCGATCCGGTTCCTTCGCGGCCGCAGCGAGGCCCGACCGAACAATCGGCGCGGTGCGCTGCTGGAATTTCGCTTTCGCATTCTCGAACCACTAACGGAGTAAGCCCATGCCAGCCCAAAACGGCTCAGCCTTCCTGCTCAAAATCGGCGACGGAGCAACGCCGCCTGTCTATGACACGATTGCAGGCCTGCGCACCACGCAGATGTCGATCAACGGTGACCCGGTCGCCATAACCCACAAGCAGTCCGGCGGCTGGCGAGACCTGCTTTCGGGCGCAGGAACGCGCTCCGTTTCGGTCAGCGCAGCCGGTATTTTTCTTGGCAGCGCAGCAGAAAGCGCGCTGCGAGCGCACGCTCTTGCCGGAACGATCGATGATTACGAATTGTCGTTTGAGGACGGCGAGCGATTGCAGGGCCGCTTTCTCGTTCAGCGTCTGGATTACGCTGGCGATTACAATGGAGAGCGCAATTACACGCTGCAGCTGGAAAGCTCCGGTCCGGTGGTCCCTGCGTGAGCCAGCGCGCCAATCCGCTTCGCGGGGAAGCTGAATTTATCATTGCCGGTTCGGTGCATGTGCTGCGGCCAGATTTCACAAGCCTTGTATGCGCGGAAGAAGAGCTCGGTTCGCTATTCGCCTTCGTTGAGCGCGCCTCGCAAGGCGCGTTGACCCTGAACGAAATGGCTGCGCTCATTTGGCATTGCCTCGCCCCGGACAATCGCCCGGAGCGCAAGGAAGTGGGTGATGCAGTGCTTGCTATCGGCCTAGTCGCCGCGACCCAGCCGGTGAAAGCCGTGCTCACGCAGGTGCTGCAAGGCAGGACGTGAGCGAGGATCAATTTGCCAGCGATGCCCGCGCATGGTGCGGAATTGCCGCCCGTGTGCTCGGCTGGAAACCGGCTGATTTCTGGCAAGCCACTCCCGCTGAACTCGTGATGTCCCTGGGCGATCCAGCAGGCAGCGCGGCGACCTCTGCGCCAAGCCGAGAATTAATCCAATCCCTGATGGAGCGCGATGCCAATGAATGACACTTTCGACGAACTCGTGGTTGACGTGCGCGCAACCACAGACGGTTTTTCCGCCGATTTGGACAAGATGCGCGGCTCTCTCGACACGTCGCTGCTTGATGGATTCGACAAAGCTGGCTCTGTTCTGGAACGCGGACTGCTTTCCGCAATCAGACAGGGCAGCCTCGGCTTTGACGACCTGAAAAACGTGGCGATGAGCGCGCTCGACCAGATCGCTTCGCACGCGCTGAGCAATGGGCTCGATTCGATCTTCGGCGGTTCTGGCGGCGGGCTTGGCGGGCTGTTTGGGCAAGGCATCGGTGCCTTGCTTGGCTTGCCCGGCAGGGCGACAGGCGGCCCTGTTTCTCCGGGCCGCGGCTATCTGGTTGGCGAAAATGGTCCCGAATTGTTCGTGCCCACCAGCGCCGGAAAGGTGGAGCCAAACGGCACTCTCGTTTCTGGAAGGCGCGATGTGAAAGTTGCGATCCAGCTTGCCGCACCGCGCGGAACCAGTGCGCCCGTGGCAATGCGCCGGTCATCGCGCCAGGTTGCCAGCGCAGTGCGCCGCGCTCTTCAAGACAGCTGATCAAAGGAGCATTATATGGCTTTCTGGCTGGCCCGCGAACGCCGCGGGCAGGAATCCTCATACATGCAGCGTTTCGACGCGCGTTTCTGGACGGTTGATTTCCCGCGTCCCGCGATGGCCGCGGCCACGGCGTTCGGTGAAAACGTCTTGCGGGTCGATGTCGAGCTGCATCACAAAGGTGAACTGGTCGGTGTAATCTGGGACAGCGTCGATGCGTGGGACCACCCGCTGCTCGCCTATGAAACGAGCCGTGATTATTCCAACACCGTGCTGACATTTGATTGGCGCTCTACAGGCGTAATGGAACTGGACCAGCCCAATGGACCGACGCTGACGATCGAAGGGCGCGATGCAGCAGGCAATCCGCAGACCTGGTATATCCGGCTGTGGAATTACGCAGTCGGCACCCCGACCTCGGCCAGCATAACGCTTCCATTCTCTGAATTGGAGAGCGGGTATGCCCTGCCCGGCACTCCGATCCACGCCGGAGACATCGACCGGATGTTCATCTCTCTGGTGGCCCCCGAATACGAAGCCCGCAGCACTGAACCATTAAGCGAACCGCTGGTCGGTGCGGTCAGGCTGGCGAACCTGAATGTCGATGGGGCGAACGCCATGCTTGAGCTGGGCGATGTCATGCTGCCGCCCCATGGCGAGCGGATGGCCACCGCTTATGACGATGCGTACAACCAGACACCCGAACGCCTGATCCGTAACCTGATCGGGCTCGGTTACCGTGATGATATCGTCCATTATGTGGGCATGAGCCACTTCATGCGGCTTCAGAGGCAGGCTTCTGGCGAATTGAAAGCCGCACCGGATGCAGAGCTGTGCCTGCCCGCGCTGATTTGGACGATCACCTTTTTCCGAAATGCAAAGGCCGCAGATTTCGAAGTCATCGCGTCAATCTCATACGAGTTGTTTGACGAATACTGCCCGGAAAGCTGGAAGCAGAGGACGTATTCAGGCGACCCGGCCCTGACAGGCTGGGAGCCGCCTTCAACGTTATTAAGCCCGGCAAACCCAGAGGCGATGGCATGGCTTCAGACAAGCGCCGGGCGATTTGTCGCCCTTCTGGAATCTGCCGAACTGCC
This sequence comes from Erythrobacter sp. MTPC3, assembly GCF_042854385.1. Lineage (NCBI taxonomy): Bacteria > Pseudomonadati > Pseudomonadota > Alphaproteobacteria > Sphingomonadales > Erythrobacteraceae > Erythrobacter > Erythrobacter sp. MTPC3. The sequence goes on from NZ_BTGP01000003.1 coordinate 82,878, forward strand.
AGTTCGCATGCAGATCGGAGAGCCCTGGTGGTGGGTGACGCCGGAAAAGCAAATCTGCCTCTACGACGATGCTGCGAAAGCGGCGTTAGGCGGACAGCCGGTTCGGATTGACGATCTACGGGACGAAATGGATGCAGCACAGACTGCGCTGCTTGATGCGGCTGGCGCCCTGCTTGCTCAATCAACCGCCGACCTGACTTCATCCATCAGGAAGGCTGCAAACGGCACTGCGGAGGTGCTGCTGCTGGCGTTTACGCCGACCATCCTCGATCAGGAAACGCCCGATCAATACCGGGCAAACCTCCCCGAAGGATGGGCAGCGCCCGCTTTCGACCGGTTACAACTCGAAGATTATGACTGGCTGACGGCTGGCTCTGACGCGCTGCGACGCGCCGCATATACCTTCGTCGATAATCGGCTCGGCTATGCTGCAGAAGATCAGGACTATCTATCAGGTTTTGTCCTCAACCAAGAAGATGCCGAACCATTCTGGACGCGGATCGACAATGCGCTGGACGAAGCGGCCGCCCGCGGGATCCCGCGTCGATATGTCTGGGCGCTGCCGCAGGTCAACCGCGATGGATACACCCGCCTGCTTTCCAATAATGAGGATGCCATGGAACCGTTTGATGACGTGCTTTACCCCTTTGCGCTGGGCCGCAACACCGCTGTCGCGCCAGAGTTTTCTACATCAGTTTCGGTCACGGCATCCGGGCATGAACAGCGCAATTCGCTTTGGTCCGATGCCCGCATCCATTTCGATGTGGGGCCGGGCATACGGTCGGAAAACGAGCTAGCCGAACTGATTGCGTTCTTCCGGGCGCGCAGAGGTCCTGCCCGGGGTTTCAAGATTAGCGATCCGTTTGACCACAGCACTAATGCAATGACAGGCACGCCTACAATGCTCGACCAGCTGATCGGGATCGGCGACGGCGCTACAGCCGATTTCCAATTGCTGAAAACCTACGGGACTGTCGGCGATCCGCAGACGCGTTTCATCACCCGCGTCCGGCCTGAAACGTTGGTCGTCAGTGTTGCGGGCCAAGCGATTTCGGACTGGACGCTGGGCGCGTTCGGGCGATTGCAGCTTGATGCGGCGCCCCCGTTTGGCGCGGAGATCAGGGCCGGCTTCCTGTTTGACGTGCCAGTGCGATTTGCGGAGGACAGAATCGACATTAACGGTGTGAACTTCGAAGCTGGCGAGGCACCCAGCATCCCGCTGATAGAATTGCGGGAAACTGCGTAATGCGCACGTTCTTTGGTCGAAGCCTCGATACAGTCGCGACATTCTGGCGGGTCTATCGGCGGGACGGAATGCTGTTCGCCTTCACCAGCCATGACCGCGACCTGGCATTCGATGGGATGGTGCACAAAGCTGCGCCAGGCATGGTGCCAGCAGCGATCCGAATGACTTCCGACCTTAGCGATGACAGTGCAGAGGTCGAAGGCGCGCTTTCGCATTCGTCAATCAGCCAAATGGATCTGGAGGCTGGACTGTTCGATGCCGCCCAAATCGAGATCGGAGCAGTCGCTTGGGAGACGCTGGAAAACCACATCATTTTCAGCGGCGAGCTTGGGCAGATCGAAGATGACACGCGCGGGTTCAAAGCTGAACTGAAGTCGGCCAAACGCATACTTGAAGAAGATCTGGTGCCCAGGACAAGTCCAACTTGCAGGGCAGAATTTTGCGGCCCTGGCTGCGGCATCTCATCACGGCTTTTCACTCGAACCGATGCGTTGGCTGCCGTCGATATCGAGTTGAACCGGGTGCAATTCCAAACGGCAACCGGCTCTGACTTTGTTGATGGGCAAGTGCGCTTTCTTGGCGGCCCTCAAACAGGTTTGCCTTTCTCCATAATCGCGCACGAGGCTGGGTGGTTTACGCTCGACCGTTCAATCGCGGCAGGCACCGCCGCCGGAACCCGCGCGCAGGTTAGAGAAGGCTGTGATCACACCTTGCAAACATGCAGCGCGCGATTTGCCAACGCTGCAAATTTTCGCGGCGAACCCTTTTTGCCGGGCAATGATCTTTTGACGCGTTACGGCCAGGGGTTGGGATGATCGCACCTCTCGCCAGCGGCCACCATCTGGCCATGGCGGCTGCGACGTTCGAAGGGTGCCGGTTCAGACTGCACGGAAGAAACCCGGTCACGGGCCTGGATTGCATTGGCCTTCTCGCCGTGAGCCTCAATGCTATCGGGCGCGATCATGGACTTCCCGTTAACTATGGGCTGCGCAATAGCGGCGTCACGCATCTGTTCGGTTGCGCGCAGCAATCTGGCTTCGTTTCCGTCACGGGAACGGTGAGGGCTGGAGACGTGCTGTTAACATCGCCCGGACCTGCCCAATATCACATTGCAATCGCCGACAATCGAGCGGGCATCATCCACGCGCATGCCGGACTGCGGCGCGTGGTTTGCCAGTCGCGCATCAGCTTGCCTGACCCGGTGCAAATCTGGCGGCTTCCATGAAATTGAAAGGATAGCGTTATGGCGACACTGCTTTTGACTGCGGTCGGCACAGCTCTGGGCGGACCGATAGGAGGCGCAATTGGCGGCCTGATCGGGCGTCAGGTGGATGGTGAGATTTTCGGCGGCGGCGCTCGGGAAGGTGCGCGGCTTTCGGAGCTTTCGGTAACCACATCCAGCTATGGTCAGCCGATTCCGCGAATATTCGGCCGCATGCGGGTGGCGGGCACTGTGATCTGGTCGACCGATTTGGCCGAACAGTCCCAGAAACAGGGCGGCGGCAAAGGCAGCCCCTCCACAACTACATACACGTATTCTGTTTCATTCGCCGTGGCGCTTTCCAGCACACCAATCGCACGCATCGGACGGATATGGGCGGACGGCAACCTGCTCAGGGGAAGCGCAGGCGACCTCAAGGTCGAAGGGCAAATGCGCACCTATCTCGGCGATGGCCTCGCATCGGTTGACCCGGTCATCGCCGCTGACAAAGGCGAGCTGGCTCCTGCATTTAGGGACACAGCCTACGTCGTGTTCGAAGACCTGCAACTCGGCGATTTCGGCAACCGGATACCGGCACTGACTTTCGAGGTATTCGCAAAAAACTCAGCGGACGTATCGCTTGGCGAAATCGTGCCGAAGACTGTGAATTCCGATGGCGGGCAAAGCCTTGATTTTGCACGCGGGTTTGCCGATGAAGGCGGCTCGCTGGCCTATTCGCTTGCGGCAATTGATCGGGTCTATCCATTGGCCTGTGTAGTAGCCGATGGCGGCTTAAACCTCGCCAGTAAGGATGTTCTTCCGGAAACGGTCATGATGCTTCCTGAACAGCTTTCGCAAGATGATAGCGAAGAAGCAGCATCGCGCCACAAACAGCGCGCAGACCAGGAGGCGGGCAGATCGATTGCTCTTCGCTATTACGATGAGGACCGCGATTATCAGCCTGGCGTCCAACGGGCCGTCGGTCGGCGTAATACCGGCCGTGAACAATCAATTGATCTGCCCGCCACATTGACCGCCGATGGCGCGAAACAGCTGGCTAACAGCACCGCCAGCCGATCACGTTGGCGGCGGGAGCAAGTCAGTTGGAGAGTCGGAGAATTGAACCCGCAGATCCGGCCGGGAAGTATCGTGAAATTGCCCGGATCGCCGGGCAACTGGCTCGTTAAAAACTGGGAATGGTTTGACCGGGGAATTGAGCTCGGCCTTGAAAGGGTGGCGCCTACCACCAGCACTGTCGTCGGCGGAGATGCTGGCACCACGATTGCGCCAGTCGATGTTGCCGCCCCCGCTACCGAATTGGCTGTGTTTGAGCTTCCGCCAGACGGATCGGGCGACGTCAATATACCGCAAATATTTGCAGCAGCGGGCGCGGTGAATTCAAGCTGGAGCGGCGCGGCGCTGTATATCGAGCAAGGTACCGCACTCGTCCCGGTTGGCACAACCGGAAGGCAGCGAAGCGTAATCGGAGCACTTGGCGGGCAGCTTAATCCGTCGGGCAGCAGGTATTTTGAACCAGAAGCGTATCTACTTGTTACCCTGCCTGAAAGTGACCTCGCATTCGAAAATACCGACCTCATTGGTCTTGCGAATGGTGCCAACAAGGTCACGGTTGCAGGCGAAATCATCCAGTTTTTGAAGGCTGAGAAGCAAACGGCGACGCTCTGGAAACTATCAGGATTGCTGCGCGGGCGCGGCGGCACCGAGGACTTGGCTGCGGCGGGTCATGCGCCGGGGGCGCCTGTAGTCCTGATTGATGAAAGCCTTACAGTGCTGAATCATTTGCAAGTTCCATCCAGCGAAACGACGCGGATCGCCGCAATCGGCCGCGGAGACGAACAACCTGTTTATGCCACGCTTAAGAATTCGGGGCTCTCGCGGCGGCCACCTGCTCCCGTTCATGCACGATCGGCTTTGTTGCCAGGCAATACGGTCCAATTCCGCTGGACACGCAGAGCAAGAGGGCAGTGGCAATGGGACCAAATTGGCGAAGTTGCGCTGATAGAAAATACCGAACGCTACCTTGTTGGTTATGGACCAACCTCAAATCCGTATCAGATTTGGGAAACCGAACAGCCAACTTTCGAATTGAGCGAGGCGGCACAATCAGCGCTTACGACGAGCTTCGGCCCTGATGCTTTGTGGGTGAGACAGATTGGCACCTACGCGCAATCTTCACCTCTCGTTCTTGCAAATCTTGTCTGACTTAAAGGAGGTCATTCATGACCGACACTTCCATGTTCCCATCAACGACAGCGCATTTCAATTTGCCACTACTTTTCGCAGGACAGGCCCAGAAAGAATTCTTCATTAATCAATCATTTGCTATGATAGACGGTCTGACCAGACACGCGGTGGAAAGCGCGCGAAATGAACCGCCTGCCGCAGCGGACGAAGGTGAATGCTACCGGGTCACAGCACCTGCATTGGGTGGCTGGTCGGGAAGAGAAGACAATCTCGCCATCATGATTGGAGGGACGTGGCATTTCATCGTTCAAAGCGAAGGGATGATGATCTTTAACGTGGCGGAAAATCGCTTTGAGATATTCAAATCCGGGTGGCTGGCGGCTTCTGCCCCGAACACACCATCGGGCGGCGCCACTGTCGACACCGAAGCGCGAACAGCAATCCAAGAGATCGTGTCGGAGCTTAGAGAAATCGGACTTTTCGCCTAAGCTGCATTTCAATTCAAAATTGAATTTTCGGGTTCTTAGGTCCTTGAATTGATTGAATTGGTCATTTTTTTGCGTCAAATGCACGATAGCGGCATTATTGCAACAGTTTGAATGCAATGTTTGCTTGCCACCTTTTTATCGGGAAGTTAGAGACGCAGTGTGCCTCAATCCGATATAAAAGGGGATTATTAGAATGCGTAAATTCGTCATTGGTATGGCGATGGCTTCGACGGCGCTAACTGCACCTGCCACGGCTCGCGAAGGCCAGTGGTACATTCAGGGTGATGGTGGCGTGATGGTTGTTGAAGACATCGATTTTGATGTGAACGACGGCGCAGCAGATGCTACGTCCGAGTATGACACCGGTTACGACTTCGGCGGTCTTGTCGGCTATGATTTCGGCGCTTTCCGCCTCGAAGCAGAAGCCAGCTACCGCGCAGCAGATGCTGAGCAGCTGTTTTACGGCGCCGCAGTGCCGACTCAGGTTGCTGCAGGAACTACTGCTGAAGCTTCCGGGGAGTTCAACGCTCTCAGCTTTATGGTGAACGGCCTTTTCGACTTCGGTTCGGATGACGGCATTCAGGCATTTGCTGGCGGCGGTATCGGTGTGGCTCGCGTTGACGTCGACGCGAACTTCTTCTCGAACCTCGCTCCGGTCTTCGATGACTCTGATACGGGTCTTGCTTGGCAGCTTCTCGCGGGTGTCCGCGCGCCGCTTAGCGATAGCTGGGATGTCGGACTGAAGTATCGCTACTTCAATGCTGAGAATGTCGAAATTCTCGACACACTTGGCAACTCGCTCGAAACCGATCTGAGCACGCACTCGATCCTGGGTTCGATCGTTTACAACTTCGGTGGTGAAGCACCGCCTCCGCCGCCACCACCGCCACCACCGCCACCGCCGCCACCACCGCCGCCACCGCCGCCGCCACCTGCGCCGCCGCCACCGCCGCCGTGCAACACTGGCCCGTATATTGTCTTCTTCGATTTCGATGAGTCGACGATCACGGCAGAGGCTGCGACGATCCTCAACAACGCAGTCACAGCTTATGCAAACTGCGGTACGGCAAACGTCATGCTGGCTGGTCACACCGACCGTTCCGGCAGCGTTACCTACAACATGGGTCTGGCAGAACGCCGCAACTCTTCGGTACGTGATTACCTCACGGGCCGCGGAATTCCGGATGGCCGGATCAGCAGCGAAGCATTCGGCGAATCGCAGCCGCGTGTGCCAACTGCAGACGGTGTTCGCGAACTGCAGAACCGCCGTGTCGAAGTGACTTACGGTCCGGGTTCGGGCATGTAAGTTTGAGCTTCACGCTCTGACAAGATTGAGGGGCCGGAGTAATCCGGCCCCTTTTTCGTTTTAACCTCCAGAACCGGTAGGAACTTTGATGGCTACTTATCCAAAACTCTTCGCACTCGCTTCGGTGGCATCCACACTCGCCGCATGTGGGACAGCTGATCAGGCGACACTACCCGATCCGAGCGAGGCACCCACAAATGTCTTGTTTGGCACTGCAGATATGGTGGGACCCAATGGCGCCACGCTCGGGACCGTAGAGATGCAGAAAGTGACCAGCGGCATTGAATTGAAACTAAAAGCGACCGGCTTGGAACCTGGAGAAAAGGCGTTTCATCTGCACACTGTAGGAGACTGTTCCGCAGCCGATTTCACCTCAGCGGGCGGTCATCTTAATCCCGAAGGGCACACTCATGGCGCCCTTAGCGATGGTGGCCAGCATCTGGGTGATTTACCGAATATCAGCGTCGATGAAACAGGTTCAGTCAATACCGAAGTCCTGCTTGAAACCACGCTTCAAGATTTGCCATCTGTGATCTTCGACGAAGACGGCACTGCGGTGATGCTACACGCTGGACCGGACGACTATCTCACCGATCCTGCCGGCGCTGCAGGCCCGCGAATTGCATGCGGTGTAGTTCAGTCTCCAGAAGGCTAAGCCGGGTTAGTTGCCACTGCCGGCTCACCTGCTGCATTGGCTCGCTCCACCACGGTCGCATTAGCTTTCGGCACCAATCGCAAGGCCGCGGTTAACAGCAAGAGACCGATAGGGGTGATCCAGAGCGTGGCGAGCACTCCGCGGCTAAGGTCGCCATCATTTTGAGCCGAAACGTAGCCAGCCGTGTACGGCCCAAGTGCCAAGCCCACTAATGTTGTTGCCAAGAAAAATGTGGCGGTCGCGGTTCCCCTCATCCGTGGCAAAACTAGCGCTTGGCTACTTGCCGCTGCCGCGCCCAAGGCAGAGGCAGCAAGAGCGCCTACGACCACATTCAACAACAAGAAAAGCGTCCAGCTTTCGGTTGTGTATTGAACAATTGCGAACGGAATAGGACTGAGCAGACCGAACAATACCACCCAGATGCGCCCGCCTTGCGTGCGCGTGTATAGGTAATCGGCCATGCGCCCCCCAAGTATGACGCCGAGAAAGCCTCCAGCGGCTCCGCCACCGCCAAGCCAAAAGCCAAGCTCTGCTTTGGAAACGTCAAAGATGCGCTCGGCATAGGGTGCTCCCCAATATGATGCCGAATACGCCATGAACGCGACGGTGCCGTACCCCAGAATGGTGCACAGGAACGCTGGCGAACCCCAAGTCAGAGCGAAGGTCGGATAGTCTCGCTTGCGCAACGCGCTAGCCCAGCAAAAAACGGCATAATATCCGATCCCCAGCAGAAACCATTGGTCGGTAACCGGAAGGAGCGAAACGCCCAGCAGAGAGCCGAGCCCAGCAACTATCACGCCCTCACCGGAATCGAGCAAATGCGTAATGATTGCCGCGGCTACTAACGCAAAAAAGAAAATTGCTATATTGATAGCGAGCGCCTGCGCGCCGCGTGCGGCCGCACCAAAAAATGTGAAGCCCGGAATGACTGTATAGAGTTCTTGGACGAAGCCTCTAAATGGATGGGGATCTTCAGGTGTTTCAAGCCCGTCAATTGCGCCTCGAACCGGCTCTTTCAATGTAAATACCCAAACAGCCAGTAACAATCCTGGCATCCCTACCGCGATAAAGGCGGCCTGCCAGCCGGCGAGGCCGAACCAAGGGTCGCCTTCTGGGTAAATCCGGTTCCAATTGTCCACGATCACCCCGCCGATTGCGAGTGAAATTCCCCCGCCGATATATAATCCCGACGAGTAAATCGCGAGCGCGGTTGCACGGAGCCGAGCGGGGAACCAGTCCGAAATAAGCGAATATGCCGATGGGCTCGCAGTCGCCTCGCCCACACCCACGCCGATCCTTGCGACCGTCAAAGTTGCGGTATCCCGGGCAAAGCCTGACACAGCAGTCATCGCAGACCACAGCGACAAGCCAAGCGTCATCAAACGCACCCGCTTCCAGCTATCGGCCAACTTACCCAGCGGAATTCCGAAAAGCGCATAGAAAATGGCGAATGCGGTGCCGTACAAGAAGCCGAGATACGCGTCATCAACGCCCAGATCTGCTTTGATATCGTTGGCAAGGATGGACAGGATCTGCCGGTCGATAAAGTTCAGCACGTAAATCAGTACAAGCACACTTAGCGCGTACCAGCTGTAAGCTGGCACTGGCTGTTCACTTGCTACCTGATGCTCGGTCGGATCCTGCTCCTCGGCAGTGGCTTCGCTCAAAGATCGATCCCCCATACTTTCATTATAATTATAAGGCAGCGAGGCGGTGATTGCCTCACGCTGCGTACACCGTGCTATCCGTTATTCCCGCTTCGGCAAAACCCTTTTTCCGCAAGCGGCACGAATCGCACAGACCGCAAGCCGACCCCTCGATCGTGGGGTCGTAGCAGGACCAACTCCATGACGGATCAAGACCAAGGCGGCTGCATTCCGATGCGATGTCCGCCTTGGTCATATGCTGAAGCGGCGTGTGGATTGTGAACGAAGTTCCCTCGACACCGGCCTTCGTGCCGAGCCGGGCAGTTTCTGCAAAGCTTTCGATGAATTCAGGGCGGCAATCAGGATAACCGGAATAGTCGAGAGCATTCACCCCGATAAAGACATCGCTCGCTCCGGAAGCTTCCGCAAAAGCGGTTGTAAGCGACAGGAATACGAGATTTCGGGCCGGTACATACGTAACGGGTATATCGTCACCGACCCCCGATTTCGGGACATCGATTTCGTCGGTCAATGCTGATCCGCCGATCGCTCTCATATCCAGCGCGATCTCTGCGTGCGATGATAGATCAAGCCTGTCAGCAATCCGCTTCGCCGACTGCAGCTCAAGCTTGTGCCGCTGGCCATAATCAATGCTAAGCGCCCGGACACTGAATCCCTGTTCTTTCGCAATTGCTGCGGTAACCATGGAATCCAGACCACCGGATAGCAGTACGATTGCGGCGGGATTGTTCTGTAAAGCCTTTTGGTCGCTCATACCGCGACGATTAGCGGGATTGCTGGAATTGGCAACGCCGCTAATTGTTTGAACGGATTAGCGGCAGGTACCCGTTAGACGGGCTTCTGCCACAAACTGGAACGGCACGCCCGATTCGATCCCCTGACTTTCAATCTGGACGAGGTTGCCAGTTTCCCGGCGGATGGACGTCCGCCCATAGCCGTTTCCGGGGCAGGTATATTGAACGGTCACTTTGGTTGCTGCGTCATCTACGACAAAACGGCTGCAATCAGCTTCCTTGTGCCGAAGCTGGATGAGTTCGCGGCCTGAGCGGACGCACACTTTCCTGATCGGAGCCCCGTCGCGGTAGGTAACGGTCCATTCCCCCTTGGCGATGCCTGCCAGCATTTTCAGCCCGCCAGCCTGCGAGAAAGCAGGCACGGCAAAACTGGCAGCGCCCAAAAAGAGCGCCAGTCCGGCAACATATCTGCTCATAAACGCTCGTCTCATAATTTGTTAGTCTTCACTTGTTCGATCCTATTCACTTGGACGTTCTCGCACATGCGCGATGAAACGTTCTTGAACAGCGGCGAGCCGTTAAATCGCGAGCTCGAATTCCTTTGCGCAAAAGGCGCAATCGACAACGATCTTGTCGTCGTCATTGCGCATTTCTTCACGTTCTGCGGCAGGAAAACGTTCGATAACGGACGTATAGTAGTCTGCGCTGCAACGACACCCGCGAAAGAGGAGTGCGCCTTGCTGGACGCGCACTTCGTCTTCTTCATGGAACAGGCGCCATGCGATCGCCTCCATCGATAGGTCCTGATCCAGCAATTCTTCGTGACTGATTGTCGATGCAAGATGGGCGACATGCTCCCAGTCGGGATGATCGCTGCGAACATGCAATCGCTCACGGCCGACCTCACCGTCAGCGAGATGCTGGATCAGCAGACCGCCGGCCACTCGTCCCGACCCGCCGGCCCGGCTGGCCACGCGGATGAGTGTGGGGATCTGTTCGGACTGGCTGAAATACATCTCACACGCTTCTGCTAAGCTGTCGCCTTCCAAGGGGACGATCCCCTGGTAACGCTCGCCCGGTCCGGTTTCGAATGTGATTGCCAGATAGCCCTCACCGAAAAGCGCAGAGAGCGGAGGATTTGCGCCAAGCGCCTCCAGCCGATCCGCGTCAAAATCGGCATAGCCGCGCATCTCACCAGCGCGAAAATCGCAGACAAGCAGCGACACGACACCTGTCCGTGTGTGCGCCTGCATGGTCAATTGTCCGGCTCCGCCTTTCAGCAATCCGCCCATCAGCGCGCCAAGAACCAGCGCCTCGCCCAGCAGGTGAGTAATCGGCGCGGGGTAATCGTGCGCCGAAAGCACATCGTCGACAACTTTATCAAGCCGCACCACTCGGGCACGCGCATCTCGCCCGGGCAAGGTGAATCCCAAAAGTTTGTCCGAAAATGTCTCAGCCTGATTTTCCATCAGCCATATATGGTGTGCTCGAATGCCGTGGTGAACCCCTCGCGCGCCAGAATCTTGCCGAGTCAGCCGAGTAAGCCGAAACTCCAGAGCAAGACCGACTTTTGTGCATGGATGCGGTTTTCCGCTTCATCGAATACGACCGATTGCGGCCCTTCGAACACCTCTTCACTCACTTCATCGCCGATATGAGCGGGAAGGCAGTGAAGGAAGATCGCATCGGATTGCGCCTTTTGCATTATCGCGGAATCGACCTGGAACGCCTCCATCGCGGCGCGTTTCTCGTCCGCATCTGCCTGACCCATCGAAATCCACGTGTCCGTGACCAGAACGTCTGCCCCCGTCGCAGCTTGGGCGGCATCCTGGCAAAGCGTGACAGTGCAGCCCGCATTCCGCGCCAAGGACACGAATTCGCTGTCCGGCTCGTATCCTTCGGGAGTGGCGACGCGCACGTTGAACTTCATCAGGCTGGCCGCCTCCAGAATGGAATGTAGCACGTTATTGCCATCGCCGAACCAGGCGACTTCCAGCCCCGGCAGCGATTTGCCATGCTCAATCACGGTGAGTAGGTCAGCTGCGATCTGGCAGGGATGCGACCGGTCTGTCAGCCCGTTGATCACCGGCACACTGGCATGCCGCGCCATTTCTTCGATCTTTGCATGATCGTCCGTGCGCAGCACGATCGCGTCGACCATCCGGCTAAGAACGCGCGCCGTATCGGCGATGGTTTCGCCGCGGCCAAGCTGGCTTGATGCCGAATCGAGAATTAGCACCGTTCCGCCGAGCTGCCGCATTGCGATATCGAAACTGACCCGCGTGCGCGTGGAGTTTTTCTCGAACACCAAAGCCAGCACCTTGCCTGCCAAGGGCGCATCGGCGTCAGCCTTACCCTTGGGCCAGCCGGCCCGCGCAGCCTTGCGGTCGATCGCGTCGCTGATCATGGCGGCGATCGCATCCCCGCCCGCATCGCTCAGATCGAGGAAATGCTGCCCGCTTGTTGGCCCAGCCATTATGCGGGCTCTGGAACCTTGAAGCTGGCAGCGCCCGCCGAAAGCTTTTCAAAAAATTCATCGATCTCCGCATCGCCCAACACCAGCGGCGGGATAATGCGCAGCGTCTGATCGCCCGCTGCCACTGTGAGCAGTTGATGGTTTTCGCGCAGATGCACAAAGAAGGGGCGGCTCTCGACCTTCATTTTCAGGCCGAGCATCAATCCTTTGCCGCGCACCAGCTCAAACAGGTCGGGATAATTTCCGATAAACTGTTCGAGGCGGCTGCGAATGCGTTCACCCTTTTCGCGCACCTCGGCAAGGAACGTCTCGTTCGCGACCGCGTCCATTACCGCGCTGCCCGCCGCCATCGCGAGCGGGTTGCCGCCATAGGTCGAACCATGCGTGCCGAACACCATCCCGCGTGCCGCTTTTTCCGTGGCGAGGCACCCGCCGAGGGGGAAGCCGCCGCCAAGCCCTTTTGCCGTGGCGAGAATATCGGGTTCGATGCCGTATTGTTCGTACGCGTACAAAGTGCCGGTACGCGCAACGCCGCACTGCACCTCATCCAGTGCAAGCATCAGATCATGCTCATCCGCGAGCGCGCGCAGCCCCTGCATGAATTCCATCGAGGCTGGGCGAATGCCGCCCTCGCCCTGAATCGGCTCGACGAGGAACCCGGCAGTGTTCGGCCCGATCAGAGCCTTGGCCGCTTCCAAATCATCGAATTCTGCATATTTGAAACCTTCCAGCATCGGTGAGAAGCCGTGGTGCATCTTGGTCTGGTTCGAGGCGCTGATTGTCGCCATCGTCCGGCCATGGAACGCGTTGGCAAAGGTGATCAGTTCATACCGCGTCGTATCGCCATCATGCTGATGATAGGCGCGTGCGCACTTGATAGCGGTTTCAACCGCTTCTGCGCCCGAATTGGTGAAAAACACGGTGTCGGCAAAGGTGTTGTCGACCAGTTGCTGCGCCAGTTTCTCCCCTTGCGGGCTACCATACAGGTTCGACACATGCATCAGCGTTTCCGCCTGCTGCTGAATCGCATGGATCAGCCCCTCATGCGAATGCCCGAGCAGATTGACCGCAATGCCGCTGGCAAAATCCAGGTAACGCGTGCCATCCTCGTCGATCAGGTGGCAATGCTCCCCGCGAACAGGCCGCACGCCGCAACGCGGATAGACTGGCATGAGCGGTGTAATCGACATAATCGGAAATCCTAGAATGAAATCAGCTGCAAAAACAAATGGCGGCTCTTAAAGGAGCCGCCATCTGGTTTGGAATAAGGCCGCTCGCTTGGTTGGTCAAACGGCCGGGCAAGGTCTGGAGAGTTTACTCCTGAACCGGCACGAGATTGACCGCAGAATATTTTCCGCGTCGATCCACCTCAAGGTCGAATTCAAACCGTTCACCTTCATTGATGGCGGTAAGGCCAGAGCGTTCGACTGCGCTGATGTGCACGAACGCATCGGGCTGGCCATCGTCACGCACGAGGAAGCCAAAGCCTTTCATCGAGTTGAAGAATTTGACCGTGCCTGTCGCCTTGTCACCGGTCAGCTCGCGCTTAGGCGGGCCTTCGGCTTTTTCGACGGCGATCACATCGCCGACAACCTGAAGATCCTGAGCGGAAATTTTACCGCCGCGGTCGACCAGGTTGAATTCCAGTTCCTGACCTTCGGCCAAACCTTCGAGACCAGCGCGTTCGACTGCGCTGATGTGAACGAACACGTCCTCACCGCCAGTTTCCTGCTGGACAAAGCCGAAGCCTTTTTGGCTGTTGAAGAATTTGACGGTGCCTTTACCCGTGCCAACGACCTGTGCGGGCATGCGATTGAAACCGCCGCCGCCGGCGCCGCCGCCGCCGCCACCGCCGCCGCGAGGACCACCGCCCCCACCGCCGCCGCGTGGACCGCCGCCGCCAAAGCCGCCGCGGTCATTGCCGCCGCCGTAACGGTCACCGCCGCCACTGCCGCCGCCACCGCTGTAACGGTCGCCGCCGCGGTCATTGCCGTAATCGCTGGGCGGAGGAAATCCATCCATACCACCACCGAAAGGATCAAAACCTTCCTCACCGAAACCGTCGCGCTTATCCTTGCCGCGCCGACGTCCCCTATCGTAACCCATAATCCGTTGCGTACCTTGTCACACTGCCCGTCCTACAACGCGTCGGTATCGGGGACAGCGATCCGCACCTAACGCAAGCGATCCATCGAAACCTCGAATATCGCTTTCTATTGCGGATCATAGCGCACAAAGCATTGCTTTGCGAATGATTTAACCCGCAGTCACGTTGTGGCGCATAATTATGACACTTTCGATCCCGGCGGAGTGCGCAAATCATTATGCGTTCATTGAAACCAATGGATTATGCCCGTCCGAATACCGCGCGCCGCCCAGTCCGCGATTGAGTTCGCCGGATCGCCGCATTAGCATTGCGAAAACCCACACAAGGATGTCCAGAGCATGAGCGACTTTCGCAAATTGTCCGATTCGGTACTCGTCAGCCCGCAAATCGATTCGAACGATATCGGGGCGGCAAAGGAGATGGGCGTCACTCTGATCGTGAACAACCGGCCCGATGGCGAGGAACCCTCCGCTCCGCAGGGTGATGAGATCGAAGCGGCAGCCAAGCAGGCCGACATGGATTACATTGCGATCCCGATCGGCCATTCAGGTTTCAGCGAACCTCAGATCGATCAGATGATCGCCGCGCTGGATGCCAACGAAGGCGCCGCGCTTGCCTATTGCCGTTCGGGCACGCGTTCTACCCTGCTGTGGTCGCTGGCGCAGGCTAAGAAGGGCGGCGAACCTGACGATATCGCACGGGCGGCCAATGCGGCTGGCTATGACGTCAGCCCGATCCGAGCGATGCTGGATATGCTGGCCGCCCGCTGAACCCTATTTGCGATAATCGAGCGGCGGCTCCCGATCCCCGAGGAGCGAACGGTATTCGTAATCCTCTCCGCGCGCTGCCTCAAACTCGGCTTTCGCGTCGGCTCGCAGCTGCGGATTGGTGAACAGCTCCACTGCCATAAGTGACATCGCCTTGGCCGCGTTTTGGGTGCCTTTATATCCGATTGAGTGCCCGCTGGCGGCAACGGCTTGCCAGCTGTGTGCGCTGGTGCCTGGCACCCATGTCGCGGTGCGCACGCCTACGGTTGGCGTGGCCCAGGAGACATCGCCTACATCGGTTGATCCATATCCAAGGCTTTTCTCATATTCACCGACTTCGAGTGCGCTTTCCAAAGGCAGCGCCGCGTCACCCAGCGAAGCCTGCAATTGCTCCGCCCATGCGCGCTCCGCATCGGTGTATTCGACCCCGCCGACGCTGCGCAGCTTGGCATCCATCACCTTGGCCAGTGTTTCGTTCACGAGAAGCGGATTGTTGCCGTGGATCACTTCCCACGTCACCTCGGTCCCGGTGCCCATCGCCGCGCCGCGTGCCGCCTGCTCCAGCCGCTCCCAAATGGCGTCCACACCATCGGGATCGGGGTGACGCACATAATAGAACACCTCGGCAAAGTCGGGGACCACATTGGGAGCATTCCCACCGCTGGTGATGACGTAGTGCATCCGCGCATCCTGCGGCATATGTTCATGCAGCATGTTAGCCATCATGTTCATCGCCTCTGCCCCGTCGAGCGCGCTGCGTCCGCGCTCGGGCGCTCCTGCCGCGTGGGCGGAGATCCCGGTGAAACGGAATTTGGCTGAGCGGTTCGCAAGGCTGGTCCGTGCTGCCGCGCTGTTTTCATCATCGGCGTGCCAGTGGATTGCGATATCGACATCGTCAAACATGCCTGCGCGGGTCATGTAGACCTTGCCAGAGCCGCCTTCTTCTGCCGGCGTGCCATACAACCGGATGCGGCCCGGCGTCCCTGTTTCCTCAAGCCAATTCTTCACCGCAATGGCAGCCGTCAGCGATCCTGCACCAAACAGGTTATGCCCGCAGGCGTGGCCTGCATGTTTGCCTGCAATCTGATCGCGCGTTGCCGATGCGGACTGGTTGATGCCGGGAAGCGCATCCATTTCTGCCAGGATTGCGATGACGGGGCCGCCCTCGCCCCATTCAGCTAGAAATGCAGTGGGAATTTCTGCGATCCCGCGCTCTACCGCAAACCCTTCTGCGGCAAGCTCGCTTTGCAACAGATCGGTCGTGCGGGTTTCGAGGTAGCCGACCTCTGCAAACTCCCACAATTGCTGCGCAACGCGCGCGGTCCGATCCGCATCAGCCTCCACGAATGCGACAGGATCAACGCCCATCGCAGAATGATCGTCCGCAGCGACAGGCGCGCTCGCAAAGACGAAAGCCGCCATGGCGGACGCGGTAAACAGTGTGGTCGGCAGTTTCATTGCATTCCCCTTGTTCTCTTGCCCCTTGCTTGCCGTAAAGTTCGGCCCGTGCCAATCCACCGCATCATGAACATCCACCCGCAGATCCTGATTTTTGCCGTATCGCTGGCGGCGATCTTTGCGCTCACGGGGCTGGCTGTCATGTTGCGGCTGGGCGGACAGCCCTTGCTATCCAGCAGCGACGATGCACGGCGTGCCGCCAGCGAAGTCGTCGACGGGTTCGATCCATCACGCCTTGCCATCGCCAAATCCGGCGATGCGGCAATCCTTCAAGACAGCGCAGGTGGCGTGATGGTGATCAAACGTCACGGAAACCGCTTTGCCGGGCGCATCCTCACAGCCGGGGCCAAAGCTGACTGCGATGGAGATCGCATGTCGATTCGCACGGGCGAGCGGCAGTTCGGCACTGTAACGCTCGAGGTGAATGACGCGGCCGCTTGGGCAGATGCGATCAATCGGCTAGGCAGTTCCGGCAATGCCTGAATTCTCACCCACCCAATTTGCCGTGCCGCTGTTTGTGATCGCCGTTCTCGCAGAGATGATCTGGGCGAAATTCCGTGCGCCTGCCTCTTACGAACCAAAAGATACGCTGGTCAGCCTCGCATTCGGGCTAGGCTCGACTGTGGCGGGCGCTCTGCTGGGCGGATTTGCGCTGTTCGTCTTCATCGAAGCCTATGAATACCGCGTCTTCGATATGGGGCCGCAATGGTGGAATGTCTGGTGGGCGTGGCCGCTGTGCTTTGTCCTGGACGACCTCAAATATTACTGGGTCCACCGCGCCGGGCACCGCATCCGGTGGTTCTGGGCGAGCCATGTGAACCACCATTCCAGCCAGCATTACAACCTGTCCACCGCCCTGCGTCAAAGCTGGACCGGCGCTTTTACGCTCGGCTTTCTGTTTGCCTTGCCGCTGGTACTGCTGGGCTTTCACCCGGCGATGATCGCGATCTGCGGCGGGTTCAATCTGATCTACCAATTCTGGATTCACACAGAGGCGATAGACCGGATGCCGCGCTGGTTCGAAGCGGTGATGAATACGCCAAGCCACCACCGCGTGCACCATGCGACAAATCCGCGCTATCTCGACCGCAATTACGCAGGTGTTTTTATCGTCTGGGACAAGATGTTCGGGACATTCGAGCCAGAGCGCGGTGATGACAAAGTCCGCTATGGCATCGTAAAGCAACTGGGCAGTTTCAACCTGTTATGGGCGGTCTTCCACGAATGGATCGGGATGATCGCGGACATCTGGCGAGCGCCCTGGCGGCATAAGCTGTCCTATCTTTTGCGAGAGCCGGGCTGGAGCCATGACAATTCGCGCGAAACCTCAGACATGATCCGACAGCGTTGGCGTGCCCGCCAAATGCCGCAGCAGCACGCCGAGGAACCGGTTGCGACAAGAAACTCGATTGAAAGCCCCGGCGAAGCGGCTTAACTCTTCTGTCAGAGGAGAGAGCATGGAAAGTTTCGATTATATCGTCATAGGCGGCGGCAGCGGCGGAAGCGCGGTTGCCGGACGGCTTGCCGTAGATGGAACCCGCAGAGTATGTCTGCTGGAAGCGGGCGGGCGCAACGACAATGTGCTCATCAAAACGCCCGGCTTCATGCCCTTCATCCGCAATTCTTCGAATTACAAATACGATACCGTCCCCCAGCCCGGACTAAATGGACGCATCGGCTATCAACCGCGCGGGAAAGGGCTGGGCGGATCGTCGGCCATCAATGCGATGGTCTATATCCGCGGCAACAAATGGGATTACGACAACTGGGCGGCTATGGGCTGCGATGGCTGGGCGTATGACGATGTGCTCCCGTATTTTCGCAAAGCCGAGGCGAATGAGCGCGGCGCGGACGAATATCACGGCGAAGGCGGGCCGTTGTTTGTCTCTGACCAGGTCGATCCCAACCCTGTCAGCCACGCCTTTGTCGAAGGGGCCGCCGCGCTGCAGCTTCGCACCAATGACGATTTCAACGGAGAGCGGCAGGAAGGGTTCGGCCTTTATCAGGTAACCCAGCGGAGCGGCGAACGCTGGTCGGCATCGCGCGCCTATGTCGAGCCGATCCGGGATCAGGGCAATTTCGCTGTCCGCACCAACACTCTGGTCGAGAAACTGGAAGTCGAAGGCGGGCGTGTCACCGGGGTGCGAGTGCGCCGGGGCAATCGCAGCGAGATGATTTACGCACGGCGCGGTGTGATCCTGTCGGCGGGGGCGTTCAATTCTCCGCAAATCCTGATGCTGTCCGGCATCGGACCTGCAGCCCATCTGAAAGACCAGGGTATCGCCGTGTTGGCAGACAGGCCCGAGGTCGGCGAAAACCTGCAAGACCATATCGATTACGTTTCCGGCTGGTCCACAACATCCGATGTGCCGATAGGCGGGACGCTGAAAGGCACGCTTAAAATGGCAGGCGCGATCCTTCAGCATCGCCGCAGCAGAACCGGCGCGATGACCACATGCTATGCCGAGGCAGGCGGTTTCTGGACAGTCAAAGACGGCGCGCCTGCCCCCGATGTGCAGTGGCATTTCGTCCCCGCCGTGCTGGAAGATCATGGCCGCGAGAACGTCAAAGGCTACGGCTTTTCGCTGCATGCCTGCGTGCTTCGGCCGGAAAGCCGCGGTAATGTGCAGCTGGGATCGGGTGATGCTGCCGCGCCGCCGGTCATCGACCCCAAATTTCTCAGCGATGACCGCGATATTGAGGTGCTGCGCGAAGGCGTGCGGCTGTCACACCGGATCGCCGATGCACCGCCGCTTCAGGCGTTCGGCCCAAGCGATCGCCACCCGGTTGATTTGAACGATGACGATGCGCTCGACGCGCTGATCCGCACCCGCGCCGACACCGTCTATCACCCGGTCGGCACCTGCCGCATGGGGTCGGACAAGGACGCGGTGGTCGATACGAAGCTGAAGGTGAACGGGGTCGATGGCCTGTGGATCGCCGACGCAAGCGTCATGCCCAAAATCGTCAGCGGCAACACCAATGCCCCGTCAATCATGATCGGCGAGCGCTGCGCGGACTTCATCAAAGCGCAGGAATGATTCGTCGGGGCGATTCCCGGCCCCTCTCCATACAAAGACGAAAAAAGAGGCCGGAGCGAACATGCCGCTCCGGCCTTCATTAGTCTGTTCGTTCGCAGGAGGAACGTGTTGAGGCGGGGAAAGGGGAGAGGAGAGAAGTCTTCCCCCGCCAAACGGATGCGCTCAGGTTCGAGCGAATTCAGGATAGGCTTCGACACCGATTTCGGCTTTGTCGAGACCGCCAATTTCGTCTTCTTCGCTCGGACGGACACCGATGGTGTATTTGAGAGCGACCCAGACGATGGCAGAGGCGCCGCTGACCCATACTGCGGTGAGGAGGACGCCCACGAGCTGACCGAGCAAGGTCGCATCGCCGGTCCACGCCACGATCAGGGTGCCCCAGATACCTGCGAACAGGTGAACCGGGATTGCGCCGACCACATCGTCGATTTTCATCTTGTCGAGCATCGGAACAGCGAAGACCACAATCACGCCGCCAATGCCGCCGATCAGGATCGACTGGCCCACGGAAGGTGCAAGTGGTTCAGCCGTGATCGAAACAAGGCCGGCCAGCGCGCCGTTGAGCGCCATTGTAACGTCCGCTTTCTTGTACAGGACCTGCGTCAGGATGATCGCAGTCACCACACCGCCAGCAGCGGCCATGTTGGTGTTCACAAAGATCTTCGACACGTCCGAAACATCGCCAACTGTGCCCATCGCAAGCTGCGATGCGCCGTTGAAACCGAACCAGCCGAGCCAAAGGATGAACGTGCCAAGTGTCGCCAGCGGGATGTTGGTGCCGGGGAAGACGTTGACCTTTCCATCAGGGCCATAGCGGCCGATGCGCGAACCGATAATCAGTGCGCCCATCAATGCTGCCCAACCGCCGGTCGAGTGCACCAGGGTGGAGCCTGCAAAATCGCTAAAGCCCCATTCGCTGTCGAGGTAGCCGCCGCCCCATTCCCAGCCGACCACGACCGGATAGATAATTCCGGTGAGGACAGTGACGAAAATGAAGAACGGAACGATCTTCACACGCTCTGCCACGGTGCCCGAAACGATTGAGGCGGTCGTGGCGCAGAACACCATTTGGAAGAACCAATCCGATGCCACCGAATAGCCGGTTTCGGTATCGGCTTCACCCACGCCTTGCATCGAATAGATCGGGCCACTTTCAGCCATTCCGAACAGACCGCCGAAAAGGAAATCGCCCGGATAGGCGATGCTGTAGCCGATCACCCAGAACATCAGGCCTGCAATCGAATACAGGCCAATGTTCTTCAGACACTGGGTCGAGGTGTTTTTGGCACGAACAAGTCCGGCCTCCAGCATGGCAAAACCCGCCGCCATCCACATGACGAGGAACCCGCCGATAAGGAAGAGGAGGGTGTTGAGAATATAGGCTGTGCCGCCGCCCACTGCCTCGGCAGCAGGCACCGCTGCGAGCGCGGGCTGGGCGGAAAGCCCGGCGCCGGCTGCAAGAGCGGCAAGTTTCAGGAAAGTACGCTTCATGATGCTTGCCCCCTTAAAGTGCTGTTTCGCCGGATTCGCCGGTGCGAATACGGGTTGCCGATGCGAGATCGAGCATGAAAATCTTGCCGTCGCCGATGGCTTCGGTGTTGGCTGTTTCCTGGATGGTCTCGACCACCTGCGCGGCGATATCGTCGCTCGCTGCGATCTCCAGCTTCACTTTTGGAAGCATGTTGGTCGAATATTCCGCACCGCGGTAAATCTCGGTTTGCCCTTTCTGGCGTCCGAAACCCTTGACCTCAGATACGGTCATCCCGGCGACACCGATGGCCCCCAGTGCTTCACGGACTTCATCGAGCTTGAATGGCTTTATTATGGCGATGATGAACTTCATCACTGACCCCCTTTGGCTCACCGGGCGCTTCCCGGCAGGGGTTAGTCAGCAAGAGCCGTGCCAATTCCACGAAACGCACATTTCACAGCAAAAACTGCAGCCGCACACCGGTCATAGGCAACAGGTCTGCTCAAAATTTAATCTTTTGGTCATAAATTAGGCAGGCTTGGACGAAAAGTTGCCTTAATCAGGCGGAGCGGAGTCATTTATATCCCCTGTACCCTGCTTGACTGCCCAGTTTATTCGCCGCTGATAAAGCGGTCCGTAGCGCGGGTTGGCAGCCCGTCGATGCTGCGCACCCGTTTCGCCGTCTTGCCCGTCCATTCCTCGGGCTCGCTCTGTCGGTGCGCTTTCTTGAGCGTTTCGCGCTCGCCCTCCAGCGTCATGAATGGCACGCCCCAGCCGCATGATGTCTGCACGCTTTCCACCTCGATATCGAAGATTTGCCGCGTTCCGGGCATCATGGTGAAGTACGAGGCGAGATTTTCCCACCCGGCATCCTGCGGCAGGATCGGCTGCCCGCGGCCATAAATGCGCAGGATCAGCGCCGGGCGGTCAAAATTGCAAAACATCACCGTGATGCGGCCATCGGCAGCCAGATGCGCATGCGTCTCGTTCCCCGATCCGCCCAGATCGAGATAGGCGACCCGCGTCGGCGACAGGACGCGAAACGCATCATACCCTTTCGGACTGAGGTTTATCCGCCCCTCCGCCGCAGAGGTTGCAACGAAAAAGACCGGCTGCGCCTCGATCATCGCGGTGTGCTTTGGTTCCAGCGCATCGAAGAAATCGGACATGATCGGCCTTTCGCGAATATGGTCTTCGGGATCAGAGGAAGTCTTTCACCACTTCGATAAATTTGTCGAACTGGTCATGGTGCAGCCAGTGTCCCGCTTTTTCAAACTCGATCACTTCGGCCGTGCTGAAATGTTCGATGCGACCATCCTGTGCCGGATTGGATGCCCAGCTGTCTGCACCGTACAACAATAGCGTGGGACAGGTGATCGCCGCCCATGTGGCCTCGATGAATTCATCGGCAACATCTTCGACGCCCCAGACATTCAGATGCGGGTCGAATTTCCACGTGTAGGTGCCATCTTCATTGCGGTTCACCCCGTGGACCGTCAGATGGCGGGCCTGTTCCTCCGTCAGGTAGGAATTTTCCTCGATCATGCGCGCAAACGCTGCCTCGATGGTTTCATATTTGCGCGGAGAACGCCCTGCGGCCTTGCGCTTCTTGCCGATCCATTCGCGCATCCGTTCGGGATACGGGGTGGCGCGCTGTTCCTTGCGCCATTCGGGAGACGGGCCCAGCCCTTCGATGGCGACCAGTTTGGTGACCATTTCAGGGAACATCCCGGCATAGCGCAGCGCGACATTGCCGCCCATCGAATGCGCGATCATGCGCACGGGGCCAGCGCCAAGCTGGTGGATCAGCTGGGCGAGGTCATAAACCATATCGCCAGCGGAATAATTGCCGTCGGACACCCAGTCACTGTCACCGTGGCCGCGGTGATCCATCGCGATGACGTGGTAATCTTGGCTGAGGGCCTCTGCCGTCCAGTCCCAGCTGCGCGCATGATCGCGGCCGCCATGCACCAGCACCAGCGGGGGCTTTCCCTCACCGCCAGCCGATCCGCCCCAATCTTCGTAATTGAGACGCAGACGCTGCGAGATGAAGGTTTGTGATGTCGGGCCGAAGCGTGCGGGCGTGTATCCGTTCATGACAGACCACATGCCGCGAACAGCGTGCGCTCGCAAGCCTGCTGCCCGCTTACCGCTCTTTCGTGGCGGAGAAGTTCAGTTCGGGGTTCTTTTCGACCTGGTAATTCACATCCCACGGGCTTTTCGCCATGAACACCAAATCCCCGTCACGGTCCCGCGCAAGATTGGCGCGGTTGAAACTTTCAAATTCGTCCAGCGCCTTCTGATCGCCTTTAAGCCAGCGCGCGGTGGCAAATGGCGATGCCTCCAGAGCGGCCTCGACCTTGTATTCCGCCGAGAGCCGCGAAATCAGCACGTCCAGCTGCAATTGGCCGACCACGCCGACAATATGCTGCGCGCCAATCTCTGGATAGAACACCTGGATCACGCCCTCTTCGGAAAGGTCGTCCAGCGCCTTTCGCAGCTGCTTGGTTTTGGTCGGGTCTTTCAGCTGGACACGGCGCAGGATTTCCGGCGCAAAGTTCGGCAGGCCGGTAAAACGCACGGTGTCTTTTTCCGAAAGCGTATCGCCCACGCGCAAGGTGCCGTGGTTCGGGATGCCGATAATATCGCCCGCCTCGGCAGTATCGGCGATCTCGCGGTCTTGCGCGAAAAACAGGATCGGGGAATGAACCGCGATGGGTTTGCCAAGGCCGGAAGGCGTCAGTTTCATGCCGCGTTTGAACGTGCCCGAAACCTGCCGCATGAATGCAATCCGGTCGCGGTGGTTTGGGTCCATATTGGCCTGCACCTTGAAGATGAAGCCGGTGACCTCGTCATATTCGGGCGTAATCCTGTCATCGCCAGCAGGCTGCGGACGCGGCGGCGGAGCATACCGGGCAATCGCATCAATCAGTTCCGTCACGCCAAAATTCTTTAGCGCCGACCCAAAATACACCGGCGTCAAATCGCCGCTGCGATACGCCTCAAGGTCGAATTCAGGATAGCCGACCTGAGCCAGTTCAGCCTCTTCCGCCCATTCGGCAGGGATCTGCGGATCGCTTTCGCGCTTGCCCAGAAACTCTTTCGACGGTCCTTCCGGGCGGCTGACTTCGCCGCTTTCAAAATCGAGTAGCCCCTCGAACTGGCCGCCCATCCCGATCGGCCACATTTGCGGCGAGACATCGAGCGCGAGCATATCGGCCACTTCGTCCAGCGTCTCAAACGGATCGCGGCCCTCGCGGTCAACCTTGTTAACGAAGGTGATAATCGGCACATTGCGCAGCCGGCACACTTCGAACAGTTTGCGGGTCTGCGGCTCAATTCCTTTGGCAGCGTCAATCACCATTACGGCGCTGTCTACGGCGGTTAGGGTCCGGTAGGTGTCTTCTGAAAAGTCTTCGTGGCCCGGAGTGTCGAGCAGGTTGAAGGTGATTTTCTCGCCCTCATACTCTTTCTCGAACGTCATCACGCTGGACGTGACCGAGATGCCGCGTTGCTGCTCGATCTTCATCCAGTCAGAACGCGCCCGGCGGGCCTGCCCGCGCGCCTTTACCTCGCCGGCAAGATGGATCGCACCGCCTTGCAGCAGCAGTTTTTCAGTGAGCGTCGTCTTACCCGCATCGGGGTGAGAAATGATGGCGAAGGTGCGGCGGTTGGACATGATCGGCAAGCGGCACGGAGATTATCCGCGCAGCACTGCTCCCTGCTTGGCCGCGCTGGCGACGATGGCGTCCGAAATCTTTTTCAGATCGGTATCCTTGAAGGTATTTTCCTGCGGTTGCAGCGTCACCTCGACAGCCACCGATTTCTGGCCCTCGGGCACACCCTGTCCGGCGAACACATCGAACACACGCGCATCGACGATGTTTTTCTTGTCCGCCCCCTTAACGGCGCGGACAAGCTCGCCAGCGGCGAGCGTCTCAGGCACCAAAAACGCAAAATCGCGTGTGACCGATTGCAGTGCGGGCGGCGCAAAACTTGCCCGGGCAAAGCTGGCCGCGCCCTTGACGGCTTTCTTGCCCGGTATCGCATCGAGGAAGATTTCGGCAGCCGCGACAGGCCCATCCATATCGAATGCCTTCAGCGTCGCTGGGTGAAGCATGCCAAATCGCGCCAGAACCTTCTTCGGACCCAAGCGCAGCGTTGCGGACTGTCCGGGGTGGAACTGTGCGCCCGCCTCGCCCATCACCATCAGCTTGTCCGCCGGCGCGCCAGCCGCGCGCAGCAATTCGAGCGCGGCGCTTTTGGCGTCGTAGGCATCGAACATCTGCGCCTTGCCATCGGTCCATCCACGCGCAGTTTTCTCGCCCGCCAGCACCACGCCCAGAGTTGCGCGTTCATCGCTGAGGCGATCATTACCGCGGAAATAGCGCCGGCCCAGCTCGAACAGGCGGGTCGATGCGCCGCCGCGCGTCGCGGCGCGCTTTGCCGCTGTCAGCAGGCCCGGGATCAGCGAGGGGCGCATCACTTTCATGTCTTCGCTGATCGGGTTGGCGAGGCTCCACAGCTCCTCACCATCGGCGAAATGCGCGGCTTCTGCTTCGGGCAGGAAAGACCACGTGATTGCCTCGTTCAACCCGCTTGCCGCAGCCGCGCGGCGCAGCTTGCGCTCCAGCACCTGCTCAGGTGTGGCCGTCGGACGGGCAACGCCCTCGCTGCGAGGCAAGGCAACGCTTTCAACCTTGTCGAGACCGTAAATGCGAACCACTTCCTCGACCAGATCGGCCGGCCCTTCGATATCGTGACGGCGCAGCGGGCAAACGACCTGCCAATCGTCGGAAACCTCAAAATCAAGGCTTTCGAGAATCCGGCGCTGCTCATCGGCTGGCACATCGACCCCGCCAAGCTTTTTGGTCAGCGCGGTATCGAAAGCGACAATCTTCACCTCGCTCGGCGGCTTTCCAGCATGGACTTTTTCGCTCGCCGTGCCGCCTGCCAGTTCGGTGATCAGACCGGTCAGCAGGTCGAGGCCATCATCCAGAAACGCAGGGTCCACCCCGCGCTCAAACCGGGTGCGCGCATCCGAGGCAAGGCCAAGTTTGCGCCCGGTCACACCAATACGCGGCGGATCGAAATAGGCAATTTCCAACAGGATATCGGTGGTGTCTTCGGACACTGCGGAATTCTCTCCGCCCATGATCCCGGCAATATCGTGCACCTCTGCATCGTCCGCGATCACGACCATGCTTTCATCCAGCGTGTAGGTCTTTTCATTCAGCGCAAGCATCTGCTCGCCGGCTTTCGCACGGCGCGCTCTGACCGGGCCTGACAGCTTGGCAAGATCGTAAACATGCGCTGGACGGCCATAGGCCAGCATCAGGTAATTGGTGAGGTCGACGAGCAAGGAGATCGGCCGCTGGCCCGCGCTTTTCAAACGCAGCTGGAGCCAGTCGGGCGACGGGCCGTTCTTTACGTCTTTAATCGTGCGCCCGTAAAACGCCGGGCAGCCGTCTGGATCATCGGTGCGAATTTCGACCGCGCAATCGCCTTGCGCTTCGAAATCGGGAACCGCGATGGGTTTCAGAGTGCCAAGGCCTGCTGCGGCAAGATCACGGGCAATGCCGTAAACGCCCATGCAGTCAGGCCGGTTAGGCGTGATCGCGACATCAATGATCGGCGATGAACCGTGGTAGTCGGCAAAGCTGTGGCCGACCGGCGCATCATCGGGCAGTTCGATAATGCCGTCATGGTCTTCGCCCAATTCCAGTTCGCGGACCGAGCACATCATGCCATTGGATTCGACACCCCGGATCGCGCTTTTGCGCAGTTCCATGCCATTTGACGGGACAACCGCGCCCGGCTGGCCAAGCACGCCCATCATCCCTGCGCGCGCATTTGGAGCGCCGCAGACGACCTGAAGTGGATCGCCCTCGCCAGTGTCGACCGTCAGCACCTGCAGCTTGTCGGCATCAGGGTGTTTCTCTGCGGTCAAAACCTTTGCCACGGTGAAACCGGCCAGCCGTTCGGCGGGATCTTCGACGCCCTCGACCTCCAGGCCGATTGCATTGAGGCAGTCGGTAATTTCACTAAGAGAGGCGTCGGTTTCGAGGTGGTCTTTCAGCCATGTAGTCGAAAACTTCATGATGCCACTCCCACACCTGCGGAAAGCGTCGGCTGATCGACCGCGCCGAATCCGTAATGCGATAGCCAGCGGGGATCGCCGTCAAAGAAGGCGCGCAGATCGTTCATCCCGTACTTCAGCATGGCGATCCGGTCGATTCCTAGGCCAAACGCAAACCCTTGGTATTCGTCGGGATCGACACCCGCCATCTTGAGCACACGGGCATTCACCATGCCGCTGCCGCCCAGCTCCATCCAGTCATGCCCATCGGCATCGCCGTGCCCGCCAACCACGCGGCGATTGCCCTCGTTGGAATAGCCGACATCGACCTCCACGCTTGGTTCGGTGAAGGGGAAGTAGGATGGCCGCAGGCGCAGCGTGATATCCTCACGCTCAAAGAAAGCCTTGAAGAAAGTCTCCAGCGTCCATTTCAAATGGCCCAGGTGGATATTCCGGTCGACGACCAGGCCCTCAACCTGATGGAACATCGGCGTATGCGTCGCATCGCTATCGGAGCGGTAGACGCGGCCCGGCGCAATAATGCGGATCGGCGCGCCCTGTTCTTTCATCGAACGGATTTGGACCGGCGAGGTGTGCGTGCGCAACAGGATTTCGCCGCCATCGGCGGTCTTGTCCGGGAAATAGAACGTGTCGTGCATAGCGCGGGCGGGATGACTTTCATCCATGTTGAGCGCGGTGAAATTGTGCCAATCATCCTCGATTTCAGGGCCGGTGGCGACGGCGAATCCCAGATCCGCGAAAATCTCAGCCAGCTCGTCCATGACTTGGCTGACTGGGTGGACAGAGCCGCGCGGAGCCTCTGGCGCGGGCAGTGTCAGATCAAGCGTTTCACTGGCAAGCTGCGCTTCCAACGCGGCGGTTTCCAGCTCGCCTTTCTTGCCGTCGATTGCAGCCGCGATCTCGGCTCGGATAGCCTGAATTGCCGGGGCCGCTTCCTGCCGCTCTTCCGGGCTCATCTGCCCAAGTGTTTTCAGCGCGAGGCTGACCCAGCCCTTTTTCCCGAGCGCAGCGACGCGCTGTTCATCAAGAGCTTCCAGCGAAGCGGCCTGCGCAATCGCCCGAAGGCTCGCGTCTTTCTGTGGTGTCAAATCGGTCATCATCTGGCTCAATCAATTGAGCGCGTCCGCTAGCGAGAAATGGCGCTCAAGGCAAAGAGCCTTTGCTGTAGCGGCGTGATTTATCGCGCGCGGTTGCACCTTTTCCCGTTACGGGCGGTCCAGCGCCTGCGCTGCGCTGCCCCAGATCCGGGCGCGCGCTTCCATGAATGATGACAGGATCGGATGGTCGAGCGCGGCATATTCGCTCGGGTTCATGGTCATGAATTCGTGGAATTCGCGGGTGAATTGTGCCTGATCGTGGTAATCGGCATCCATCGCTTCTGTCCAACGGCTACCCCGATGAAGCATGTAGCTGGTCAGGCTGCGGATGAAGCGTTGCCTGCGCATCAGCCGTTTAGGTGTAAATCCGAAATACCGGCAGCAGACCCGTTCCAGAGTGCGGATGCTCATACCGCATGCTTCGGCGAGGTCTTTCACCGCAAGGAAAGAGCCATCGACCAACGCATTGTGCACGCGCAGGATCTTCGGTTCATCGCGGCTGGGCTGCATCAAATTTTCCATCGTCGCGGCGATCAGCGCAGCCTGCTCTTCGCGCGTTGCATCAAGATCGCACAGCACATCGGACAGGACTTCAAATTTGGCAAACGCCGAACTGTTCCGGCCGTCCCAAGCGGTGTTGGCTAACGAATGCGCATCTTCGTCGATGAAACGCGCCCAGCCCAGCGGTAGGAACCCGATGCCCCACATCTCGCAAGAGCCGAGTTCAAAATGGCAGGGCAGCGAACTCGGCCCGGTGGCATTGAAGCGCGCACCGGAAATCTTGCAATCGGCAAGCTCGGCTTTTGGCGAAGATCCTGCGAAGAAGCGGATGTTGCTCCATTCAGGCTGGAGGAAATCCTCGATCGTTCCGCCGTTTTCGACTTGCAGGGAGAGATGGTAGAAGGTCGTAAAGCAGCCATTAAACTGGCTCGGCGGCGTGTGGAAATGGCTGCGGACGGTGTAGTCCGGCTGGCCCGTTTTGCCCTGATCGCCCCTTGACACCATTGACCCCACTTGCAGCGCTTGTCGCATTCTTACAAGAAATGTCGTGCTTACGCAAAGCAAACAGGGGCACATGCGCAAACATGTGCCCCTGTTGAAACGGGTTTTGGGTTCGCCGCCAATTCAGGCGGTTAGCCGACCAATGCTGTTAAGCTGGCAGTGCGTTTTTCGCCTGGGCGATAATAGTCTTGAACGCCGCCTCTTCGTTCATGGCCAGATCGGCCATAACCTTGCGGTCAAGCTCGATACCGGCGAGTTTTACGCCGTGCATGAACTGCGAATAGGTCAGACCTTCGGCGCGAACCGCTGCGTTGATGCGCTGAATCCAAAGAGCGCGGAAGTTGCGCTTTTTGATGCGGCGATCGCGGTAAGCATACTGGCCAGCCTTTTCGACGGCCTGACGCGCGACACGGATGGTGTTCTTCCGGCGACCGCGATAGCCCTTGGCTTGTTCTAAAAGACGTTTGTGCTTCTGGCGCGTGGTGACGCCGCGTTTAATGCGAGGCATATCTGTATATCCTTTGTCTGGCGGGTGAGGAGCCGGGGCTCACTCAGCCCTCAATCGAGGCCGTAAGGCGCCCATTTCTTGATCGTCGCGGTATCGGCGTCCGAAAGGACCTTTGTGCCGCGGTTCTGGCGGATATACTTCGCATTGTGGTGGGTCAGGCGGTGACGCTTACCAGCGACGCCGTGCTTGACCTTACCGGTTGCGGTGATTTTGAAGCGTTTCTTCACACCGCTTTTGGTCTTAAGCTTGGGCATTTCTATCTCCTTTGATCAGAGACACATTGGACCAGCCCTGGCAGCCCTTGTCGCCAGGCCGGACTCGAAATCTGTGTCGTGAAGGACGCGCACATAGCGGTTTAGCGCAGCTTTGCAAGTGATTCGGGGCTGCATAATGCCAATCCGGTCATGAGACATGGACCGCATGTTACACGGTCCTGAGGGCAAATTGCAGCGCCCGAAACCCGCCGTGCAAAACGGCTTGCTTAGCGAGGTTAGGACAGCGATGACCATCCGCGCAGCCATAAGCCGAATGCCGCAGCGTAGGAAAGCGGCCCTCACCCTACCCCATAGCCTCCAGCACCTCTTCAAGCCGGGCCGGTTCGCCCAGCGCGATAACCGTGCCGTCGCTGTCTGCATCCAGCGGATTGCCCTGCCAATCGCTCATCATGCCGCCCGCGCCCTCAACCACCGGGACTAGCGCGGCGTAATCGTGAATCTCGAGCCCTGCTTCACAAACGAGATCTATATGCCCGCTCGCGAGAAGGCCGTAATTGTAGCAATCGCCGCCGTAGATGATCGGCGCCTGCACGGCATTACCGCCCACCGTCTGGGCCAGCGCCATATATCCATCGGCCTGATCGGAAGAGAAATAATGCGGGCTGCTGGTGGCAAGGCTCGCGCCGGGCAGCTCGCGGCATGGCCGTGTCCGCACGGGCAGACCGTTTAGCGTGGTGCCCTCACCGATCCGCCCGATCCAGCGTTCCCCTGCGACGGGCTGGTCGATCACGCCCAGAACCGGCCAGCCATCCTGCATCAGAGCGATCAGCGTGCCGAATATCGGGCGGCCAGCCATGAAACTGACGGTCCCGTCGATCGGATCGAGCACCCATTGGCGGCCCGCACCTTCGTTACGCGTCCCGTATTCCTCACCGATGATGCCATCATCGGGATGACGCTCCTCGATGATGGCGCGCATCGCGGCCTCTGCGGCGCGATCCGCTTCGGTAACGGGTGATCGGTCAGCCTTTCGCTCCGCGCTCCATTCTCCGCGAAACAGCGGACGGATCGCATTGCCGGCCGCATCTGCAAGAGCATTGGCAAGTTCAAGATCGGACGGTTTCATCGCAAGGTCTTTCATAATCGGGGGAGCGGTTTGCACGCGTAAACATCGCCAGGACGCGGCGGTCAAACGGTATTCCAGTACGATCGCACACAGGCGCAATTTGCCGGTTCCGTCCTAGACTGTAAGATCGACACAGGTGGATAGCCATAAATCTGGAGGATTCTGGGTCGCACCTGAACCAAAAGATGCGCGAGGTCGCACATGCGTAATAGGGTAGAAAAGCCGCCCGGCACTGCTGCGGCGGATGACGGATCGAACCGTATTGAGCAGGGGCCAAAAAACTTCCCCGAAATGCGCACCGCGCTTGGCTACTCACGTCAGGGCGAACCGCTTTCGCTGAACCGCGCCCCAGCAAAAGAGATCGCGCCCTGGGTTGCGCGGGTCTATTCCACCAAAGTCGAATTGGCGCCGGGCGATCAGGTGTCATGCGGGCTTATTTCCGACGTTCCGGTCATGCGTGTGCTGTTTTCAGGAGCCTGGACAGCCCAGACCCGCGATGGCCACGGACGATACGGGCCGAGTGCGTTGCTGTTTGGCGCTCACACCAAACGTATGCCTGTCACGGTGCGCGACAGTTTTTCAACCGTCGGCGTCTGGCTGAAACCCGGCGCGATGGCCGCTTTGAAAGGGCCGGACGTTGCCAGCACGCTCGACCGGATCATCCTGTACGATCATATCTACGGAAATGAGGAATGGGGTTCGAGCCGCAAACTGCTCGAATGGTTTGATCCCGGTGGGACGCCAAAACGCTGGATGCGGGTTGGGGAAAAGCTGGTTGCACAATTGATCGAACTGGCTGGCGGCAAGCGTCCCGATCCGATCATCGAGCAATTCGACAAGGCCGCTTTCCGCGATCCAAATCTCAATATCGGTGAATTTGCAAAAGAACATGCGATCGAACGGCGGCGGCTAGAGCGGCTTATCAAGCACGGATACGGCCAGACCGCGACGCAGGTTTTGCGCCGCGCGCGTGCGCTGGACATCGCCGCCCATCTGCGCGGCGTTGCAGATGATAGCGAGGCGGAGGATGCTGCGCTCAGATTCTTCGATCAGTCGCACATGATCCGTGAGTTCAAGACATTCTTCGGCATGACACCGCGCCAGTTTGCCACCACGCCGCAGCCCTTCATGGCGATAACGCTGGAGGCGCGCCAAGCAAGGCGATTGGAGACGATCGGCAGGATGGAGCCTAACGCTCCGCCGCCGTGGCGTGACCCGGACTATTACGCTTTGCGCCGGGCGGCTGTAAGATAACCGGGCGCGTCAGTCGAACAGCGAGCTGACGCTGCTTTCATCGGCGATCCGCCGGATGGCCTCACCCACCAGCGGTGCGATGGTCATGATGCGGATACGGTCAGACGCCTCGGCAGCTTCTGTCGGGCGGATCGAATCCGAAATCACCAGCTCTTTCAATTTCGAACCGTTGATCCGCGCCACCGCACCGCCCGACAAAACACCGTGGGTGATGTAGGCCGCAACCGATTTTGCTCCATTTTGCAGCAGCGCCTCGGCTGCGTTGCACAGCGTTCCGCCCGAATCGACAATATCGTCGATCATGACGCAGTGACGCCCTTCGACCTCGCCGATGATGTTCATGACTTCACTTTCGCCCGGACGATCGCGGCGCTTGTCAACGATTGCGAGCGGTGCGTTGTCGAGCCGCTTTGCCAGCGCGCGGGCACGGACCACACCGCCGACATCGGGGGAGACGACCATCAAATCCTGATCGCCGTAACGCGCCTGAATGTCAGCTGCCATCACCGGTGCGGCGTAAAGGTTGTCGGTCGGAATATCGAAGAAGCCCTGGATCTGGCCCGCGTGCAGATCGACTGCCAGAACGCGGTCTGCTCCGGCCTCTGTGACCAGATTGGCGACAAGTTTTGCCGAAATCGGTGTGCGCGGTCCGGGTTTGCGGTCCTGCCGGGCATAGCCGAAATACGGGATGACGGCAGTGATCCGGCGGGCCGACGCGCGGCGCAGCGCGTCGATACCGATCAGCAATTCCATCAGATTATCGTTCGCAGGAAAACTGGTCGACTGGACGATAAATACATCTTCGCCGCGCACATTCTCGTGAATCTCGACGAACACCTCCTCGTCGGCAAAGCGGCGCACGCTCGCATCGGTAAGAGGCATTTCAAGATAGGCCGCGATGGCCCGGGCAAGCGGCAGGTTTGAATTGCCGGACATGATTTTCATCGGTCGCGAATCCCCGAGAGACAAATGGTTGCCCTCGCCTAGACGAGAAGCAGTGCAACGCAATAGTGGGCGCGCAGCTTTGTCCTCAAGTCAGCGACTGTGCCGCGCGATAATCGCGGCAAGATCATCGGGCAGCGGCATCGGCTTAATCGGGCTGACATTGGCGCCTCCGGTGTTGCCCGTCGGGATCCATCCGATGGCGGTTTTCGTGGCCGCACCTATAATCCGCAGCAGCTGGCCTGCGACTTCGCGCGGCTCGCGCTCTCGCAGACCCCATTTCAGCATCAGCACGTGAACGCGCACATGATCGCGCGTAGAATACTGGCTAAGGATTATGCGCCCGCTCCAGATGGGCGAACTCACACCCGCGATCGCCAACCATCTTAGCGAGGTGAATTTCCCGATCAACATAGTCTGTCAGGTTCGGCATCTTGTCATCCTCCTGCCCGGAAAATAGCAAATGAGTTGCGGATTGCAACTGGTATTGCGGGGCGACACAGCAGGTGGAGAACCGTGGCTCTGACCGCGGGGCCTAGCTCGTCCGATGGGGAGCGATGCGGTGCTGGCCTTTGATCCAGCGCGCTTTGCTACATGATCCGTGCGAGGACCCTCGCCCTTACCGCGAGGTCTAGCTCGTCCGATGGGGAGCGATGCGGTGGTGGCCTTTGATCCAGCGCACGGTGCCGGAACTGGCGCGCATGACGACGCTGTCCGTGGTCATGATCGTCGCGCCTGTCGATTTACGGCGGCGTTTCACTCCGTCCAGAAGCGAACCTGAAGTCACGCCGGTCGCAGCGAAAATGCAGTCGCCTTTGGCCAGCTCTTCCAGTTTGTAGATGCGATTGAGGTCGGTGATGCCCCACTTCTTTGCCCGGGCACGCTCATCATCGTTGCGGAATACCAGCCGGCCATTGAACTGCCCGCCGACGCAGCGCAGCGCCGCTGCGGCGAGCACGCCTTCGGGCGCTCCGCCCTGGCCCATATACATGTCAATCGTGGTGTCCTGATCCGTTACCGCGATCACGCCTGCAACATCGCCGTCGCCAATCAGGACAACGCCGCAGCCCAGTGCGCGCAGTTCTGCAATCAGATCGGCATGGCGCGGCCGGTCAAGCACACACACAATGATATCGGACGGCTCCACACCCTTTGCTGCCGCGACCGCTTCGACGTTTTCGGTAGGGGTCTTGGCGAGGTCGATCACGCCTTCGGGGTAGCCGGGACCAACGGCCAGCTTGTCCATGTAAACATCAGGCGCGTTGAGCAGGTTGCCCTCTTCCGCAGCCGCCAGCACGGCGAGTGAGTTCGGACCAGCCTTTGCCGTGATGGTCGTCCCTTCCAGCGGATCGAGAGCGATGTCGATCTTCGGCCCCTTGCCCGGCGCGCCGCCGACCTTTTCGCCGATATACAGCATCGGTGCCTCGTCGCGCTCACCTTCGCCGATGACTACGGTGCCATCCATGTAGAGGTCGTCAAAGGCGCGTCGCATCGCTTCAACAGCGGCGGCATCGGCGGCCTTTTCATCGCCGCGACCGACAAGCTGCGCAGCGGCAACTGCTGCCGCTTCGGTCACACGCACCATCTCCAAAACGAGCACGCGGTCCAGCGCGCTTTCGGTTTGCGGCTCTTTATCGGCCAGAACGTCGGTATTCTCGATGGTATTCATGCGAAATTCAGTCCCCGTGGTCTTTCACACGCGTCAAAATGCGTGCATTGATATGCGCCGACCGCTTAAGCCGAAGGAGACGGGCTTGTCGAGCAATGCTGCACCCGTTTTGCGCTTATGCGCCGTTTCGGCACTGATCGCCAGTCTGGCCAGCGTGCCCGACCCTCTCGCAGCCCAAGATGACCCTGCCGTGACGCCTGCGGTCGATGCCTCAGAGCAAAGCGAACCTGCGCCCCGTCCGCAGCCTCTCGATCTCTCAGTCACCGTCCCG
Source organism: Erythrobacter sp. MTPC3 (assembly GCF_042854385.1). Taxonomy (NCBI): domain Bacteria; kingdom Pseudomonadati; phylum Pseudomonadota; class Alphaproteobacteria; order Sphingomonadales; family Erythrobacteraceae; genus Erythrobacter; species Erythrobacter sp. MTPC3. The sequence goes on from NZ_BTGP01000003.1 coordinate 117,884, forward strand.
CGCGACGAGTCTGACCAGCTGCTAGAACAGGATTGCGAACGTGAAGCCGATGCCGGGAGGATCGCGAATGAAATCGTGGTCTGCCGCCAACTTGGCGAGGCAAGCGATGGTTCGTGGAACAAGGCCGAGTGGGAAAAACGGTATGCCGAGCGGACAAAGGGTGGCAGCACACCCAACACTTTCGGTATCCCCAACCATGGCAATTCAATCGGCTTTGGCTCCGTCCCGCCGCCCGCGCTGCTCATCGATGTCGAGGCTCTGCCCGAAGCGCCAGCGGGATCGGACGCAGACCGGATCGCCCGCGGTCTGCCTCCGCTGGGGGAGGACGAGGAGCTTTCTCCCGAAGAGATCGCCAAACGCCGCCGCGCGCTGGGGCTCAACGCGCCGCCGGTCGAACCCGCGCCTGAATGAGGCGGGCCGCGCTACCCCTGATAGCAGGCGCAGCGCTGCTCACCGTCTCCGCGCCCTTAGCCGCACAGGAGGAAGCCGAAGCCGATGACGGCAATCTGGTCATCGACATTCTGGTCGAGCCGCCCGAACCCCCATCGCCAAGCGAAGCCGAAATCCGCGAGTGCGAGGCTGAAATCGACGCGGCTCGCGTCACGCGGGAGATTATCGTCTGCCGCCAGATCGTCGAAAATCCGAATGATTATTACAGCGGTAGCCGCGCCGATGCACGCCGCAATTATGCCGAAGAAACCGTCTTTGCAGGCACAATTGCTGCGCCGGACGTCGCTGGCGAAGGCATATTTCGCGGCGAGCCGTCGATCAGCGGCCTATGCTTCTTTCCGCCATGCCCGAAAGACCCGGCCCTGATGATCGATGTCGAGGCATTGCCAGAGGCTCCGTCAGGTTCCGACGCGGACCGGATTGCGCAGGGGCTGGTCCCGCTTGGTTCGGATGACGAATTGTCCGCCGAAGAGATACAGCGCCGCTTGCGCGCACTTGAAAACGCTGTTCCGCCCCAGGACGAGCCCGAATGAAGCGGCGTTTCAGCAAAGCATGATCAGTTTGGCAGGATCGGCATGACCAGCGGTTCTCCTGTCAGGCTGTCCGACCCTTCGAGCAGGTCGAGCGCCTGACGCACACAGCGTTCCGGTCCCTCATGCGTGACCATTGCGACCAGCACTTCGGTGCCTTCGTTCGCGCGGCCCTGCTGGATCAGGCTTTCGATGGATACGTCCGCATCGCGCATCGCAGCCGTAATCTCGGCCAGCACACCGGGACGGTCATTGACGGTAAAGCGTATGTACGTTCGCTCCATCCGGTGCCCCGGTTCTGCCGGGCCAAGCGCGGCAAGCTGCGCTGCTGGCATGGAGAACGGCGCACCGACTTCCCCGCTTTTGCCGTGAGTGCGGGCAATATCGATCAGATCGGCGACCACCGCGCTGGCTGTTGGTCCGTCGCCTGCGCCTGCGCCCTGAAACAGCAGGCGGCCTGAAAAATTGCCTTCCGCCACGACGGCGTTGGTTGGGCCATAAACCGGCGCAAGCGGGTGATCTTTCGCGACCAAGCACGGGCGGACACGTTGCAGCAGGCGCGCATCGGCGCCTTCACCTTCTACATCAGCCTGCGCGATCAGGCGGATTACAAAGCCAAGTGCATCGGCTTGCGCAATATCGGCAGCGCGCACCTGCACGATACCGGTGGTGCGAACCGAGCCGAAATCGACCCGCGCACCAAACCCGATTGCCGCCAAAATCGAAAGTTTATGCGCGGCATCGATCCCTTCAATATCGAAGGTCGGATCAGCTTCGGCGTAACCCAGCTTCTGTGCCTCGGCGAGAGTCTCTGCAAAGTCTGCGCCGGTCTCTTCCATTTCGGAAAGGATGTAATTGCAAGTGCCGTTGAGAATGCCGTAAACCTTGGTCAGCGCATTGGCCGATGTTCCTTCGCGCAATCCCTTCACGACGGGAATGCCGCCAGCAACAGCAGCCTCGAATTTCAGCGGGACACCGCCCGCTTCGGCCAGTTCAGCCAGCGCAAGGCCATGATGCGCAATCATCGCCTTGTTCGCCGTAACCAGCCCCTTGCCCGAAGACAGCGCGGCACGCGAGGCGGCGAGCGCCGGGCCGTCCGATCCGCCGACCAGTTCCACCATCACATCGATATCCGGGCGCGATGCCAGCGCGCTCATATCGTCTTCCCACGCAAATGGGGTGATATCGACGCTGCGCTGCTGGGTGCGGTCACGGGCGCAGACGGCGACGACCTCTATCGGCCTGCCCGCGCGTGCGGCGATCAGGTCGTGATTGGTGTTAAGGAGCCTGATGACACCGGCACCCACTGTGCCGAGGCCTGCGATAGCGATGCGCAAAGGTTCAATGCGGCCGGGCGCAGGGATCGAATTTTCGGACAAAGGAGGCTCCAGTCAGGCGGTGCAGAGCGCGTCCGATTAAACCAAGCTGCCGCGCGGTCAAGGAATTGAAAATGACGCGCGTTAAAGCTGGGCTTGCAATGATTGGCGACTCGCTGATGCTTTCGCTATTCGGTAATTGCGCGGTCACATTCCCCCAACTGCTCAATTACAAAAGCGTAGTCGGCAGCGGCCAGACGGCGCGCCGCCGCATCGCGGGCCAGATTGGCACTGCTGGGCAATTCTGCCGGCAGCGCGCAGGCAAGCCTGTACCAGCGCAGTGTGCCGCGTTCCGGTGATCGGGCCGCAGCGTCGATAATTTCGCCCCAGGAAACACCCCAGACCGGTGGTTGGCCCGGGCGGCGCAGCACGGTGAGCGAGACCGGCGAGCGGTCCTGTGTGCGCAGGAAGACCTGCGTTTCTGATTCTCCGGCCAAAGTGCCCTGCACTGCGAGAGCATCGGCAATCCCTTCCACTACTGGCGGTAGATCGGCCGAAGACAGCGACGTTAAAACTGGGCGAAGGCGGGCCTCGAATTCCGGCGAATATGGCAACTGCCCGTTGGGACCGATCAGCTGTATTTCCTGCCCCCGACTTGAGACGGGCCTGCCCGGCACGGTGTTGGCAAACAGCAGCACCTGCTGCTTTTTCAGCTTGGGCGGTTTGCCATCTGCATCCAGCGGGACATCTGCCAGATAGACTATCGATTGGCCAATTGCGGTGTCACCCGCGATCAGCGCCTGGGTGTCGGCTTCTATATAGAGCCGTGCGAATCCGGGCTGAAGCCCCGGCGCACGTTCGGCGATGACACGGGTCTGCCTGCGAATCTGGGCACGAATGACAAGTTCGCTTTGTTCGGCAATGCGGACCAGATCGGCATATGTCGCGCGATCGGCTGCGCTTTGCGTTTGCGCCGCGGCGGGAACAGCGGCGATTGTTGCCGCCCCTGCAAGCGGGGCGGTTGCAGCCAGCGCAAGTGTTGCTAGACGCTTGAATCCAATGTTTAATTTTTGGTTAATGATCGCCATTGTTTAAAAATTCCCGGCCGGTTTTGCGGCGTTCTATGCAGACTTTCACATTTGAAAGGAAGCGCAGTGAATTGCCCCTGAACCGATAAAGCGTTTGATTGCCCAAGGGTTGACCGTTAAAGCCTAACCGTCTTGTGAGGCATCTGGGGACATCGTCCTCACAAGGATAAACACCGTTTTTGCCCTGCATTAACGGTGGCCCACTGGGCGGGGACTGGCCATAATCTTTGGAACAGTCACCAATCTGTGGGATTCAATATTCTGGGATTCGCGTATTAGCGGTCCGATTCGGAACCTTTCTGATTCGGACACGACGTGAGAATTGTGCCGGTATGTCCGCCGGCTTGTGATGGAGAGAAGCGACTGGATGGCCTACGCTGACCAACAAATGAGTGGGAACAAGATCGTTTCCATTGTCATAGTGGCGATAATCCATGTTCTGATCGGGTACCTGCTCATCTCCGGCCTAGCCATTTCGGCTGTCAAAGAGGTTATTGAGCGGGTCGAGACGTTCGACTTGGAAGAACCACCACCCCCGCCTGAAGAGCCGGATGAGCCACCGCCAGAGCAGCCGCAAGAAGTTGCGCCGCCGCCTCCGGTAGCGCCGCCGCCTCCGATTAATATTGCGCCGGCACCGCCGCCGATCCGGACGCAGCCGACGATACCGCCGCCCGCTCCGCCGGCGCTGGTTATCCCGCCGCCTGCTCCGGTCGCGCCGCCAGCACCGCCGCCGCCGTCTCAGGCACGTGGCGCAACCACCCGCGGCGAACGCCGCTGGGCGGCCCGTATTCAGGAAAACTATCCCTCACGCGCTCTGCGTGAAGAGATCGAAGGCACGGTTGGCGTTCGCGTCACCGTCACCGCCGATGGGCGTGCCACGAATTGCTCGGTCACCGCATCCAGCGGGTCCAGCATTCTCGATGATGCAGCATGCCGCGGGATGGAACGATATGCCCGGTTCAACCCGGCGCTAAACGCAGCAGGCAATCCGACATCGGATAGCTATGCAACGCGGATTACCTATCGTTTGAACTGATTACGCATTTCGGCTTCGCCCTTGTGGAGAGGGCGCTGCCACTGGGACGAAATTTTCAAGAGGAATACTCGCAATGAACCTTACCTATCTCACAGCTGCCGCCGCTGAAGCGCCAGTCAACGAATTCGGCTTCTGGAAAGCCATGGAAGAAGGCGGCCCCGTCGCCTGGTCGATCCTTGCTGTCATGGTCATCATGTCTGTCGGCTCGTTCTACATCCTCTTCACCAAGCTGTTCGAACAGAACAAGGTGATGAAACAGTACAAGGCTGTCCGTAGCTCATACTGGCGTGCTCCTACGCTGAAAGAAGGCGCGACCAAGCTTGAAAAGAACAGCGCATGGCGCCAGCTCGCCGACGACGCGGTGACCGCGCAGGAGCACCACTCCAAAATGGAAGGTGCTGGCAACGAGATCCACTTCGTCGAGGAAGAGCTTGCTCACTCGCAGGACACGATCAACCAGAGCCTTTCGGGTGGCCTGTCGTTCCTCGCATCGGTCGGTGCTACCGCGCCGTTCATCGGTCTGCTCGGTACGGTTATCGGTATCTATCGCGCCCTGATCAACATCGGCATCGAAGGTTCTGCCTCGATCGATAAGGTTGCCGGTCCGGTTGGTGAAGCTCTCATCATGACTGCCATCGGTCTTCTCGTGGCTGTGCCTGCCGTGCTTGCGTTTAACTGGCTGCAGTCGCGCAACCGCCGCATCAACGCCCTGATGACCGACTTCTCGAACGACATCGTGGCATATATCGGTTCCAACGGTGCGGTTAAGCCTGCCGTCGGCACCCCGGCTGGCAAGCCAAAGGCTGTTGCCAAGCCAGCAACGACCGCAGGTGGTGTTCGCACTCCGCCGACCAAGTCGTAAGGCCAAGGTGAATTAATCGGGGGCCGCTGAGCTTGCGGCCCCTGTCTCACCCCAATTCACGTCCGTGACCAAACGAACGTGTCGAATGAAATTTTTTAGGGATAGGAATTAGGCAATGGCGATTTCGATGGGAGGCGGCGAGACGCCGATGTCCGACATCAACACCACCCCATTGGTGGACGTGATGCTCGTTCTCCTGATCATCTTCCTCATCGCGGTTCCGGTTGCGATCCAGACGATCGAAAAGCTGGAAATTCCAGTCTTCGAATCGATTGAATCGAAGAACAAGGTTGAAAACCTTCTTCTGACCGTCAGCACGACAGATAGCAGCGGACGCAGCGCGGGTGAGCCCGGCTTCGAAGGCGCATCGCGCGGCGGCGAATGCCGGGTCTACTTCAACAACATCACCCCGGTGACGTCTGAAGAATTGTATGACCGGGCCTTTGCCCGCCTCGATGCTATTGTCGATGCAGCTGGCGGAGCCGAAGCCATCATGGAAGATCCGGAGCGTATTCCGCAGGTTCACATCCGCGGTGATACGCAGGCGCCATGGCGCTGTGTTGCCGGTGCGATCTACAACGTGCAGGCCGCAGGCTATCCGACCGTGGGCTTCATTTCGAACCCGGTCGAACCCGGTATCTAACGATATATTCGGACCGGCGATCCGGTTCGACAGCAAGGAGTAACAATCATGGGTATGGCAGGAGGCCAGCTAGACGGCGAGCCGATGCTCGATATGAACATGACACCGCTGATCGACGTTTTGCTCGTTCTGCTGATCATGTTCATCATCACCATCCCGGTGGCAACGCACTCGATCGATATCGATCTGCCGCAGGACAATTCGAACACGCCGCCGCCGGACATTGATCCGGTCAAGAACAAGCTTGTCCTTTCGGCCGCCGACCAGATTCTTTGGAATGGCGAGGCCATTTCGCAGGGGCAGCTGGTTACATTGCTGCAAGAATCGACCCTCATGGCAACCGAGCCTGAGCTTCAGTTTGAGCCAGAGGCATTGGCGAGTTACGACCTGTCGGCCCGCGTGCTGAACCTGATCAAGGCTTCAGGCGTCACCAAGTTCGGTTTTGTCGGTAATGAAAAATACCGGTCATTTGGCACCGGAGGTCCAGGAGCAGGCGGCCAGCAATAGGCTCCAGCCAGCTTTCGGCTAGTACAATCAAGGGGCGGCCCGTAAGGGACCGCCCCTTTTTCATGTCCGAGATGCAGCATGGCCAGCCAGTTGCGATCCACGTACGGGTACGCATTAGGCAACCTTTCAGTTATGATATACAGTGTCTGCCGATAGTGCACGTCCATCTATCGAAGTGCGCGCATTCAGGGAGTGCAATCATGACTACTCAGATCATTCCGTATCGTAGCCGGTTTTCCGGGAGCCCGCGCAAGGGACCGTTTAGGCGCAAGCAGCCCATGGGCGAAATGAACGTCACCCCGTTTATCGACGTGCTGCTGGTCCTGCTTATCATGGTCATCCTTGCCGTGCCCATGCCGACCCATCAGACCAGCGTTGAACTACCGGGCGAACCGCCAGTGCTGCCCCTCACAATCGCAGAGGAAAACACGGTGTTCATCACTGCGAATGACGATCTGCTCTGGAACGGCGAGCCTGTTACCCATGCGCAGCTAAGCGCGTCCGTTGCGGCGGTCACCGCGATGGATGAAGAGCCGCTCCTGCGCTTTGAACCTGCGGCCCTCGCCAGCTATGACATGTCAGCGAAAACCATTTCGCTTATCCGGGATGCAGGCGCTGAACGCTTCGCCTTTGTCGAGAACGCCCGGCACAAAGATTTCGGATTGTGAGGCGCAGGATGAGCGTTCGGGGTCGCACCGGGCGCCGCACCCCGCCACCGGAGCTGCCTATCAGTCGCATCGACATTCGCCCGATCGCGATTTTTGCAGCGATCCTCGCGGTGCTTACCTTGCTTTGGAATGCTGCAACACCGCGTACCCATACATTGCTTGTTGATTTGCCATATGTCTCCCACCCATTGGAAACTGCATTCGCTCCAGCATATCTAACGGTGGAACTGGCTAAAGATGGGGCTGTGTTCCTAAATGGATCGCCTATTGCGTTGCGAGAGCTCTCACAGGCGATACAGAATGCCGGGATCGACTACCCGACCGTGCTCTTCAGCCCCCACCCCGATGCTGCTTATGGAAAGTCAGCAGAGGTGCTCGCCGCGATTGCCGCGGCGGGAGTTCACTCAAGCGAAATTTGCTTCGACCGGTTACAGCGATACCAAATGTTCGATCGAGTTTATTTCATACCTCCCCGGTCGGCAGACGGCACAGATGCTCTTGGGTCCGAAGTCAGCTTAATCGTGCCAAGTGGCTGCGAGCAGTTCTTTCAAGGATCAGGGGAAGTTATCTAATCCTCGCCCTCCTGCATTCACTCTTCCGGCGCGATCCGCATGGCATCGCCAATCAGGCTTTCCGCCTCGATCAGCAGCTCATCGTCGACCGCACCCTGCGGCACGGCCTCGCGCCCAATCATGGTCATCACCGGCACCGATAGCGGGCTGACACGGTCCAGCTTCACATGGACCAGTTCGGTCTGTGACCGCTCCAGCAAATCGGCGAGCCGCCCGACATCGGTCATACGTGCCCGCGCATCGGCCCATGCTGCCTCCAGCAGGACATGGTCGGGCTCATACTTCTTCAGCACATCGTAGATGAGGTCGGTCGAAAAGGTGACCTGTTTGCCCGTCTTGCGCTTCCCCGGTTGCTGGCGCTCCACCAGCCCGCTGATCACCGCCACTTCGCGGAAGGCGCGGCGCAGCAGGTGGCTCTCCGTCACCCAATCGGTGAATTCATGTGTCAGGATATCGGGTGACAGCAGCGGTTTGGGATCGTCAACCGGTCGCAGACCCCAGACGGCGAGGCAGTAATCATTGGCAACGAAACCGGCGGGCAACAGACCGCGATCTTCCATGCGGCGGGTGATAAGCATCCCCAGCGACTGGTTCGCGTTCCACCCCTCGAACGTATAATAGGTCGTGTAATGTTTGCCCGCGCGGGGAAAGCTTTCGACCAACAATTCGCCCGGTGCAGGCAAGCGGCTGCGATAATCCTGCACCTCAAGCCATTCACGCACATCGTCGGGAAAACGCCCCCAGCCTGCACGGTCATCCAGCATTTCCTGAACCCGGCCGGCAAGGTGCGTGGTCAGCGGCAGGCGCAGCCCGCCATAGCTGGGGATCGTCGCGCTGGTTTTGGCCGCCCGAACGATCACGTCCATATCCTTCACGCTCTCGACCTCCACACTCATTCCGGCAAAAAAGAATGTGTCACCGGTCGATAATTGCGCAGCGAAGCGTTCTTCGACCTTGCCGAGTTGCCGGCCATTCTTGAACCGCACGGTCAGCATTTCGCTGTCGATAATTATCCCGGCATTCAGCCGGTGGCGCTGCGCCTGATTGGGGTGGGCGAGCCGCCATGTGCCATCTTTCGACCGGACGATGCGCTTGAACCGGTCATAGGCTTTGAGCGCATAGCCGCCGTTCTCGACAAAGCTGAGGACGCGCTGCAGGCCTTCCTCATCCAGCCAGGCATAGGATAAGGCCGAACGGATTTCAGCGAGCAGATCGTCTTCATGAAAAGGCGCGGCGCAGGCGCACGCCATGACATGCTGAGCGAGGACATCCAGCCCCCCTGCGCGAAATTCCTCACCGTCCCGCTGCCCTTCGTCAACGGCGTCCTTTGCTGCCATCGCTTCGAGAAATTCGAAGCGGTTGCCCGGGACCAGGACAGCCCTGCTGCGCGTATCAAGCCGGTGGCCTGCGCGCCCGATCCTCTGCAACAGCCGAGAAGACCCTTTGGGCGCGCCCATTTGCACGACCAGGTCGATATCGCCCCAATCTACGCCCAGGTCGAGGCTGGCTGTGGCCACCAGCGCGCGCAATTCGCCCCGCGCCATTGCCTCTTCCACCTTACGCCGCGCTTCCTTTGACAGGCTGCCGTGGTGAACGCCGATGGGCAGGTGATCTTCGTTTTCCTCCCACAAGCATTGAAAGATAAACTCGGCGAGGAAACGGGTGTTTGTGAAAATCAAAGTGGTGCGATTGGCCTTGATCGCTTCATAAAGCTGACCCACCGCCCAGCGCCCGGCATGCCCGCCCCACGGGATGCGCTCTTCGATGGGCAGCAGGATCTCGACGTCGGGCTCTGCGCCCTTTTCGCCCAGCACCAGATCGGCGGCATGTATCTCTCCTGCCGCGTCTGCGGGTTGCGGCGCGAGCCATTCCTGAAAGCTCAGCGGATTGGCCAGTGTCGCGGACAGCGCAGAGCGTTGCATATCCGGCGCGATTTTGCCGAGCCGTGCCAGCGACAGCGCAAGCAGATCGCCGCGCTTTCCGGTGGCGAAGGCGTGGACCTCATCAATCACTACCCGTTTCAGCCCCGCAAACAGATCGAGGCTCTCGGGATAGGACAGGAGCAGCGAAAGGCTTTCCGGTGTGGTCAGCAGGATATGCGGCGGTTTTTCGCGCTGGCGTTTCTTGCGATCCGACGGGGTGTCGCCGCTGCGCGTTTCGACCTTGATCGGCAGTCCGATCTCCTCAATCGGCGTCAGCAGGTTGCGCTTCACATCATGGGCCAACGCCTTGAGCGGGGAGATATAGAGCGTGTGCAATCCGTCCTGCGGGGCGGTGCCTGAAGAGGGCGCAAAATCGCACAAGGTCGGCAAAAACCCGGCAAGCGTCTTGCCCGCGCCGGTATCTGCCACCAGCAAAGCGTCGCGCCCCTCGCGCGCCTTTTCCAGCATTTCGAGCTGATGACGGCGCACACGCCAGCCGCGCCCATCGAACCATTGCTGGATTTCTACGGGAAGGGATGGTTCCGGCGAAAGAGCGGATGGGGCGCGGGTCATGTTGTCACAACCGACCGGAGCGCGCGCGCGTTCCGCCTAATGTGAGGCAGCGTTAAAAGAAGTCCCCAGCATCCTCTTCGACCACTTCCTCTTCGGGCGGCTGCAAGGCGTCGAGTTCAGCTTCACCCTTGCCGATCAGCCGCGCGGCGCGGGCCCGTTCATTGGCGCTGAGATCGCCGAAAGAGCGGGCCTCTGCCAATTGCTCATCCAGCGTCTTAAAGCTTTCCATCATACCCGGCATGACCTCCATCATGGCCGGACCCATCTGCTCCATCACGCCCAGCATCTGCGGGTCGTATTGAACCAGAAAGCTTTGCTGCGCGAATTTCTCTCCGACCGGCTTTTCAAAAAAAGCGAGCAGTTCGGTCATTTCATCTGCGCCGAATTTGGTCGTGAGCGCGCGGGCATACGCATCGCGATATGCAGGCTCAATCGCATTAAACAGGCCGCCCACCATCTCAATGAGTATTTCACTCATCTTGTTGGTGCGCGCCTCAAACGCTGGATCGAAGATATCGAGCACCTCCTGCGCCTGATCGTCATCCAATGCTTCGAGTTCATCGGCGTCGACGCCCGTGATGCTTGAAATGCGTAAGCGCGGATTGCCCGACACCGCCCCCATCATGGCAGCCATCATTGGCTCCATCGAATCCTGCATCGCGATGCCAAATGTCCCGACCGGCATGATCTTGTCGACCATCTCGCTTGCAAGCGGCATCAACGCTTCCTGCTCTGCCGTCAGCGGCTCGGCCTTGAATATCTCACCGAAGATCGCAAAACTCTCGTCCATTTCGCGTTCCAGAGTGGCCATTGCCTCCTCTTCTTCAGTCGGGAATTCGAAGGCTTCTTCGACCTCCGGCTCGTCTTGCGCCGATGCCGCGACGGGGGTCAGTGCGAATGCAGCTGCTGCAAAAAGTGCCGGAGGCGAGAGCATTGTCCTTACAGTCATCGATTTCCCTCTGTTGAACACATGTGTGGAGTGTCTAACGCCCCGAAAATTACCAGCGGGATAACGCCGTTCTATTTTCCGGCCAAGCCTGGAATGCTGGGTTTCCTTGCGCGAATCGCCAGCCCAAAATCGGTTCAGTGTCCCATGCTTTCGCCGCGCTCCAAACCCGATAGCGCGAGTTGCTCATCGATCTGGCCCATTAGCCGCTCCAGTCCTTCCTCGGTGTCGCTCTCGGCGCGCGCTACCAGCACGTCCTGCGTGTTCGAGGCGCGCAGCAGCCACCAGCCATCGGCGGTGTTGACCCGCACGCCGTCGGTGGCGTTCACTTCTTCGACTTGCGGTCCAGGATTGGTGGTGAGCCGCTCGCTGATCTCGGCAATCGCCGGGAACTTGCGCGCCTCGTCGACCTGAAACCGCATTTCCGGCGTATTGAGCATGTCGGGCATGGCAGTGCGAAGCTCAGTCACCGATTTACCCAGCCGCGCCGATGCCGCGAGCAGACGAATCCCTGCGTAAAGCGCGTCGTCAAACCCGTAATATGTGTCGGCAAAGAACACATGCCCGCTCATTTCGCCGGCCAGCGGTGAACCTGTTTCCTTCATTTTGGACTTAATCAGTGAATGGCCGGTCTTCCACATCAGCGGCTTTCCGCCGTTGGCTGCGATGGAATCAAACAGCGCGCGGCTGGCCTTCACATCGGCGATAATCGTCGCGTTCTGGTGGGTTTTGAGCACGTCCTCGGCATAGATCATGAGCAATTGGTCGCCCCAGATGACCCGGCCCTCACCATCGATCGCGCCGATTCGGTCGCCATCACCATCAAAAGCCACTCCAAAATCGAGGTTCTTGGACGCGACCAGCTCCCGCAGATCGGCCAGGTTTGCCTCAACAGTTGGATCAGGATGGTGATTGGGAAAATGTCCGTCGACTTCGGTAAACAGAAGATGGTGCTCCCCGGGGAGCTTCGCGGCAAGAGCTTCCAGCGCGGGACCAGCGGCGCCGTTTCCGGCGTCCCAGCCGACCTTGACCCCTTCCAAAGAGGCTCTGTCGATCCCTGCCAGTCCTTCGAGCATACGCTCGACATACTCGCTCAGGATGTCGCGGCTGGAAACGTCTCCGGCACCGTCGTTCCAATCCCCGACAGCGGAGATTTCGCCGAGCTTCTGGATGTCGGCGCCGAAGAACGGACGCCCCTGAAATACCATTTTGAAGCCATTGTAATTGGGGGGATTGTGGCTGCCAGTTATCTGAATGCCGCCATGCACCTCTTCGCTTGATGCTTCTGCGTAATACAGCATCGGGGTCGCCCCCATGCCGATTTTCACGACATTGCAGCCGCTGGCGGTAAGCCCTTCGACCAGCGCATGTTCGAGCATGGGGGAACTGACGCGCCCGTCATAACCCACCGCGACAGTCGGACTGGTCAGCCCTTCATCGCTCTCACGGATCAACAGCGTGCCAAAACTGCGGCCAATGGCGCGCGCATCGTCCGGCCCCAGCGTTTCACCGATAATGCCGCGAATGTCATATTCGCGAAGGACCGTGGGATCGAATGTGTGCGTCATAATGATGGTTCCTGTTGTTGGTCAGGGTCATAAGGGGCGAAGTGCTACGCGCTTATGACGGATCGTCACGCTCGATATCTGCAGTTGGTGGCGGCAGATCCTCCAGCAGCAGGTCACGCGCGTCATTCGCTTCATGCACGTCGGCATTGGTGCCGCCCTTGTCAGGGTGAACCTTTGCCAAAAGCTTTTTGTGAGCGGCCAGCACATCCTCGCGGCTGGCGCCTTTCTCCACCCGAAGCAATTGCCGCGCGCGTGAAATGCGCTGGGATCGAGAAGGCGTGCCCTGCATGGATTGCCAGGGCCATTGCCCGAACGCCCATCGGAACAAAACTATGAGGATCAGGAGGATTATCGCAATGCGAAGCATACTGCTTACGCTAGCTCTAAACGCTTTTGGCTGCGAGAGAATTCGGGAAGATTCAGCGCTTTCAGCAAAGCGCGCAATTCCTGCCGCGCGACCAGATGGCTTGTGCCAAGCTCACCCAGATGCCCCTTGTCGAGCAATGTCAGACCAGAAGGAAACAGCTCGCGGTAAATCACGCGCTCTGAAAGGCCGTGCGACACGCGAAAACCGACGCGTTTCGACATTTCAGCGAGCGCCTGCTCGATCCGGACCATGTTGCGCGCCTCGGTATGGCCGGTGCGATTGCGCACCACGATCCAATCCATCTCAGGACGGTTGCCTTCTGCTGTGGCCCGACTGCGTTTAAGGCGCGCCTCCCAGATCAATTCGGCGAAGAAGGACAGTTTCTTCACCTTGAATGTATCGGAATCGACTTGCCCGATAAGGTCGAAATCGACGAAGCTGTCGTTCATCGGCGTGACCAAAGTATCGGCATTTTCCGCCGCCAGTCGCGCCAGCGGATCGTCGCGGCCCGGATTGTCGATGACGAGGAAATCACAGGTCCGCTCCAGACGGTCCATCGTGCTCAGCAATTCCTGCGCCGTCTCTCCGCGAAAAACCTCGCAGCCGGGTGTGGGCAGCGTGATCTTGCGCCGCTCAAGCGTGCCGAGGCGGTTTTCGATATAGCGATGCGTGGTGCGCTGGCGCGGATCGAGGTCCAGCGCGGTCACGCGCGCACCGAGATATGAGAGCGCCACGGCGATATGAACCGCGGTCGTGGATTTGCCTGTCCCGCCTTTCTCGTTTGCGAAGACGATGCGGTGGGCGGGTTTGGGGGTGGATTTCGCGGAGGTATCTGCGGAATTAGGGGGGCTTGTGCGTTCGGTCATGGCTAAGGGAGCGTTCCTGAAGGTGGCCGTTGACAGCGAGACCGAAAACTTTTGCCCAAGCCGCGGTGCGGACAAGGTTTGAGTGTGGACTGCGACCGTCTACTATTGCCCTAGAACTTACCGGGGGAGGACAACAGGTGCAAATCGCAAACACGCTCGATGTGTTGAGAACAGGCGTCGACAAGCTGCGCAGCGGCGGCGACACCGTTGCACTGGTGCCCACGATGGGCGCTTTGCATGAAGGGCACCTGACCCTTGTCCGCCGGGCCCGCGAGGTTTGCGATCATGTCGCCGCGTCCATCTTCGTCAATCCCACGCAGTTCGGACCGAACGAAGATCTCGACGCCTATCCCCGCCAGATGGAGGAAGACGCAGCGATGCTGGCGCGTGAAGGCTGCGCCCTGCTGTGGGCACCCGATGTGCAGGTCATGTACCCGGATGGCTTTGCCACCAGCATATCCGTTGCCGGAGTTAGCAAAGGGCTGTGCGGGGCGTCGCGTCCGGGGCATTTCGACGGCGTGGCAACGGTGGTCTGCAAACTGTTCAATCAGGTCCGACCGACCCATGCATTTTTTGGAGAGAAAGATTACCAGCAGCTCGCCGTGATCCGCACCATGGCCCGCGACCTCGATTTATCGTTTCCGCATGTCCATTCTATCATCGGCGTGCCTACCGTGCGCGAGGAGGACGGCCTCGCCATGTCCAGCCGCAACCGGTATCTGTCGGCAGAACATCGCAACGCCGCCGCCACGCTCCCGCGCGAGATGCAGGAGGCAATTGCCCGGATCGAGGATGGGCAGGACGTAACGCCGACGCTGGGCGCACTGGAGGATGCCCTGCTGGGCGCAGGTTTTTCATCTGTAGATTATGCGAGCCTCGTCGATGCGGCATCTCTTGCCCCGCTATCGGCACTGGAACAAAGACCCGCCAGATTGCTCGTCGCAGCCCGCATCGGAACGACGCGGCTTATTGACAACATGGCGGTGGAAGCGGCGTCACAGGCCACCTGTATGTTGACGCGGCGGCCCTAAAAGTGGCAAGGGGCCAGCGCCCGGTGGGAACTACCGTCGTGAGCGGGTATAGCATAGTGGTAATGCTCTAGCCTTCCAAGCTAGCTAGAGGGGTTCGATTCCCCTTACCCGCTCCATTCCTTCCCATCTGCAACGCTCGGATTTGCCGGTCTTGGCAAGCCCGGATTTGCGCGCATACCCCCTTCGGCTAGTCGGCGCGGCAATATGCATCTCTTTGATAGCTGCAACTATTTCTACGCTTGTTTTGTGCGGGCAGCCCTTTAGCTGATGCTGCATGCGCACACTGACCCATCTCGAACGGCTAGAAGCCGAGAGTATTCATATTTTCCGCGAAGTCGTGGCCGAGGCTGAAAACCCGGTTATGCTGTATTCGGTCGGCAAGGATTCGTCGGTTATGCTGCACCTTGCGCGAAAGGCGTTCTATCCCTCGCCCCCGCCATTCCCGATGCTGCATGTTGCGAGCGGTTGGGATTTTCAGGCACTGCTTGAACACCGGGACAAAACGGTGCGCGAATACGGGCTGGAGCTGATCGTTGCGCAGAATGATGAAGCAGAGGCGCAGGGTATCAACCCGTTCGACACTGGCAGCGCGCTTTACAGCCAGGCGCAGCTTACCGATCCGCTGAAACGTGCACTTACCGAAAACGGGTTCGACGCAGCATTTGGTGGGGGCCGCCGTGACGAGGAAAAGGCGCGCGCGAAGGAGCGCGTATTCTCTTTCCGCACAGCCTCGCACCGCTGGGATCCGAAGAACCAGCGCCCCGAGCTTTGGAACCTTTACAACGCGAAAAAGAACAAGGGCGAAAGCATCCGCGTCTTCCCGATCTCCAACTGGACCGAGCTGGATATCTGGCAGTACATCGCGCTGGAAAACATCGACATCGTGCCGCTTTACCTGTCGGAAAAACGCCCGACGGTTGAGCGCGACGGGCTGCTTCTCGTGGTTGATGATGACCGGTTCCGCCTTGAAGACGGCGAGGAGCCGGTTGAACGCTCCGTCCGTTTCCGCACGCTTGGCTGTTATCCGCTGACCGGCGCGACGGAAAGCGATGCAACCGATATGAATAAGATCATTCAGGAAATGCTGCTGGCCACCGGGTCAGAGCGGCAGGGGCGCGCCATCGATAAAGGGCAGTCGGCCAGCATGGAAGACAAGAAGCAGGAGGGGTATTTCTGATGACCATTCAGGATTCCAGCTTCAAAACCGATGCGCTGATCGCTGAGGACATCGACGCCTATCTGGACCAGCACCAGCACAAAAGTCTGCTGCGGTTCATCACGTGCGGCAGTGTGGATGATGGCAAATCGACGCTGATCGGGCGGTTGCTTTACGATTCGAAAATGATCTTTGAAGATCAGCTGACCGCGCTGGAAAGCGACAGCGCGAAACACGGCACACAGGGCGACGAGATTGATTTCGCACTGCTGGTCGATGGCCTCGCCGCAGAGCGCGAACAGGGCATCACCATCGACGTAGCCTACCGGTTTTTCACGACCGAAAAGCGCAAATTCATTGTCGCGGACACGCCCGGCCACGAACAATACACCCGCAATATGGTCACTGGCGCCTCGACCGCCGATCTTGCTGTCATTCTGGTCGATGCGCGCAAGGGTATCCTGCAGCAGACACGGCGGCACAGTTTCCTGGTGCATCTGCTGGGGATCAAGCATCTGGTGCTGGCGGTGAACAAGATGGACCTGGTTGATTACGATCAGGCCGCGTTCGACGCGATTGTCGCCGATTACACCTCTTTTGCGAAAGAGGTCGGTATCGAGGCGTTTACCCCGATCCCGATTTCCGGGTTCAAGGGCGACAATATCACCGTGTCCCCGTCGCCGAACACCCCATGGTATAACGGGCAGGCGCTGATCGAGCATCTCGAAACGGTCGAGCTTGCCAACACCGCCGCGCAGGAACGGTCTTTCCGTATGCCGGTCCAGTGGGTCAATCGTCCCAATCTCGATTTTCGCGGGTTTGCTGGTTTGATCGCGGGTGGTACTATCCGTCCCGGAGATGCGGTGCGCATCGTGCCCGCCGGAAAGACCAGCAAAATTCGCTCGATCACCACCTTCGACGGCGATCTGGAAGAAGCGGTTGCCGGTCAATCGGTCACACTCACCCTCGAAGACGAGGTCGATTGCAGCCGCGGCGACGTGATCGCGGCCGCAGACAATCCACCTGAAGCTTCCGACCAGTTTAGCGCGAAATTAGTCTGGATGGATGAAGAGGCGCTGAAACCGGGCCGCGGATACTGGCTCAAAATCGGCAGCCAGATGGTGACAGCGACTATCCAGCCGCCGAAGTATGAAATCGATGTCAATTCGCTTGAACATCTGGCGGCCAAGACGCTGGAGCTGAACTCGATTGGCGTCGCCGAATTCTCGACCGACCGGCCGATCACCTTCGAACCGTACGAAACAAGCCGCCAGATGGGCGGTTTCATCCTTGTCGACAAATTCACCAACGCCACCATCGGCGCCGGGATGATCGATTTCAGCCTTCGCCGCGCGCAAAACGTCCATTGGCAGCCGACCACGGTTTCCCGCGAAGACCATGCCGGGATGAAGAACCAGAAACCGCGTGTGCTGTGGTTCACCGGTCTATCCGGCTCGGGCAAATCAACCATTGCCAACGAGGTTGAAAAGCAGCTCGCGATCATGAACCGCCACACCTTCCTGCTCGACGGGGACAATGTTCGCCACGGTCTGAATAAAGATCTGGGCTTTACCGAAACCGACCGGATCGAGAATATCCGGCGCATTGGCGAGGTCGCGAAACTGATGGCGGATGCCGGCCTGATCGTGCTCACCGCCTTCATCTCGCCGTTCCGCGCGGAACGCAGGATGGTGCGCGACATGTTGCCCGATGGCGAGTTCATCGAGGTGTTTGTGGACACCCCGCTGGAGGTTGCAGAGCAGCGCGATGTGAAGGGTCTGTACAAAAAAGCCCGTGCAGGAGAGCTGAAGAACTTTACCGGAATCGACAGTCCATACGAACCGCCGGAACAGCCCGAAATTCGGGTGAACACGGTCGATATGACACCGGTTGAAGGCGCCGATTACATCATCAAACAGATCCTGCCGCTCAAGTAAGGCTCGCCGACATGACACCAGCTGAGATGACCGACGCGCAGCTAGCCGCGCACCTTGCGGAGATTGCCGGTCGCATTCTGCTGGATGTGCGCGAAAGCGGCATGTTCGAAGGCAAAGCTTTGGGAAAAGCGGGCGATGCGACCGCGAATGAATTCCTGTGTCACGCCCTGCGCGCGGCGCGGCCCGATGACGCATTGCTGTCTGAAGAGGAAAAGGACGACACCGCCCGCTGCGATATCGAGCGCGTCTGGATCGTCGATCCGGTTGATGGCACACGCGAATATGGAGAGCAGCGCGGCGACTGGGCGGTGCATGTCGGTCTTTCGGTAGGCGGAACTGCAACCATAGGCGCTGTTGCTCTGCCCGGCCTTGAGGGCGGGATCGTGCTGCGCACCGATGAGATTTCTGCACTGCCGAAACCTGCTGGAAAGCCGCGGTTCCTCGTCAGCCGATCCCGTCCCGCGAAAGAAGCGGTCGCCGTTGCTGAGGCGATGGACGGCGAACTGGTCGGCATGGGCAGTGCCGGTGCGAAAGCGATGGCTGTCCTGCGCGGAGAGGCTGAAATCTACCTGCATTCCGGCGGTCAGTACGAATGGGATAGTTGCGCGCCGGTGGCTGTCGCGGCGGCGTATGGCCTGCATTGCTCGCGCATTGACGGTTCGCCCATGCGATACAACCAAGCCGATCCCTATTTGCCGGACCTGCTTATCTGCCGCCCGGAATATGCCGAACAAGTTCTGGAATTAGTCGCTGGCCTCGGCTGATTCAGGCTCGTCTTCTGAGCTGTCGCCCAGCGACAGCGTCGGCACGTAAATCTCCACCCGGCGATTGGCAGCGCGTCCCGCCTCGTTCGGTTCGCCATCAGGCAGCGCGTTGGGTTCAACCGGGTTCTGTTCGCCGAACGCGATAATTTCCAGCCGGTCTTCGGCAATTCCGTTTTCAACCAGCCATGCTGCAACGCTGTCCCCGCGCGAGCGTGATGCGCGCATATTGACTTCGTCTCGGCCGCCCGCGTCGCTATGCGCTCTTAGTGTGATCGGCAGGCCAAGCGCGGCCTGCTCAGAGGCCAATAGCTCTTGCAGGGTGGAGATTGCGGCATCGTCCAAATCGCTTCCGCCATCGGGGAAACTGACGGTCAGGCGCAGCTCTTTCAGCGGCTCTTCGGGCGTTTCAGGCTGTTCGACGTCCGGTCTTATTATAGACACCGGCGCATCGGGCGAAGGTGTCGCAGCGGTGTCGACGGTGTCGTCTGCCGGCAAATTGGCGTCCTCTCGCCCCCCGCATGCAGCAAGGGCAGCGCAGGCTGCCACGGTGATCGGGAGGGTCGTGAATATCGAATGTTTTCTCATCGGGGCCTCGTTTTCGAAGTCTTCTCGTGTGAGCGGGTTCATGTCGCTTGCGGCTTGGGCGGTTTGGCTTGCGATTGCTCATCGCGCGCCCGTCCGCTTTCCTTTGCCGCGCGTTTTGCAGCCTGTTCCTCGGGTGTCCGCAGCTGCGGCGGGGTGAAGGTTATGATCGTATCGCCCGCACGCGGTTCAGGCCGCGCTGCGTGAGTGAAAAACCGCAAGGTTCCGGTGCTGCGCACCAGCAATAGCATATTTGCGCTATCCGGCAGTTTTTCCTGCGCCTTTTCAAAATCAAATTCGTCTGAAAGTTTCGTTTTGCGGAACACCCAGCCCTGCTGCTGGCGTTCGAGCACATCGGTCACTCCGAAACCGCTTTCAAAGAGCGCGCGCCCGCGCAGTGTTGGCGGAAGGGCATGCTTGTCATCATCACCATCTGCGCTTTCGCCCAGCTGATAGACGCTGTCGCGGCCAATTTCGTGCGCGAACTCATTACAAACGAGGGTATTGTATGCCTCGTTATCGGTGGCCGCGACGAGCACTTGATACGGCGACAGGTCGAGGTTGTGCTCAGTTGCCTCGTTCAGGATTTCACCGTGGTAAAATGGCAGTCCCTCACGGCGTGCCGGACCCAGGCTTTGCCAGCTGGGATCGACGATCATGACGGGCGTTTTGAGCGCCTGCATCTCTTTCGCGAGCGCGATTGTCCAAGGTGTGGAGCCAACGATCAGCAATCCGGGCCGTGACGTGCCTTTTACATCCAGCCATTTGGCCACGATGTTGATCGTGAAACCGTGCGCAACGACCGTCGCGACGACCACCGCAAAGCTGAGCGCGGTAAGCACCTGCCCGTCGCTATAGCCCAGATCGGCGAGGCGCAGTGCGAACAAGCCCGAAATCGCGACAAGCACAATACCGCGCGGCGCGATCCAGGCGATAAACAGCCGCTCGTTCCATGGCACATCCGATCCGAGCAAGCTGATCAGCACCGTCAGCGGGCGCACAATAAACAGCAGCGCCAGCACGAACAGGATGAAGCGCAGTCCAACCTCGGTCGAAGGATCGAGATAGGCGAGATCGTTGATCGTCAGGCTGGAGGCGAGCACGATGAAGATGCCGGATACAAGCAGAACCGCGACGTTTTCCTTAAACAGGTGGATCGACCGCAAGCTTGAAAAGCCGCTATTGGCGAGCGTTACGCCCATCACGGTTACCGCAACCAGCCCCGCTTCATGCTCGATTTTGTTCGTCAGAACGAAGACGAAAATGACGGTGATAAACAAGACCGGCACTTTAAGATATTCGGGGATCGCGCCCCGCGGAAAAGCATAAGTGACAAAACGAGCCGCGGCATATCCTACCAATCCGGCAAGGATCGCGGCGATGATGAGCGGCGGGACCACTTCGAACAGCGAGGCGTTGGGGCTCTCCGCGACACGGCGAAAATATTCGTAAGCGATCACCGCACACAATGCGCCGGTGGGATCGTTGACAATGCCTTCCCATTTCAGGATCGAGTTGGGACGGGTCTGAACGTTCGCCTGACGCAGCAGCGGGATCACCACCGTAGGGCCGGTTACGATAAGGATACCGCCGAACAAAATGGCGACGGGCCAAGCCAAACCGCCGATCTGGCTAGCCGCCAGCGCACCAAGCGCCCAGCCTATGACCACGCCGATGGTCGCCAGTCGCCACACCGCTTTACCAGAATGTTTAAGTTCGCGAAGGTCCAGGCTCAGCCCGCCTTCAAACAGGATCAGGGCGACACCGATGCCGATGGCAGGTTCCAGAAGGTCTCCGAACGCCGCCTCCGGGTCGAGCAGGCGGAAACCCAGCTCGCCAGCCACTGGCCCTGCGAGAAATCCTGCGGCCAGCATCAGCACGATGGCTGGCCAACCTGTGCGCCATGCGACCCATTGCGCCCCCACACCGAGGACGCCGATCGTGGCAATTACGAGCGCTTGCGATTCCATTTAAGTTCCTGATTGACCCATGGGATACAATGAATTGCTGGAGCACTCGTTCCTGCGGCGGGTTTGCAAAGGCTCAATCGCCTTCGAACTGCATCAGCGTCTGAACCGCAATTCCCGCCTTGCCGAGTTTCGCCGCGCCGCCGAGATCGGGCAGGTCGATGACGAAAAGTGCATCGCGCACCTGTCCGCCTGCATCACGGAGCAATTGTGCCGCAGCAACGGCCGTGCCCCCCGTTGCGATCAGATCATCGACGATGACGACACTCTCCCCATCACTCACAGCTCCGGGATCAACCTCCAACCGGTCGGTCCCGTATTCTAGCGCGTAATCGACACCGATGGTTTCAATCGGCAGTTTTCCCGGCTTTCTGATGAGCACGAAGCCAATTCCGAGCTGCACTGCAACCGCCGCGCCAAAGATGAATCCGCGCGCCTCCATACCGGCGATCTTGGTCGCACCCTTGGCGCGGGCGAGTGCGGCAAGATGGGCAACGCTGGATGCGAGCCCGTGAGGGTGGCTGATGAGCGTGGTTATGTCGCGGAACTGGATGCCCGGCTGCGGAAAATCCGGCACGGTTCGCACCAGACCTTTCAGATCATCGGGTGAAAGTGTCGCCTGCATCGCTAGTCGTTCCTTAATCTTGCTCCGCACGGACATACCGCGTTCCGCAAAGCAAGTCGCCCCACCATCCGCGGCGGGATGATGGGGCGACTGTCATTTATAAAAAGCACGCTTGCAGTGCGGATCGGCTTATTTTTTCTTCGGCTTCTTACCTGCCCAAACCTGTTTGTACGACAGGTATGCGAGGCCGGTGGCAAAGATCAGGAATGCGATCACAAACCAGCCGGTCTGTTTGCGCTGGATCATCTTCGGCTCTGCTGTCCACGTCAGAAATGCTGCGATATCGGCCGACATTTGCGCGGTCGTCGCTTCTGTCCCGTCATCATAGGTGATGAGGTCAGGGTAAAGCTGCGGGGGCATGGCGAGGTTCACGTTTGCAAACCACGGGTTGAAATACAGACCCATGGGCGTTTCGAAACCGGCTTCCTGTGCCTTGGCAAGCTTTGCGGGATCGGGTTCGACATAACCGTTAAGCAGCGAATACACATAGTTCGAACCATCAGCCCGGGCCTTCGTCATAAGCGAAAGGTCAGGCGGGATCGCATTGTTGTTTGCAGCGGCGGCGGCAACATTGTTCGGATAGGGGTTTGGAAACTGGTCGGTCGGGAGACCGGGACGCAGAACCGCTTCACCCGTATTGGGATCAATACCCGGTACGTTCCAGGTTGCTGCCTCTGCGCGAACCTGTTCTTCGGAATAGCCGAGCTCTTGCAGGTTGCGGAAGGCCACGAACTTCAGTCCGTGACAGGCCGAACACACCTGCTTGTAAACGGCATAACCGCGCTGCAACTGGGCGTAATCCCACTTGCCGAGAGGGCCATCAAAAGAGAAGCCGCCCGCTGGCGATACCGGCTCTTCCTTGAACACGTAATAGGCGGGCTTTTCGGCTGGGGGGCCGGAGACCAGTGCGACTGCACCGGGAACCAGCGACCACAGCAGAAGCACGGCGGTAAGGCCGAGGCCAACAAGGATGCCTGCTAGACGGATTGTCATGACCTAACTCTTTCTCGTTATCGGGTCAGTAAAGGTGGTGTCGGCGCGGGTTTATTCGGCCGGTTGGGGCGAACCGGCAGGATCGCCGCCCGGCAGAGGCTTGACCGCAGCCTGCGGGTTTTCACCGCCGCCATCGGTTCCGCCCGGCTTGTCGTCCGAACCCAGCACCGCCTCTGTGATAGAGAACGGCAACGGCTTTGGCACTTCGATCTGGCTGATGATCGGCAGGATCACCAGGAAGTGAAGGAAGTAATAGGCCGTGAAGATCTGGCTCAGGATCACATAGGGCTCCTCAGCCGGCGCACCGCCGCAGATGGTCAGAACAATCATGGTCGGGATCAGGCCGAACCAGAAGAACTTCTTGAACATCGGGCGATAGTGACCGGACCGGACCGGGCTCTTGTCGAGCCATGGCAGGAAGAACCAGACAAGGATCGAACCAAACATCGCGATAACACCCAGCAGCTTCGCCTCGATGATGACAATGCCGGTAAGCGGGATCGTGAGATCGCCAGTGAAGGCACGCAGGATCGCGTAGAACGGCAGGAAGTACCATTCAGGAACGATATGCGCAGGCGTCGAAAGCGGGTTCGCCTCGATGTAGTTGTCAGGGTGGCCAAGCGCATTCGGCAGGAAGAACACCATGAACGTAAATGCGATCAGGAATACGCCCAGACCAAAGCCATCCTTGGCCGTGTAATACGGGTGGAACGGCACGGTATCGCTTTCCTTCTTCACTTCAACGCCGGTTGGGTTCGAAGAGCCCGGAATGTGAAGCGCCCAGATGTGGAGGATAACCACACCGGCAATCACGAATGGCAGCAGGAAGTGAAGCGAGAAGAAGCGGTTCAGGGTTGAATCGTTCGGCGCATAACCGCCGACCAGCCAGATCTGCAGCGGCTCGCCGATGATCGGTATGGCACCAAACAGCCCGGTGATAACCTTCGCACCCCAGAAGCTCATCTGGCCCCACGGCAGCACGTAACCCATGAAAGCGGTCGCCATCATAAGCAAGAAGATGACCACGCCCAAGAGCCAGATCATCTCGCGCGGCGCCTTGTAAGACGAATAATACAGACCGCGGAAAATATGCAGGTAGATGACGATGAAGAAGAAACTTGCGCCGTTGGCGTGCGCATACCGCATCAGCCAACCGTAATTCACGTTGCGCATGATGTGTTCGACCTGGCCGAACGCAACCTCTGTATTGGAGGCATAGTGCATCGCCAGGATCACTCCCGTGACGATTTGCAGCATCAGGCAGAAACCGGCGAGAACACCGAAATTCCACATGTAGTTGAGGTTACGCGGAACCGGATAACCTGCACCCACGGCATCATAGACGAGCCGCGGAACTGGCAATTTTTCGTCCAGCCATTTGGTGAAGCCGTTTTTCGGTTCGTACTGCTTGGCCCAGGCAAAACTCATAATGGTCTCTCGGTTCTCAGCGTGAAATCAGTATAGATCAGATAAGTTACGCGGCATCACCCAACACGGATGACATCCCCGTTGAAAGCGTATTCCGGAACTTGAAGGTTGGTCGGCGCCGGGCCTTTGCGGATGCGGCCTGCCGTGTCGTAATGCGATCCGTGGCACGGACAGTAATACCCGCCGAAATCGCCTTTGTTCTCTCCCTCGGCAGCGCCCAGTGGCACGCAGCCAAGGTGGGTGCAAACGCCCATCGTGACTAGCAGGTCTTCGCTGCCCTCTTTGGTCCGATCGGCGAGCGTTTCGGGATCGCGAAGGCTGGATGCGTCAATCGCGTCGGCTTCGGCCATTTCCTCAGGCGTCAGACGCTTGATGAAAAGCGGCTGTTCGCGGAAAACCGCCTTGATCGTCTGCCCGGCTTCGACTTTGGATACGTCAACATCGGTCGTGCTAGCGGCAAGGACGTCAGCGGTCGGCGCCATCTGCGAAACCGCAGGCAGAATAACCGCCGCAGCGCCAACACCGGCTGTGCCGAGTGCCGCAACGTGGATCCAGTCGCGGCGCCGAACGCCTTCTTCGTTAGCCGAAACTTCGGAAGCAGTGGTGCTTGCTCCTGTTGAAGCCATTTTGTCTTACCTTGCTCGTCCATCCGCACAGGCGCAGTGCCAGCACGAATTGGTGTTGAAACTCGTTTATCCGGGGAACTGATCTATCAGGTTCGCTCCCCAGAGCCGTTTGCGGGACATTTCTTATCCCATTAATTTACCGGCTCGCGGCGCAGATAGACGCAAAACCGGCGAAATCCAACCGTGTTTTCGGCATCCCATGTTCGCTTTCACGCAAGCAGGCCGTGCAGTAACGTCAGCCAAGCGCAATAATGCTGATCTGGCGTCCATAATTTGGTTCACCGGATTGGGTGGATTTTCGATAGGAGTGGTAACGCGCGGAATGCGAAAAAGTATCCAGCCCGGTGCAAGAAATCATGCCGACGCCCACGCGCTCCAGCCGTGACCTGATATAACCGGGCAGGTCGAAATGCCAGCGTTCCCGCCCCTCTCGCGGTGGCGCAGAATTAAAATGCGCTTCGTCTTCAGCATTGAAATTGCAGCGGAATTCCGCATCCACTTCATAGCTTTCCTGTGCAATCGTCGGCCCAATCGCGGCGCCAATGTCGCTGCGCCGTGCACCCAGTTGCTCCATCGCAAAAACTGTATTTTCGAGCACACCGCCATGCGCCCCGCGCCACCCTGCATGCGCTGCCCCGATCACCTGCGCGTTGGCATCGGCAAACAAAACCGGTGCGCAATCGGCCGTCACGATGCCCAGCGCGATACCGCTGTTCGCTGTGACCAGTGCATCCGCGACCGGACGACCTTCGGGCTGATCCGGCCATGGGCGATCCACCGATACGACATCGCAAGAGTGCACCTGGTGCGGAGCCGCAAGCTCCGCATCCGCCGCGATATTATGCGCGGCCTGCCTTCGCCTAAGCCTGACGTGCTCCGGTGCGCCGGGTCCGCCATAGCCGAATTGATGCCGCCCGCCGCCGCTTCCGAAAAAGCCGTGCGGGACATGGCCCAGCGCCGCAGCGCGCACGACATCGAAATCGGCTTCGTCAGCCATCGAGGCTGCGCGAAACCTGCTCGAATGTATCACGAGAAAGCCCATCGGCACCCGCGATCCGTTCAAGCTCCGCTTTCATCAGGCCAGCGCGAACCGATTCGATCCTCCGCCAGCGGCCAAGCGGCGAGACAAAACGCGCCGCGGTTTGCGGATTGATCGGGTCTAGCGCGAGAATGACGTCGGCAATCATCTTGTAGCCAGAGCCATCCTTGGCATGAAAGCCCTGCGGATTTCCGGCAAACGCCATGTATAGCGAGCGCACACGGTTGGGGTTCTTCATGGTGAAATCGGGGTGCTGCGCCAAAGCTCGTACCTGATCGATCACATCCGGGTGGAGTGACAGCGCCTGCAGGGTGAACCATTTGTCGATCACCAGCGCATTGCCTTTGTAGCGGTCATAAAATGCTTGAAGGCGCTCTTCGCGTGAGGGTGATTGCAATCCGCACAGCACCATCAGCGCGCCCTGACGATCGGTCATGTTGTCGGCGGCATCGTATTGGCGCGACGCCATAATTGCCGCGCGTTCAGGATCACTCGCCGCAAACAGCGCCGCAATCTGCGTCTTCACCTTTCGCGCGCCGCGTCCGATGGGGTCGTCATAGGCAATATCGGCGACCTGCGCGTAAAGCGATTCGAGCTCCCGTTTCAGCCCGACGCCGATTGCAGCTTTCAATTGCTCGCGCTCTTTATGGATCTGGCCGG
This sequence comes from Erythrobacter sp. MTPC3, assembly GCF_042854385.1. Taxonomy (NCBI): domain Bacteria; kingdom Pseudomonadati; phylum Pseudomonadota; class Alphaproteobacteria; order Sphingomonadales; family Erythrobacteraceae; genus Erythrobacter; species Erythrobacter sp. MTPC3. The sequence goes on from NZ_BTGP01000003.1 coordinate 144,606, forward strand.
GGTCCGCCTTGCGAATGCCAGCCGAATCTGTGCCCGCCATCGCTTCGAACAGATACGTCTCGCTCGGCAGCATCATCAGCTCGCCGCGCATCGAATGATCAAGGCTATCATCGGTGATTATCGAGCGGAACGCATCGCGCAGGGCCAGCTTGCCAGCGGCGCGCCCAGCCTCGTCCAGCTCGAAGCTCGCTGCCGCCACAAGATGGCGCACGGCGAGGTCTTGCAGCGCCTCGTACCGGGCGAAGGGATCGTCGTCTTTCGCGGCGAGGAAGACAAGATCTTCGGTTTCGAGATCGCGCTCGATCACAACCGGGGCAGTAAAGCCGCGATTGATCGACAGAACCGGCACCGGTCCTGCCAAAGGTAAAGTGATTGTCTGCTCATCATGCCGCAGCTCGATCAGCTGTTCATTGCCCAAAGCGCCGGTTTCGCGGCAATGGACCGCGACGCGCAGCGGGATGTGCATCGCGCCCTTGTCTGTCTGACCCGGAGTGTCGGGCACAGTCTGCTTGAAAGTCACATCCAGGCCGTCACTGCCAAGTGTCTGGCTGACCTGAACGCGTGGAGTGCCTGCCTGACGATACCAGCGCCGGAATTGCGCCAACTCCAGCCCGGTGCCATCCTCAATTGCCGTGACGAAGTCTTCGCAGGTCGCGGCCTCCCCGTCGTGCCGGTCGAAATACAGATCAGTGCCTTCACGGAAAGCGTCCGGCCCCGCCATGCTGCGCATCATGCGGATCACCTCTGCCCCCTTGTTATAGACGGTCGCGGTGTAGAAATTGGAAATTTCGCGGTAACTGTCCGGCCGGATCGGATGGGCGAGCGGGCCTGCATCTTCGGGGAATTGTGCGGCGCGCAAAATGCGCACATCCTCGATCCGCTTCACAGCTTCACCCTGCATGTCCTGCGAAAACAGCTGGTCTCGAAGGACGGTAAAGCCCTCTTTCAGCGATAACTGGAACCAGTCGCGGCAGGTGATCCGGTTGCCGGACCAATTGTGGAAGTATTCGTGCGCGATGACTCCTTCGACCGCATCGAAATCGGCATCGGTTGCGGTGTCCGGGTCGGCGAGAACATATTTAGTGTTGAAGACATTCAGCCCCTTGTTCTCCATCGCGCCCATGTTGAAATCGCTGACGGCAACGATGTTGTAGAGGTCAAGATCGTATTCGCGCCCGAATGTGTCCTCGTCCCACTTCATCGATTTTTTGAGCGACTCCATTGCATGGTCGGTGCGCGCAAGGTCTTCTTCGCGGACCCAGACATTCAGCTCGACCTCGCGGCCGTTCATCGTAGTGAAGGTCGCTGAGTTGGCCACCAGATCGCCGGCCACCAGTGCAAAGAGATACGATGGCTTGGGCCATGGATCATGCCACTCGGCCCAATGGGTTCCGTCTTCACCTTCGCCAGATGCCTCCTGATTGCCGTTGCAAAGCAGGATCGGAAAATCGCTTCTCGGGCCGGACATGCGGACACGGTATGTCGAGAGCACATCGGGACGGTCGGGGAAGAACGTGATCCGGCGGAACCCCTCTGCCTCGCACTGGGTGCAAAGCATCCCGTTCGACGCATACAGACCCATCAGCTGGGTATTCGCGCTGGGATTGATTTCGGTCACGATCTCAACCTCGTGCGAGCTGCCCGGCAGGGTGATGACGAGGTCCGGCCCGTCCATCGCATGATCGCTGAACGGCGCGCCATCGACGCTGACGCTGGCCGCGCTAAGCCCGTCACCGTTCAACCGAAGCTCTGTGCCAGCATACTCGCACGCAGGATTGCGGCGAACCATCAGCCGCGATGTCACCACCGTTTTATCGGCCCCCAATTTAAAATCGAGCGCGGTTTCGGGGACGAGCCACGGAAAGGGCGCATAATCCTCACGCCGGATTACGGGCGGATCGGTAGGCATGTGGGCCGCATCGGCGAGCTCTGGGTTGCCTTCGGGGTTTGTCGGGGTTGTTGCAATATCCATGGGAAACCGATTTCAGTTGATTTGTGGGTGCGTCAAGCGATTAGAACGCCTGCATGGCGCATTTGTTCATTTTTGGTTTGGGCTACACGGCAAAACGGATTGCAGCGGCAATGGAGGCGCGCGGCTGGCAGGTGTCGGCCACCGGCAGCGCAGGCAATGTCGATTTCGAAGATAGCGATGCGGTGCGGGCATCCTTGGCAGAGGCGACGCATATATTAAGCTCGGTGCCGCCCGATCGGAAACGCGGCACAGATGCGGTGCTGGAAAGCTACCGCGCAGACATTGGCGATCATTGGCTCGGATATCTTTCTTCGACCGGAGTGTACGGCGACCAGCAGGGTGCATGGGTCGATGAAAGCTCGCCCACAGGCGACGGTCGGCGCAGTGCCCGCTCGGACGCGGACGCTGAATGGATGCAGATGGGGGCGAGGGTGTTTCGCCTGCCGGGAATTTACGGGCCGGGCCGCAGCGCGCTGGACCGCGTGCGCGAAGGTAAAGCGCGGCGGATTGATTTGCCCGGACAGGTCTTCAGCCGGGTGCATGTAGACGATATTGCCAGCGGCGTGGTTGCTGCACTCACCACCAGCGCTCCATCGGGCGCATACAATCTGGGCGATGATCTGCCCGCAAGCGGGAACGCGGTGACGGAGCACGCCTGCGCTCTGCTAGGTCTGGAACCGCCCCCGATGCAAACGCTCGACGAGGCCAATCTGTCTGAAATGGCGCTCGGCTTTTATTCGGAGAACCGGCGCGTGGCGAACGGCAAAGCCAAACGGGTGCTCGGATGGCGGCCGCATTACCCGACCTATTTCGAAGGGCTAGCGTCGCTGCTTGGCCCGCAGGGCGAGGATCATGCCTCCGACGGCCAGCGCCATTCCTGACGCGGTGAGCCAGCTCCACCGGTAATCTTCGAACAATGTCGATAGCAGCATGGCGACCGAAACCGTGACGATGCTGTTATAAGCGGTGCGCCCCGCCCCGATCTCTCGCACCAGATTATAATGCAGCGGGAAGGTAATGACCGTCCCGATCAGGGCGAGATAGACGATGCCCATCCAATATTCGGCGCGATCGGGAAACGGCGGCGGCCCAGCTGTCAGCGCCGCAAATCCAAGGTCGAAAATCGTGCCGTAAAGCATCGCCCACGCCAGCAGGCTTGGCATGGGAACCGCGCGGCCTGTGGGATTGGCCTGGACGACATTGGCAAATGATGCTGCCAGCAGTCCGCCAACGGCAAGGATAATGCCCAGCGCGACATTTCCGCCCAGCACACCGGCACGCGGCGCGGCGCTCCATTCATTGACGAGCAGCATCGCCACTCCGGTTATCGCTACAATACTGCCCAGAATAAAGCCGCCCTGCACCCGCTCGCCCAGAAATACGCGGGCAAACACGGCATTAGGCACCATCAGCAGCGCAAACATCATCGCGACAATGCCGGATGTGAGGTAAAGCTCTGCGTGGTAGACGAACAGGAAATTTCCGCTAAACTGCATCACGCCTACCAATATGGCGAGCATGTGTTCAGGCCGCGTCAGGCGCAGCCGCCGCTTCATCAGGGCCGCCACAAGGAACAGCGCAGGCGTGGCAAGCGCGAACCTGTAAAACACCGACCACGCCGCTGGCACTCCGTCGATCTGGCCGGTGATGACGAACCACGTCGAACCCCAGATCGCGCCGGTCAGCACGAATGGAACGATAATGCGCCAATGCAGCATCGGTGATTGGGCCGCAGTCATCGAATTGCGGTCATGGGGCTAGGCGTCACAGTGCCGCTATCGCTTTTCCAAGCGCGGCTGCATCGTCCTCTCGGGTGTTCCAGGCGGTGACGAAGCGCGCGGCATCTGCGCCCCAATCGTAAAACTCGAAACCCTGCTCGCGCAGCGCCTCTCGCTCTGCTGGCGACAGGCGCACGAACAGCTCGTTAGCCTCTACCGCGTGCATCAGCCGGTCCCCGCATCCCCCGGCAATATCCTGCGCAGCGGCATTCGCATGGCGCGCATTGCGGAGCCAAAGGTCGCCCTCCAGCATCGCGAGGATTTGCGCGGCGAGATACCGCCCCTTGCATTGCAGGTGCCCGGCCCGTTTGCGCCTGTAGCGGACAAGGTCAGCCTGCGCAGGGTCAAACAACACCACGGCCTCGGCATTCATCCCGCCGTTCTTGATAAAGCCGAATGCGAGGCTGTCTACGCCGTGCGCGGCATCGCGCGCCGACCCGCCCAGAAATGCCGCCGCATTGGCAAAACGCGCGCCGTCCATATGCAGGCCGAGAGAACGCGCGGCTGCAAAATCGCTGAGGGCGGACAGCTCTTCGGCTGCGTAGCTGCGGCCATATTCGCTCGCCTGCGTGATTGCGATGGCATGGGGCTGCACCTGATGCACATCATCGCGGATCGGATCGATAACGGCTGCGATACTGTCAGGCGTCAGCTTCGCGCCTTCGCCGCCATGACCATCGGGGCACAGGATCAGCTTCGCACCGTGGAGGTAAAAACCCGGCGCGCCTCCTTCATCAACCTCGATATGTGCCTCTTCATGGCATACCACGCCGCCATGCGGCTGGCACATCGTGGCGAGCGCGAGGCAGTTCGCCGCCGTCCCGGTCGCAACCCATTCCGCTGCGCATTCCCGTCCGAACAGGTCGGTGAACCGTTCATCCAGCTGCGCGGACAGTGCATCGCCGTCATATGGATTGTCAGCCTCATCAGCGGCGCGCATCGCCTCCCACAGATCGGGATGGACGGCGGCAGCATTGTCGGAGAGAAATTTGGTCATGCAAACCGCCTCTAATGCGCGTGGCCGCGGGCGCAAGGTTCAGCTTAATGCGCCCTTGTGTTTGGAACCGTTTTCGATACCCTCAGCGATGAACGGCGAGAGGGAAATCAAAGATGCAACAATCAAACTGGCTGTTGGAATATCGGCGCTTGCCGCGATGACCGCGACATCTGTTCAGGCACGTGACGCTAACGCTTTGAGCGATCTGGTCGGCGCGCGCGCAGGACAGGCAGAGATGGGGGTTACCCAGCGCGGGTTCACCTACATCAATGGCAATGTGGGCAAGCACAATACAAAGCACGCTTATTGGTGGAACCGCGATTCCAAACAATGCGTTCACATCGTCACGCGCGATGGCCGCTACACGTCGATCACCGACGCATCCAAACGCGACTGCAACCAGGGAGAAGGCGGCAGCGATGTCGCGGCTGCGGTTGGCGTGGTCGCCGGAGCGGCATTGCTGGGCGCGCTGCTGGGCGGTCACAAAAAACACCACCACGATGATCAGCGCCATCACGATAATGATGCGCGCGAGGCGCAGTATGAGCGCGGGTATTCCGACGGACTGCACAATGTCTCGTATCACAATTATGATCGCTCAGATGATTATGCCGACGGATACGGCGCCGGCGTCGACCAGCGGCGCGCCAACACAGACTATCACCACGGGCACGGCGGGTATGACCGCAAGGCAAAGTTCAAGGATCTGATCGGTGATCGCGGACCGCGGGCACGCAGCGAACTGAGCAATCGCGGATTTACGCGCGTCGACCGGTTTGGTGATGATGACACGCGCTATTCCGTGATGTGGCGATCGCAGAGCCGGCAGTGCATTCAGGTTACGATCGCGGACAGCCGCGTCTATGACATCCGGGATATCGGCCGCCATCCAAAATGCAGTTGATCCGCTGAAGAAACCGGAACCAGGCTCCTTTGCACCGCGTTAACCGGGCAAAGGAGCCTTTTTTACATGTCAGACAAAACCGCAGGCGAACTGGACGTTACCATCACCCACCACGCGCAGGGTCAGGGCGGCAAATATATCGCTGAAGTCGCAGGCGCAGAACACCAGGGCTATCTTGAATGGGAGCCGAAGACCGGCCTGCCGCAGGAGGCCGTGGCCAGCGACGTGCGCGTCGCCACCCACACGGTGGTCCCGCCAGAGATTGGCGGACGCGGAATCGCAGCGCAACTGGTTGACCGTTTGGTGGCAGACGCGCGGACGACCGGGTTCAAGATTGTTCCGCAGTGTTCTTATGTCGCAGCTAAATTCGACGAGAACCCCGATTGGGCAGACCTGCGAGCCTGAGCGATCTCAGCGCCCTGTTTCCAGCTCACTGAAATCGGTCGCTGCAATGGTTTCCAGCACTTCGCGCCGCACTTCGCGGGCACGCTCCAGCGGGACGCCGGGAATTGAAAACTCTCCGCCGGCGAGGCCGAGATGGATCGTCGCATATCCGCGAAGGCGCGCAATCGGTCCCTGCGCCACCTCGACCGAATGCAGTTTGAGCCGCGTCGCAATCTGACTGCTGGGGGACAGCACGCCGCTGCGCGCCATGATCTGTGTATCATCGAGCGAGTGACGCTTGAACTGCCACGAATAGAGTGCCGCTATGGCCGAAAATGCAGCCAGAATCAGCAGGACCGAAACCGCGAGCGCGGCCCATTCAGGCGCGAAGACGACCAACACGGTCCCGCCGACCAGCGCCGCGACAAGGAAAACGAGCGAATCCACGATCATGCTGTCGGTGCGGTAATTGGTGCTGGCCCGATGCCAATCCGCATCCTCGACCGGCAGGCGGAAACCGGCGGTTTCAACAATCGGCTCAATCTCATCCATCTTGGCAAATGGCGCGACCACATGGTTGCTTGACCCGGCATCCTGCGCGAGACTGACAAAGCGAAGCGAGTGCCAACCGAACCTGTACCGCACGAAGCGCGTTCCGATCTTAATCGCTTGCACGCGGTGGATGGGCATCACGACGTCGGTTTTGGTGAAAAGCCCGCGCCGCCTGCGGAAACCACGCGCGGTGCGTTCCAGCAAGAATTCCCATTCGCGCGTGAAAACCCGGATCATGCCCGTGGCCGATCCGACAACGAAGACTGCGAACAATCCAGCAAGCGCGCTTATGACCTGAACCGTCGCGCCCAAACCCGCGACCTCTTCACCGCGCTCGGTGAACCAGCCACCGACAAGGTCGATTGCGTCACCAATCTCGATAAAACCGTCGAGATATTGCGCGAGGCCCGCCAGCACTGCGAACACGGCGAGCGAGAATTCGAACAGGCCGAATGTGAACAGACGCCCCGGCCCCATCGTGAACAGCGTCTCTGCCCGTTCTTCCGATTGGGAAGCAGGCGCTTCGCCCGTTTTACTGATCGCAGCGGCATTGTCTTGCGCATCGCGGCGTTCGCGGATCAGCTGGCGCAGCCGCTCCCCTGCGTCCTCCGTAAGGTAAGCGAGGCTTAGATCTTCGCCCCCGCCTGCGCCGGTTTCAAACTTTACTGCAACCAACCCGAACAGGCGCGGAAGCAGCTTTTGTTCAAGGCTGACATCCTGAATGCGTTCATAGGGGACTGAACGCGCCGCCCGGCTTAGCACGCCGCTTTCCACGCGAATGTCCTGCGTCCCGATCGTGTAAGTCAGACGCCGCCAGCGGATATAGGCAAAAAGCCCGCCAAACCCGATAATCGCCACGCCCAGTAGAAACGCTGCAATCAGGGAATTGCCGCTACCCATCCTGCTGAAAGCCACCAGCGCAATCGGTATTACCGCCTGACGAAGCGTGCCAACAATGCCGATCACCACGCTTAACGGCGCTGTGCGGTGCACATCCGGCGCTGTGGCAGGTGCGGGCATATCTTTGGACGGCGCTGCGCCTGCCGGGGCGATCACAGCTGAATCTCGGCCCTCGCTCACATGCTTTCCCGCTTGATGTGGGCGCGGATTTCCTCCCGCATCTCGCCTGCAAGCTCCCGCCCGAGACCTGGCAGGTGAACCGACGCGTTATGGCTGCCGGCGGTGTGCAATGTGAGGGTTGAGATGTCGAAGAACCGCTCCAGCGGGCCTTGATCGACGTCGATATGCTGCACGCGCCCGAACGGCACCACAGTATCGGAACGCCAGAGCAGCCCCTTCACCACGCGCAGCCGGTCGTCACTGATCTGGTAACCACGCGCATGATAACGCCGTGATGGCAGTCGGATGATAAGCAGCAGGGCAACGAACACCACCACGCCCAAAATTACCCCGAAAGGCAGCGGAGACTGCCCTCGCAATACCCCTTCGAGGACGATAGCCCCGATGATGAAAGGGATCGCGGTGAGCACCGCGTTAACCCGCAGCGCGGTTTTGTAATTCGGGTGCAACTGCGTCAGCGCATCCCCGTCATCGACCGCTGTTTCACTGGCGGTCATGCCCGGCGGGGGCGGTGCCTGCGGATCGGCGCGCGGCTGGGCGGCGGATTGGCTTTGTTCCATGTCGCCCTATGTGCGTGGCGCAGCGTCCCCGTGCAAGCGCAAACAGGCACCTATTTGCGCTGGTCGAACCGGCGGCCGATCATGGCTGCTGCGATATTCGTTTTCTGCACATCGATAGCCCCGCCAGCGATGCCCCACGCGTAGGCATCGCGCAGGCGCTGTTCCATGCCGTAATCCTTGTGATAGCCGTATCCGCCCATCACCTGCATACCCAGCGCCGTCACCTCGCGGACAATTTCATTGGCGTAGCATTTGGCGACACTGCTTTCGTAAACGGTCGGCAGACCGTCTGCGTTGGTGGCTGCTCCGGCGGCGGCGCGGTGGATCAGCAGGCGCGCGGCCTCTACTTTCATTGCCATCTCGGCGAGCTTCATTTGAACGGCTTGAAAATCGACGATGGGTTTTCCGAAGGCCTCGCGTTCCTGCGTATATTGCAGCGCCTGTTCGAGAGCGGCAGCAGCCACGCCGAGAGACTGGGTGGCGTTGCCGCAGCGTTCCAGACCGAACGCGCTCATCAATTTGCCGAATCCGCCAGAGCCGATGATGACGTTTCCGCCCGGCACCTTAACATCTTCGATCGCGTAATCGGCGGTCGGGATACCGCGAAATCCCATCAACTCTTCGCGCTTGCCAAACGACATGCCTTCCATGTCTTTTTCCAGCAGGACTGCGCCGATCCCCTTCGCGCCTGGTTCGTCATTCATTCGGCAATAGGTGACGTAATAATCGGAGTGCCCGCCGCCGCTGGTCCAGCGTTTGTAGCCGTTGACGATGTAGCCATTGCCGTCCGCAACCGCTTTTGTCTTCAGATCGGTAAGCGCGGTTCCGGCGTCGGGTTCGGACATGGACACCGCGACGATTTTCTCACCCCTGATAACCTCGGGCAGGATTTTCGCCTTCATCTCTTCCGAACCGAACCGTTCGATTGTGCGCACCGGCCCTGTCAGCGCCTCGAACACGGGGAATGCCACCGCGTTGGAAACCTGCGCGAATTCCTCAAGCACCAACAGCGCCTCGACGTGGCCCAGCCCCAGCCCGCCATATTGTTCCGGCAGGTTTACGCCCAGAAAGCCCATCTCGCCGTATGTCCGCAGCATGTCGTGCGGGACGGGATAGTCTTTCTCCTCCATATCGCGGGCAAGGTCCGGCAGCTCGGCGCGGGCGAATTTGCGGGCGGTTTCCTGCAGCTCGCGCTGCTCGTCGGTCAGTTGGAAATGCATGGCGCGACTAAGTCCTCTCTTCTCTTAACTGTCCCCTAGCGCATTTGTGAGGGCGACGCGCAAGCCTCGTGCGCATAGAGTTATGGCCGAGAGATTTTCAGGAGAGATATAATGACAAAGCTTCATTCCAGCCTCGGGCCCAACCCGCGTCTCGTGCGGATGTTTGCGGTTGAAAAAGGCCTTGAGGAAGGCAAGGATTTTGAGCGGGTGCATTACGACATCATAACCGGCGAAAACCGGCAGAATGCCAGCTATCTGGAGAAAAACCCGCTGGGCACTATCCCCACGCTGGAACTGGATGACGGCACATGCCTCACCGAAAGCTGGCCGATCTGCGAATTTATCGAAGAAACTCACCCTGAGCCGAACATGTTCGGCGAAACTCCGGCAGAGCGGGCCGAAGTGCGCAAATGGGCGCGGCTATTCGATCAGGAGGTCGTGGTGCCGATGACCATGGGCTTCCGCGCCGGGGCAGGCCGCCCGATGTTCGCCCCGCGCATGCCTGTTTTGAGCGAGGAGGCAGGCGCGGAAATCGCAGCCATGTCCGACGAAAAATGGCGCTGGTTCGATCAGGCGCTCGGCGGCAGCAATCACTTCGCCCTTGGCCGGTTCACCTTTGCCGACCTGATTGTCTTCTGCTTTGCGAATTTCGGCTTCACTGTGGGATGGAAACTGCCCGAGGGCACTGACAATCTTGCACGCTTTGTCGATACCCATAATCAGCGGCCCAGCGCCGCGATCTGGCAGCAAGGCGAATAGTGGCAGACCTTTCCGGCAAGGCGGCCATCGTCACGGGATGCGCCAGCGGGATCGGCGCAGCTACAGTACGCAGGCTGCGCGCGGACGGGGCGGAGGTTCTCGGCACGGATGTAGACGCTGAGGCGGGCAAGGCCCTTTGCAGCGAAGTGGGCGCGCGCTTTGCCGTGCAGGATGTGGCCAATACTGAACTATGGCCCCAGATTGTTGAACAGGCGGTCAGTGCGTTCGGTCGGCTCGACATCCTCGTCAACAATGCGGGCGCTGTTTCGCAGCATTCGATAGAGGATGTGACGGATGATATCTGGCACCGCGCTTATGCGATCAATGTCACCGGCACGATGGCCGGATGCCGCGCCGCCATTTCCGTGATGAAAACCAATCCCGGCGGGCCAAGCGGATCTCTCATCAACATTGCATCCACTTCCGCCATGGCTGCTTTGCCCGGAGATGCAGCCTATTGCTCAAGCAAGGGAGCCGTGCGCGTCCTTAGCAAAAGCATTGCAGTGCACTGCGCAAAGCAGGGTTACGCCATTCGCTGCAACACCGTGATCCCCGGCGCGACGGAAACCGGCATCCTGGACAAGGCAGAAGAGGCGATACCCGGGCTGAAAGCGGCAGTTGCGGCGACATCGCCGATGAACCGGCTGGGCGATCCGGCAGAAACGGCCGCGGCAATCGCTTTCCTGGCGAGCGACGATTGCCCGTTCATGACCGGCGCGGAAATGCTGGTCGATGGCGGTGCGTTATCGATCCATCCCGGCTTTTAATCGCGGGCCATCTTGTCGAGATACCCTGATGATTTCATCTGGGCGGCGGTCCATGCGAAAACCACCATCGCCAGCAGGCCTGAAAACAGGCAGACGCCGAACACCGCAATCGTCAGCGAAATTGACCCTTGGGACGGGGCAAGCCAGTCGCTCACCCAGCCAATCACCGCCAGACCCAGCGCCTGTCCGACGAGATTGTTGAAGAACAATGCGATTGCGACTGCGAAGCCGCGCTGCGAGGGTTCCACTGCGGCCTGAATGCCTGACAGGATTGGCGCCTGACTGGCGACGTAAATCGCATAGGCAAGCGCAAAGAACGTGAGGAACGGCCAGAATTCCGATGAAGACAGGCTCACCCCCAAGGGCAGCACGCAGCCCAGACTGACCATTCCGGGCAGCCATGCACGCCAGCGTTCATCACGCTTGGTCAGCCAGCCTGCGACGTAACCTCCCAAGATCGGTCCGGGGATCCCGCCGATAAAGAACGCAAGGCCCAAGTAAATGCCGACATCGCCGCTGGAGATGCCGAAATTGCGCATCATCACCGCCGCCATCCAGAACGCGAGTGCGTAACCGATCATGATCTGAACCGCCCACCCGACCGCGAGGCCCATGAAGACCCTGTTGGCTGTCAGCGTGCGCGCCGTATCGATCAGCGGCTGCTGTTTCATCTGCGCATCCGCCGGCGCATAGCGCCCGCGCCGCGGCTCTCGCATGGTGAAATAGACCACCGCGCCGATCAGCATTCCGGGAAGCCCCATCAGCACGAACGCCCAGCGCCAGCCGAACATTTCATTCAGCTGCCCGCCAATCAGCAATCCGCCGGCCGTCCCCATGCTTGCGCCGATGGTGAGAAACCCCATCGCCTTGGCCAGTTCATCACGTCGGAAATAATCCGCGACGAGGCTTTGAGAGGCCGGGCCGGAACAGCCTTCGCCCACGCCCACTCCAGTGCGCGCAAGAAACAGGGTCCAGAACCCTGTTGCCAGACCGCACAGTGCGGTCATGCCGCTCCAGAATGTGATTGCGCCCGCCACGATGTTGCGCCGAACAGACCGGTCGGCAAGGCGCGCGGCGGGAAATCCGACGAGGACATAGGTAGCAGCAAACGCAAGGCCGCCCAGCAGGCCGATCTGCGCGTCGCTGAACGAAAATTCCGCCTTTATGTCTTCCAGCAGGATGGAAAACACCAGCCGGTCGGCAATCGAGAACATGCTGACGAGCGTCAGCAGGCCGAGCACGTACCAGCGATAGGCGGGCCGCTCCGCCCGCTCATCCTTTATGACGGGATCAGGATCAGTGGTGCGGGCGGGCATCTAGGCCGTTGTCCACCGGGATGGTCAGGCCGTTCAGAAACCGGGCTTCATCGGATGCGAGAAACAGGACGCAGCCAGCCACATCCTTGGGCGCGCCGAGGCCGTCCTGCGGCAACGGACCGTCGGCTATCTCCATCAGTTCCTCATCACCGCGCCCCGATATATCGCGCACCATCGGCGTCTCGATCCCGCCGGGTGCCAGCGCATTGACGCGGATGCCGTATCTTTCATCCTGACAATGTATGGCGATAGAGCGCGTCATCGAGCTGATCCCGCCCTTAGCCGCCGTGTAAGCCGGGATCATCGGATACCCCATCAGCGCGGCGGTCGATGCCATATTGACGATCGACGATCCGCCGCCGCCATTTGTCTTGTGCCGGTGTTTCATCAGCGGAAGCGCGTATTTGCAGCCCAGAAACGTGCCGACCACATGAATGTCGAGGTGGAGTTTGAAATGCTCAAGCGAGCAATCCTCGATATTTTCAAAGATCACGTTGCCGGCATTGTTGACGAGTATATCGAGGCCGCCGTGGCGTTCGGCCACCGCGTGCATCACGTATTTCCATTGCTGTTCATCTGCCACGTCCAGCGCCATTGCATCGCCGCCGATGCTGTCCGCGACCGTGTGCGCCAGTTCCGCATCGCGATCTGTCACGATAACCTTGGCGCCTTCTCTGGCCAGCGCCTCGCAATCGGCTTTCCCAAGCCCCATCGCGCCGCCTGTTACCAAAGCTACGCGGCCCTCTACCCGTCCCGCCATATCTCTCTCCCGAAGCAGGTTGTTTTGCCGCGGAACCTATCGCGGACCCGCCCGCACACCACTGGCTAAACAAATGGGTTTTGCGTCAAACGCGGGGTGCGAACGCGAAGACCCGCAATCGGTTAACAATAGACAAGGCAGGCCGGGTAAGCGTGCTCGCGATGCTTCGTTATTCTGCCTGGAACCGGGTGTCGTTCCGACCCATAACGCTGTGCAAACGGCTTGTTTTGCACCGCGCGCGGCCCTTCCGTTAACGGAACGTGACGCTACGGCTTGGTGGCTTTTTTGCGCGAATTAGCGGTCGATGTGGCCAAATGGTCGCACTTTCGCAGAGTTCCTAGCGCTTTTGCTAGATGAGCGTCCACACCCTCATCCATACACTCCCCATCACATCAGAAGACGCATTCGAAGCGTCTCGTATTTGGGGATTGGAGGGCGGAGATCATTCCCGCGCTCTGCAAGGGAGAGATCATATGACCACATTTCACACCCGTATTGCCTTCGGCAAATCTTCACCCGCCATGCGGCGCACGCTTTTAAGCGGTGCGGCCATCGCAGCCTTCGCAGCAATGCCGCAGGCCGCATTGGCGCAGGATGCCGAAGAGATCGAGGAGATACAGGATGAAGGCGGTCTAACCGATACGATCAACGACAACGTGATTCTGGTCCAGGCCCGCCGCCAGACGGAGACGCTGCAGGAAGTTCCCGTGGCCGTGACAGTGATCGGCGGCGAGACACTCGAACGCTACGGCGTCGATCAGGTTGCCGACGTGACCAGCCGCGTCCCCACGCTGAATGTGCAGGTCGGCGGGTCGGGTTCGGGCGGCCAGCTGTCGCTGCGCGGGGTCGGTTCATCAAACATTTCCGCCGCGTTCGACAGTGCAGTCGCGTTCGATTTTGACGGGGTGCAGGTTTCGACCATGCGGCTGGTGCAGGCGGGCTTTTTCGACACGCAGCAGATCGACGTGCTGAAGGGTCCGCAATCGCTGTTCTTTGGTAAGTCCGCCTCAGCCGGTGTCTTCGCCATCCGTTCTGCAGACCCCACCGCATCGTGGGAAGTGGGCGGCCGCGCGCAATATGAATTCGAGGAAAAAGGTTACACACTCAACGGGTATGTTTCCGGTCCGCTGACCGACACTCTGGGCATCAGGGTCGCGGCGCAATGGAACGATATCGACGAATACCTTGAACTGCAGGAGGGAACTCCGGCAGCCAACGGCCAGTTCCGCGGGCAAGACAATCTGGTTGCGCGTCTCACGCTCGATTTTGAGCCCAGCGACCGGTTCGATGCAAACATCAAATTGCAGTATGTCCGCAACACCAATGACGGCGCGATCCAGCATTCAGACCTAAATTGCGGCGCAAATGGCGTGGCAGACCCGATCGTCCTTTTAGGCGGCGGTATCCTGATCGACCCCGGATATGATTGCGCCGATACCGATCAGAAATACTTTCTGCCCGATGCCGCCGCTCCGCTGGCCGGAGGTGTGCCCACCCCATCGAAAGCTGCCGGGCGCAACGGCGTTCCATTTGGTGAGACCGACATCTGGTTCGGGCGACTGCTGTTCAACCTCGATCTGTCCGATTATCTCACGCTCACATCAACCACCGGCTTTCTTGATCTGACATCGGTCGATTTTGACAGTTACAGCTATGGCGGACTGCTCGGGCCGGGGATACCGGGGGGCGTTGGTTCATCCGATCCGCTGAATACACTGGAGCAATACACGCAGGAAATCCGCCTGACATCGGATTTTGATGGCGGGCTGAATTTCATGTTCGGCGTGTTTTACGAAGATCGCACATTCGTGTTCGACACCGCGCAGCAGGCGGTCAATATCTCGTTCCTTGGCGCCGATCCGGTGACAGGCTTCACCTATGACTGGGATAAGCGCCAGGAAACCAAGACTGAGGCTTTTTCGGCGTTCGGATCGGTTATCTTTGACCTTACCGATCAATTGGAGCTGTCGGGCGGCGTACGCTACACCGATGAGAAAAAGGTGTCGACGATCTCGGTCCCTTACCTGCACACTTTCCTTCAGGGCCCCGGCTTTGTGTCGCCGGGCTTTTTCTCCGGCCCAATCCGGTTTGCCGATGACAATATTTCGCCCGAGGTCACGCTGAAATATCAGGCGACTGACGATTTCAACGTTTACGCCGCTTTCAAGACCGGCTTCAAATCGGGCGGGATCGACAACTCGGCACTGCCATCCAACAGCCTTAGTGTTGCCGCTCTTTCGGGAGATTTCGGCGCTCTGATCTTCGATTCCGAAACAACCATAGGCGGCGAAATCGGGTTCAAATCGCAATGGGCTGATCGTTCAGTCACACTGAATGCGACGGTTTATTACTACATTTTCGATGACCTTCAGGTGCAGAATTTCGATGCGATCAACATCCAGTTCCTGACCCTCAATGCCGGTGAATTGACGTCCCAGGGTGTCGATCTTGAATTCAGCTGGCGCACGCCGATCGACGGCCTGAGCATTTCGAGCAATCTCGCCTACCTTGATGCTGAATTCACCGATGAATTCAACACCAGCGCCGGCGAAGATCTGAACGGGCGGGCCGCCGCGCGCGCTCCGAAATGGTCGGGCAATGTCGCGTTCGATTATTTCGTGCCGCTGGGCGACAGCCTTGAACTGGGCCTTGGCGGCAACGCGATTTTTTCGGATGATTACCTCACAAACGAAGACACGTTTGCCAACGATTTCGTGCAGGATGGATACATCACCTTCGATGCACGAGCATCGATCGGTCACCCTGACGGCAATTGGAAAATTTCGCTGGTGGGCGTGAACCTTGCCGATGAAATCTGGACGAACACATCGGCTGGCCGGCCGTTCCTTCCGGCTGACGGCGATGACCTGATCCTCACCCAGAACCGCGGGCGGCAGGTCTTTGTCGAGACCAGCTTCAAGTTCTGATTCAGGACCAATAATCCTCCACGATGGGGCGGGCCTTCGCGATGCGAGGGTCCGCCCTTTGTTTTCGCCCACGGCACCTCCCCCCAAAAACGTGCATTGTCGCCGCATGGCAACCGGGTGCATCCTGCGAACAAATCCGGGATTGGGAGTATAGAATGTCTCGCGAAGAATTGGTCGCAATGACCCGCAATCTTATCGAACACGGCGCGGCGGACACGATGGAATACGCCGATGAAGTCGTGCGCGTTCCAGCATCATCCTACACCGACCCTGACCTGTATGAGCAGGAAAGGCGCAATATCTTCCGCCGCCTGCCGCTGATGGTTGCGCCGTCATGCGAACTGCCTGAACCGGGCGATTACAAGGCGATGGACATATGCGGCATTCCGCTGCTGCTGACGCGCCAGCGCGATGGCAGCGTGGCTGCTTTTCTCAATATGTGCAGTCACAGGGGCAATCCGGTGGCCAGCGGCAGCGGCAATGCCAGCCGGTTCACCTGCGGGTATCACGGATGGACGTTTAAGAATGACGGCGCGCTGCTGGGCGTTGCCAGCGCCAAGGATTTCGGCACCGTGGACAAGGCCGCGCTGTGCCTCAAACGGTTCCCATCTTACGAAAGCGCTGGGCTGATCTGGGCGACACTCGATCTGGAATCCAAGCTACCGATCGCCGATTATCTCAGCGGATATGACGCGCTGTTATCGGCATTCGGGTTCGAGGGGTGGACCCTGTTCAGCCAGCGGACGATACCGGGGCCAAACTGGAAAACGGCCTATGACGGCTATCTTGATTTCTACCACCTGCCCGTACTGCACAAAGACACGTTCGGCGCGGACTTTTACAACCGCGCGAACTATTTCTTCTGGGGTCCGCATCAACGCCTTTCAGCGCCGTCCAAAATGGCAACGCGCGTTGGTTCGGATATAGAGGAAGACCTCTCTTTGCTGAGCGATGACGAGATACCCAACGATGCCCTGCTATCAGGTGTGTGGACGATTTTCCCGCATGTCTCGATCGCAAGCTTTTACGGCGGCGGTCAGCGCGGGGCGATGATCAGCCAATTGTTTCCGGGCGAGACTGTCGATGAAAGCTTCACCACGCAGTTTTATGTGATGGAAAACCAGCCGGAAACGGACGAGCAGGTCAAATCGGCGCATGAACAATTCGACTTCCTCGAAGTGGTGGTGCGCGATGAGGATTATTCGACCGGCAAACGCCAGCATCAGGCACTGCAATCCGGCATGTTGAAAGAGGTGCTGTTCGGCAAAAACGAACGCGGCGGGCAGGTCTTTCACCAATGGGTCGATAAACTGACCCACGCGAGCGACACCGAACTGCTCGATATCTTCACCCCGGAGCAGCGCGAAGCGGCGGAATAAAGCTTTGACGATGGCGCAGGACGACGCCTGGGGTGGCTACCGGGTTTTCATCGATAGGTCCGACAATCAAGTGGCAAGCGGACTCAGAGACGAGCGGTTGACGTGAGACCTTTTCTGTTTCCGAACTCCTTGCGCAGCGCGTCTTTCGGGGGGAGGCGCAGCAGAGCCTTCTCGGTTCCCGTAGCCTCTAGGCTATGCGCTTCCTCCCATAGTCTGTCGATTTCCTCGTAAGCGCAATTCACGTCGTACATAGAAAGCCAAAGCCTGCAGTACGGCGCAACATACTTCTTCTCTGCATCCATTGCCGCTTCAAGCGCAGATAAACTCTCGCGGAACCGCTTTCGCGCGCTTTCATGCCGATCTTCGCTGACCATCAAGATACCATCGAAAGCCATGAGATATGGCTCTGCGTCGTTGGTGAGACTAAGAGCCCTGTCAAGGCGATTTCTTGCCCTTTCAATCCGCCCCTGACTCTTGTGGTTAAAAGCGAGGAAGAGATTGAATAGATGTGCGAGCTCGCTGGCTAATGATCTTTTCGTCATGCTTCGACTATCGCTTGTGGCGACAAAATAGCAATGTCCGGCGGACGAGAAGTAGATAAGCTATACCCGCAATTGGGTCGTGAGCGGACAAGCTGCTATCTTGCACATCGTAAAGAACATGCCCGCCGATCCGAGGCGCAATCGGTTAACCGAACGCGGGCCTTGAATTGCTTTCGCCCCAATCCTGACGCTTAGTCCAGTCGCCAAGGTTCTCCAGTTCGCCCTCCAGCTCGGGGAAGCGTTCGTATACGTGGTCCATATCGACCTCGAACGGACGCGTGGGCGCTTCGTTGTTGTATTCGTAGAACGCCTGAATGCCCTTGGCGAAATCCTCGCGCATTTCCGGCGGCATGGTGTCACCCGCCGCTTCGACCAGATAGCGACCAAACTCTTCGGGAGTGCAGGGATCGTACGCAATATCCTTGCCCAGCGCATCCGACAGGTATTTCGTGACCTGTTTGCCAACCAGCCTTTCCGGCCCGCCGATATTGAGCCATGCGCCCTCCATATCGGGGCGTTCAAGACTGGCGAGCATAAATTTCGCCACGTCATCCAGACTGATCCAGTTTGCCTCCAATTGGGGGTTGTGCGGGTACACATAGCGCCCCTCATTCACGATGAATGGCCGCGCCCAGTTGGTCAGCAAGTTGTCCATGAACAGCACGCTGCCAAACACCGTCCCCGGCGCGCCTGATCGCCACAGAGCATTGATGCCTTTTGTATTCTCGCCGTAAGTGAACGGGTCGCCGGGGCGGTCCGGGATCCAGCTCGACGTGTTCCAGACGACACGTTTTACATCCAGGTCTGCCGCGACCTTGCCCAGTTCCCCGATGAGGACAGCCCGGTCTGCGCGGGCTTGAAGCGGGTGCGTGTAGAAAATGTAATCCGACCCTTCGAGTGCGGGTTTGAAACTGGCGCTGTCATACAGGTCCATCGGCCGGATTTCGACGCGGTCCACGCCGTCGATCTTTGACCCGCCAAAGGGATCTTCCTGCCGCGAAATCGCGCGCACATCGTATCCTGCGGCGAGCGCCTGCCTGACCTGCGCCATGCCTTGCCTGCCGGATGCGCCGATGACCGTGATGAGTGCCATTGTCTCTCTCCCTCGAATTCCTGCGGCAAGGGTAAGTTTGGCGCGCCCGCCGCGCACCGCGCCAAAGTGATAGCGACCTAGCAAAAGCGCAGCTTGCCCCGTGCGGTCTGCAAAGGGACAACGCTGTGCATGGATAACCAGTTCTGGCGTATCGAGCGCCGCCCCGATGGCACGGATTTTGGCAATGCGCTGGCGCTGGTCGATGCGCCGCTGCCCGATCTTGCCGAGGGTGAAATCCGCATTCGCAACGCGCTGATTTCGATGGATGCAGGCACGCGGCTGTGGCTGACCGACCGCGAAGATGGCTATCAGCCGCCGCTGCCCACCGGGGCGCCGATGACGGGTCTGGTGGTCGGACATGTGATCGCTTCGCGCGCGGATGGCTTTGCCGAAGGTGATCTGGTGCGCGCCTTTGGCGTGTGGGGCCGGATCAGCCAGGTCGATGCAGTGTTGAGCGGCGCGATCACGCTGGACCCGGCGGTTTCTGACAGGAAGGCGTGGTTCGGGCCGCTCGGCATGAATGGCTGGACCGCGCTTTGGGGGATCGAGCAGACCGCAGCGGCCCAGCCGGGCGAGCGGGTGATCGTGTCTGCCGCCGCCGGGGCGACGGGGATATTGGCGGTGCAGATCGCCAAACTGCTGGGGTGCGAGGCGTGGGGCATTGCAGGCGGCGCGGAAAAATGCGGTTACCTCACCGAAGAGATCGGCATCGTTGGCGCGGTCGATTACAAGGCTGACGACGTAGGATCGCAATTGGATGCGGCGGGCGGTTTCGATGTGTATTTTGACAATGTCGGCGGGCCGATGCTTGACGAGGTGCTGCTGCGCATGAACCATTATGGCCGCGTCGCGGTCTGCGGACTGCTCGCCGATTACAACACTGGCACGCGCACCGCCCCGCGCGAGTTTGACCAGATATTGATGCGCCGCCTGCGGGTCGAAGGGTTCTTCTCACCCGATTTCATGGATCAGGGCGAACGGCTGACAGCGCGGCTTAAAACATGGCTCGACCAAGGCAGCTTGAAAATGCCTTATGACGTGACGCACGGGCTTGAAAACACACTCAGTGCGTATGAAAAACTGTTTACCGGCGGCAATATCGGCAAGGTTATCGTGGAGCTTGAAACGTGATGACATCGGCCAAACTGTTTCTGGAAGACCGCGCCCAGATCATGGATGTAATCGCCGCCTACGCGCACGCAGTGGACCGGCGCCGATGGAATATGATGGACGCTCTGTTTCACGAAGATGCGCAGTTCCAGTTCGGACCCGTCGCGGGCGATTGGCGCGGCTTTGTCGAGCAGGCAAAATCCATTCTGGAGCCATGCCTCGCCACGCATCACCAGCTTGGCCAGACACAGTTTGCTTTTGAAAGCGCAGATCGATGCCTGACCGAAACATACATGACCGCGATGCACACTGTGCCGCCTGGTTATCCTGTTGCCGAGGTGTTTCCCGACAAGGGAGTGATTTATTCAGCGGTCATTGCGGGGCGGTATATCGACCGGTTTGAAAAGCGCGGCGGACGCTGGGCAATGACGCATCGGCGGGGAGTGTATGACTGGCGCGAATTTCGCGTGATCGAAGGGACCGACCTGTCCGAGCTTCCCGCTGGATCATGCGGCGCACACGATGCCAGCGACCCCGCTGTTCCCGTCGCAGCCCGCTTTGCCGGGTAATCTGGGGCGGTCCGGCGGCACTGGCGATGCGGCGATGCGGCAGGCCCGCTATGAATTATGCCAATGGCCCGCGCGCCTGTCTGGCGTAGCGTTGCGGGTATGGGAAATGAAACTGTGACCGCCGCCGCCTCTTTCTGCGATATCGTGCGCGAACATGCGCGCCTGCGCAGCGACACCTCCGCTTTCACATATGGCGATGAGGTGATGACCTTCGCCGAACTCAACGAAGGCAGCAACCGCGTTGCCAATGCCCTTACCGCGCTGGGCGTGACCAAGGGGGAGCGCGTCGCGTTCCTTGGCAAAAACCATCCGCTCTATTTCGAGGCGCTGCTGGGCGCGGCAAAGATCGGCGCGGTGATGACGCCGGTAAACTGGCGGCTTGCCGCGCCAGAAGTTGCCTACATCCTCGCCAATTGTCAGGCGCGCATCGTGTTCGTCGCGGAAGGGTTCTCCGAAATGCTGGACCGTGTGCGCACCGAAACGCCGCTGGTCGAACAGGTGATCGGGATCGACGCGCCCGACCATGCCGGAACCGATTACCGGACATGGCGCGACGGATTTCCTGCGAACCCCGTGCTGAACGATGTTCGATTGAAAGATGACGCGCTGCAGCTTTACACCTCGGGCACGACCGGTAGGCCGAAAGGCGCGGTCATGACGCACGGTTCAATCCTTTCCAGCCACAATGCCGGCGCGCCAGAGGGCAAAAAACGCAAATGGCAGGAACCGGTCGAAGGGGACGTGACCTTGCTCGCCATGCCGTGTTTTCACATCAGCGGGACAGGCACCGGGATCGGCACTATGATCGCTGGCACCAATGCGATTGTTTTGCCTGAATATGACCCGACCAAGGCGCTGGACCTGATCCAGAATTATAACATTTCGAAGATCTTTCTGGTGCCTGCCGCGATCCAGATCCTGCTGAACCAGCCCGGCGTGAGGGACACAGATTTCAGCCGGCTCAAATACATCACCTACGGCGCGTCGCCGATCCCGCTGGAGCTTATGCGGGAGGCGATGGACGTGCTGGGATGCGGGTTTGTGCAGATGTACGGCATGACCGAAACCAGCGGCACGATCACCGCGCTCGATCCTGAAGACCACGTGCCCGAAGGATCGCCGCGGATGCGCAGCGTTGGCACCGCGCTGCCCGGTGTCGAACTGAAAATCATTGATGAAGCGGGTGCGGAACTGCCCGCGGGCACTGTCGGCGAAATCGCAACCCGATCATCGAAAAATATGAGCCGGTATTGGAACAACCCCGAAGCGACCGCCGAAACGATCGACGCCGAAGGATGGCTGCGCACCGGCGATGCGGGTTATCTGGACGCGGACGGCTATCTCTTCATCCATGACCGGGTGAAAGACATGATTATATCCGGCGGCGAGAACATCTACCCTGCCGAGGTTGAGAACGCGCTTTATGCCCACCCGAGCGTCGCGGATGTCGCGGTGATCGGTATCCCGTCGGAGAAATGGGGCGAGGAAGTAAAGGCATGCGTCGTTGTGAAAGACGGCGAGACATTGAGCGAGGCGGACATGATCGCCCACGCGCGAGATCATATCGCCGGATACAAATGCCCCAAATCGGTCGATTTCATCGAGGCATTGCCGCGCAACCCTTCGGGTAAGATCCTGCGCCGCGAACTGCGCGGACCCTATTGGAAAGGAAAAGACCGCGCGGTAAACTGAGATGGCGCAGGCCAAGGCGATAACAGTCCGCGCGGCCGGTCCGAACAGCCTTGTTCAAGCGTTGGCGCGCGCCGCCGTTCGCCCCGCGATGTAACCATAGGTCAGCGCCGGTCCCAGCGTGCCCCCCGCCCCTGCATAAATCCCGCCGGTGGGGCAGGCGATCGCGTTGCCCGCACCGTAAAGACCGGCAATCGGCTCTCCATTGTGGCCCAGAATGCGCGCCTTGCCATCGGTGCGCGCGCCGCCATTCGTGCCGAGCAGGCCCATGCGAATCTCGACTGCGTAAAACGGCGCGCGCGCTATCTCTCCCAAAGTGACCGATGCGCCCTCGCGGCTGCGGTCTCCGTAAAAATGGTCATAGGTTGCGGTGCCGCGCTCAAAATCGGGGTCGCTGCCCGCCCGTGCATGAGCATTGAACCGCGCGGCTGTACCGGACAGACTGCCTACTGGCAGGCCAAGCTTGTCCGCCAGTTCATCAAGGGTTTCGGCGCGCACTACCCAGTCCGGCACGGGTTGGGGCGGCAAGCGCAGGCCAATAGGATAACGCTCGGCAAAGTTTTCGTCGAAAATCAGCCAGGCGGGCAGGTTTGGATAATCGTAGGTTTGCGGATCGAACTGGTGGAATGCACCCGCCAGCGCGGAATAATTGGCAGCTTCGTTGCAAAACCTTTGCCCGGCGCGATTGACCATCATAGAATGCGGAACGGTCCGTTCAATCAGCACCGGCAGCGCGCGCTCTTCGCCGCCGGGCCATGGCATATCCGGGATTACCAGCGTCGGCGCCCACCAGCCCTGCGTCATATTACCCAGTTTTGCCCCGCTTTGCATGGCCAGATCCAGCCCATCCCCGCGCGCGGTTGGCGGGCTGGCGGGCGCATCCATCGGTCCGCGCAGGAAAGTCTGGCGTTTGTCTTTATCCCATTCAAAACCGCCAGTCGTGATGATGACACCGCTGCCCGCGTGAAGTGTGAATGGCTCGCCGTCCCGTTTGCCCTCGATGCCGGTGATGCGACCGTCCTGTTTCAGCAGCCGTTTGGTTTCGACATTCAGCAGCGGCTCGATCCCGCGATCAAGGCACGCTTTCAGCAGCCGCGCGACCATCGCCTGCCCGAATCCGCGCTCGTTATTTGCCATCCGCCGCTGCATCTCTTCAGGTGGAACAATGCCGGTGCCGCCGCCCAGCGGGGTTTCGCGCAGCATCATAGGCTTTGGTTCTTCGATGGCGGTGATGCGCCCCGCCCACTCGCCCAGCTCACCGAGCGCAAACAGATCGTGATCCATCGCCCGCCCGCCTTCAGGTTTCGCTCCAGGCCGGTCGAGGTAATAGTCGGGATACCCTTCGAGCAGCGCGACTCTCAGCGCGCCGGCATCCTCCAGAAACGCCAGCGCCTCTGGCGCGGTGTCTACGAAAGCCTCCAGCGTTTCATCGACCAGATCGCCGTGATCGAGGCTGCGAAAATAGGCCAGCGCCTCTTCGCGGCTGTCCGCCATTCCTGCGGCGCGTTGGCGCGGATTGCCCGCTGCCCAGATCACTCCGCCCGATACAGCGCCGGTGCCGCCAACCCGGTCAAATCGTTCGACAAGCGCAACTTTCGCGCCTGATTCATGAGCGGCCAATGCCGCGCTCATACCCGCCGGGCCGCAGCCCAGAATGATCACATCTGTTTCGTTCATGGCCTGCATAGAGGCGCGCATCGCCGCCGCCCGCAATCCCTCATTTTGGCAAGGTGCGCGGCCAGCGGCGGGACGCTAGGCAGGGACACAAAGGAGAAATGCGATGAAACTCGAAGGCAAGGTAGCGGCGATAACCGGCGGAACAGCGGGGCTGGGGCGCGGAATTGCGGAGGCCTATCTGGCCGAGGGCGCAAAAGTTGCCCTGTTCGCGCGCAATCCGGAGAAAGGCGCGAAAGTGGTCGAAGAGATGGGCGGGAGCAATCACGCCGCCTTTTTCGCAGGGGACGTGATGAACCAGTCCGACGTCGAAGGCTTCATTGACAAAACGATCGAGACCTTCGGAAAGCTCGACATCCTCGTCAACAATGCGGGCGGTGCGGGAGATTTGCAGCCGATGGTGCAATTGTCTGATGAGGCGTTTGACGAGGCGATGAAGTGGAACGTCTATTCGACATTCTGGGCGACCCGGCGCGCGCTCAAACCGATGCTCGATCAGAAAGAGGGCCGGGTCATCAATATCTCTTCCATGGAAGGGAAACACGGGAAACCGATCTTCACCGCCTACACCGCAGCAAAGCACGCGGTGAACGGCTTGACCAAATCACTGGCACGCGAAGTCGGGGAGCAGGGAATTACCGTGAATGCGATCTGCCCAGGCCTCGTGGTTACCGACATCATCAAGAACAATGGACCCGCCACGGCAAAGGCAATGGGGATGGAGTTTGATGACATGATCACGATGTTCGCGCAGGAATCGGCAATCAAACGCCCCAACACCGTCGAGGAAATCGCCGCTGTCGCACTGCTGCTGGCCAGCAGGGAAGGTGCAGGGATTACCGGCGCAATGATCAGCGTCGATGGGGGGACAGCGCAGTTCTGATGGAAGGCAGGACACCAAGAGGCGGGCTGTGACCCGCCGTTTTCAGTTTTCCGCCTGCGCCGCCATTGCCGCGCCAACGGCTGCCTCGATATCCTTGGCCTGCGGGTTGCCGCGCAGAGTGACACCGCCATTGGGCTGGATGTGCTGTCCCGTCAGGAACGCCGCATCGCTGCACAGCCACGCGCAGGCCTCGGCCACGTCATCCGATGTATTGAGCCTGCCAAGCGGGTATTTGGGCAGAAACGCATCGACCAGTCCCGGCACCTGAAAACTGTCGGCGGTCATCGGGCTTTCGGTGAAGGCGGGCGATACGGTGTTCGCCTTGATACCGAGATGGCCGAAATCGTTCGCGACGCATTCAATCAGCGCCTCGGTCGCGCGCTTTGTGCCGATATAGGCGGCGTGATTGTTGATGAGCGCCCGGGTGGTTGCAGATGACAGTGTGATCAGCGATCCGCCGCTTGGGTCCTGATCGCCCATCACCTTTACAAACGCCTGCAAGAAATGGTGCACCCCTTTGAATTGCAGGTCAGTGATCTGGTCGAGCTGTTCTTCGGTGGTTTCGAGCAGGTTCGACAGCAGGCCCCAGCCAGTGCAATTGATCGCTGCATCGACGCGGCCCATATCCGCTGCCGCCTTGTCCGCCAGCGCGTGGACCTGTGCATGGCTGGTGATGTCGCACAGGGCATAGTGCCCGCCAATTTCCTTGGCGAGATCGGATAGAACGCTTTCATGGCGTCCTGACACCATCACCGCCGCGCCTTCTTTGGCAAAGAGCCGCGCGATCGTCTGGCCGATATTGTCCTTCGATGCCGCGCCAAGAACGACTGCGGTTTTGCCCTGCAACTGACCCATCGGAACCTCTCCTGATTGTGTTCGCAGGGACGATAGGCGTTCAGACGCGCGCGCACCCTTCCCAAAAGTGCCCATTGCCCCGCACGTCCGCTCGGCGGCAAAGCGGCATTCATACTCTTGGGGAGAAAGCCATGTTTAAAGGGCCGATGGAAGATCGCCTCGCGATCCGCGAACTGCACGAGGTTTACGGCGACGGCGTGGTCCGCTTCGATGCAGAAACGTGGGGGTCGGTCTGGGCCGATGATGCCAACTGGGACTTCATGGGGATGCAGTTGAAAGGGCGCGATGCTATCGTTGAGACTTGGCTGGGCGCGATGTCGAATTTCGATGCCGTCAGTTTCAGCTGCGTGCCAGCCTCGATCGTGGTCGATGGTGACACCGCCACATCTCGGGTGCAGACGCAGGAAGTGCTCAAAGGCAAAGACGGCTCCACCCGCATGATCGGGGGCCTCTACACCGACGATCTGGAGAAGCGCGGCGGCGAGTGGGTTTATACCAGGCGAGCCTTTGAAATTATCGCTGAATACAATCCCGCCGAGGAGAACGCCTGATGGCCAAGATCGTCATAGCCGCCCAGATCGACCTGCCAGCGGACAAGCGGGAAGAGGCGCTGAAGACCGCGCAACCTTTTATTGATGGCGCGCTGTCGCAGCCCGGCTGCCTGCACTATGACTGGAGCGCGGACCTCAACAATCCCAAACGCGTCAATGTGTTTGAGGAATGGACCAGTGAAGAGGCGCTCGCCAGCCATTTTGCCGACAAGCATTACGCCGGAATGCTGGGTCATCTCGGATCGTTCGGAATCGAAAACGCCGTTAGCAAGAAATACCGCGTCGATGCCGAGGGGCCGGTTTACAACGCCGAAGGGCAAGCGACAGAGGCGTTCGACTGACCGATAACGCGCCCCTTCTCGGAGCCATTCTGGCTGGCGGCAAGGCGCGCCGGTTCGGCAGTGACAAGGCGCATGTCCGCTACAATGGCTGGCGTCTCATTGATCTGGTTTCCGACCGGTTGGCGGTGCAATGCGATGCGCTGGTCGTATGCGGCCGCACGGAGCCTGATTTCGAATGCCTGCCGGATTTGCCCGAAGCAGGGCTGGGACCGCTCGGCGGGCTTAATGCCGCGCTCCAATATGCCAATGACAACAGGTTCAGCCATGTGCTGAGCGCCGGCGTGGATGCGCCCAACCTGCCTGCCAATCTGGCCGAGACGCTCTCCGGCGAAGGCGCCGCAATCGTGCGTAGCCAGCCAGTCGTCGGGTTATGGCCCGTCGCCCTCGCCGATGATCTCGCCGCATTCATCGCAGACGGAGGACGAGCGTTATACCGCTTTGCCGACCATGTTTCCGCGCGCCAGATCGCGTTCGACCCGCCGCTGCTGAATGTGAACCGGCCCGAAGACCTTCCGTCTAAAGCTTGAGCATCTGTTTGCCGCGGTTCTTGCCGACGAACAGCCGCTGGAGAGTTTCAGGCGCGTTTTCAAAACCTTCCTGAATGTCCTCCTGATACTTTAGCCTGCCATCGGTCACGAATCCTTCGAGCCGTTTGCGGATCGCGGGAAATTCCGCCGCCCAGTCGAGCACTATGAAGCCCGCCATGCTCGCTCGGCGGAAAATCAGATTGAAATAATTGCCCGGACCGGTCGGCATTCCGCCCGATTCGTAACGGCTGATGCCGCCGCAAATGACGACGCGCGCACTCGTCGCGATATTGGCAAGCATATCGTCGAGGATCGTGCCGCCGACATTGTCGTAAATGACATCGACCCCGCCGGGGCAGTGCTGTTTGATCTGCTGTTTGACGTCGCCCGCCTTGTAATCGATCGCCGCATCATAGCCTGCCTCTTTGACCAGCCATTCGCACTTGTCCGGCCCGCCAGCGATGCCAACCGCGCGGCATCCGGCGATCTTTGCCAACTGGCCGACAACACTGCCGGTCGCTCCGGCTGCGCCTGAGACAAGCACGGTGTCGCCAGCCACGGGCTTGCCCACCTTGAACAGGCCGCAATAGGCGGTGAGACCAGTCGTACCGAGCACAGACAGCACTGCGGTGGGCGACAGTTCGGTTTCGACCTTGGTCAACCCCTCGCCGTTATGGACGAGATATTCGGTCCAGCCGGTTGTGCCGAAAACAAAATCACCGACAGCAAATTTCCCGCCATTGCTTTCAATCACTTCGCAAATGCCGCTGCCGCGCATCACGTCGCCGATATTCATGGGCGCGACGTAATCCGCGATATTTTCCATCCAGCCTTTCTGCGCCGGATCAAAGCCCAGATACCGGGTCGCGAGAACCATCTCGCCCTCGGCAGGGGTGGGAAGCTGTGTTTCGACCAGTTTGAAATCACCATCCTCGATGCCGCGTCCGCGCGGATGTCCATTGAGCAGCCATTGCCGGGAAGTCGTGGTCATCGGGATCTCCTGAAAGTTGCCTGCCCCTAATGCGGGGCGCAGCCGCTGCGCTCTACGGACAAAAGTATCAGTCGAAGCTCTCAGCCCGTGTGGTAGTTTACCACGTAAGGAGACATGCGATGGGTGCCCAAACACACAAGACGTTCTGCCGTTTCTGCCATGCCAATTGCGCGATGCTGGTCGATGTCGAGGACGGCAAGGTTATCGAGGTCCGCGGCGATCCCGATGACCCCGCCTATGGCGGGTACACCTGCATGAAAGGCCGCGAGCTGCCGGATTCGCACAATGCCGCCCACCGTCTCCACCACAGTCTGGTGCGCGATCAGAACGGCGCTTTTCACGAAACGCCGATGGCTGATGCGCTGTCGCATGTGTCTGACGAGATCAAGCGCGTCATCGACGAACACGGGCCAAATTCGGTCGCCGTATTTATGGGTTCGGGCGGATATCAGAACAGCGCCGCTATGGCCGCATCGCTCAGCTTTGCGCAAGCGATTGGAACTCGCAATTTCTACACGTCCGTTACGCTGGACCAGCCGGCCAAGGTTTTCACCACCATGCGGTATGGCAAGTGGATGGGCGGTTCGAACACATTCAGCGAAAGCGATGTGGCGCTGTTTATCGGCAACAATCCGATCGTATCGCACTATTCACCGCCCGGCGGCGTTCCTCCGTTCAGCCCCTCACGCCGCATCCGTGACCGTCAGGCGGAAGGGATGAAGGTCATCGTCGCCGACCCGCGCGAAAGCGACGTGGCGCGGCTCGCCGATATCTACCTGCCGGTAAAGCCGGGCGAGGATCCCGCCCTGCTCGCCGGGATGCTCAACGTCATCATCGAAGAAAAACTGTATGACCGCAATTTCGTGTCGGTCCATGTCGATGGCTTCGATGAACTGGCGGCGGCGGTAAAGCCAATGACGCCCGATGTCGCAGCGGAGCGTGCCGGGGTCGAGAAAGATCAGCTCATCGCCGCCGCCCGCATGTTTGCAGGCGGATCGAAAGGCTGCGCTGTTACCGGCACTGGCCCGGAAATGGCCGGTAATGGCACCCTCACTGAATATCTCGTCGTCTGCCTCAACACGATCTGCGCCCGGTTCAAACAGGAGGGCGAGAAAGCCGCCATCCCCGGCGTCTTCACCACTCCGCAGGGGCCGCGCCGCGCGCAGGTAGCCCCGCCCGTGCCGCTGTTTGGCGCGGAAGGCATGGCGAAATCGCGGTTTCGCGGGCTTGGCCAGCTGGGTTTCGAAATGCCGTGCAACGTGCTCGCTGATGAAATTCTCACGCCGGGTGACGGGCAGGTGCGCGTGCTGATTTCGGTCGGCGGCAATCCGGTTGTCGGCTTTCCCGATCAGGTGAAGATGGCGCGCGCGCTCGATGATCTCGACCTCTTCGTGCAGATTGATCCTTGGATGAGCGCCAGTGCAAAACGCGCCGACGTTGTGCTTGCCCCATCGCAATGCCTTGAGCGCGAGGACATCACCAATCTGTCAGAATGGTGGCACGAGGAAGCGTATGCCCGCTATGTCGAGGCTGCCGCGACCCCGCCGGGCGATGTCATCGACGAATACGAAATGTTCTGGACGCTGGCCCGCAACCTGGGCGTGACGATGAACCTTGCCGGCGGGGCGCTGCCGATGGACCGCACGCCGAGCAAGGAAGAATTCCTCGACCTGATGACCGCAGGTTGCCTCGTCCCGCCGAGTCAGGTGCGCAAGGACGCGCAGGCCAATGGCGGCGCGGCGGTGGTTTATACGGATAAACATCCCGAAGTCGGACCGATCGAGGAAAGCGAATTTCACCGGTTCGACCTTGCCGAAGGGGGGATGCCCGGCGAAATTCTGCGCTATGCGGATAATCCGGCGCAGCGCGCAGGCTTTGATTTCAAACTGATCAGCCGCAGGTCGAAAACGCGGTTCAACTCCATCGGTCATCCGCTTAAAAAATTGCAGGAAAAGACCACAACCAACCCGGCCTACATCCACCCAGAGGACATCGCCGACCTTGGCCTGGAGGAAGGCGGCATTGTCGAAATCACCTCGCCGCATGCGACGATCCACGGCGTTGTGAAGGCCAGTGACAAGGTGCGCCGGGGCCTCGTTTCAATGGCCCATGCTTACGGCGATGTGGACGCTACAAAAGAGGACGTTCGAACGCGCGGTTCATCGACCAACAGGCTGACCAGCGAAGTCGTCGATTTCGACCCCATCACCGGCCAGAGCCTGCAAAGCGCGATCCCTGTCAAACTGGTCGCCGCCTGAACCTGCTCCTCGCACAAAAAAGGAACTACCATGCCCGATAACAGGCGCTTCCTCCTCCAGCGTCGCCCCGATGGCGAGCCGGTCCGCGACGACTTTGAACTCGTGACGGTTCAGACGCCCGATTTGGTCGAGGGAGAGTTTTTGATCCGCAATCATTACGCTTCGCTCGACCCGGCGATGCGCGGCTGGATGGATGCAGGCGGCAATTACATGCCGCCGATCCCGCTCGGCGATCCGGTTCGCGCCAGCACAATCGGCGTGGTCGAGGAAAGCCGCGCAGACGGATTTGAAAAAGGCCAGTGGGTCATGGGTTTGAACGCGCTGGAGGATTATTCCATCGGGGTTGCTGGCGGGTTCACCCAGCCGATTGATCCTGCACTTGTGCCAAGTGTGACGAACTACCTCTCGATTTTCGGGGCGGTTGGCATGACCGCATACTTCGGCTTTCTCGAAGTGTGCGAGCCTGAAGAGGGCGACACCGTGCTGGTTTCCGGCGCGGCGGGTGCGGTCGGATCGCTCGTTGGGCAGCTGGCGAAAATCCACGGCTGCCGCGCGGTCGGGATTGCCGGCGGACCGGAGAAATGCGCCAAGCTTATCGACAAATACGGTTTTGATGCGGCGATTGATTACAAGGGCAAGGACGAAGCTGCGCTCACCGCCGCCATTGCCGAGGCCGCGCCTGACGGGGTCGATGTCATCTTTGAAAATGTCGGCGGAGAAATCCTCGATGCGGGGCTCATGAACCTGAACCTATATGCCCGCGTCGGGCTGTGCGGGCTGATCAGCGAATACAACACCGATCCGCGCGGCGCGCGCAATCTGTGGCGTCTGATCGTCAATCGCGCCTCGATCCGCGGTCTGCTGGTGGCCGATTACGTCGAACGCTTTGGCGAGGGCGCGGCCAAGATGGGCGAATGGGCCGCTGCCGGAAAACTCTATTCCGAAGAGCACATCGATGAAGGGCTGGAGCACGCCTTTGACAGTTTCATGCGCCTGTTCGCCGGATCGAACCAGGGCAAGATGATCCTGAAAATCGCCTGACATGCACGGCCTGCCCGTTCTGTCCGGCGGTCATGCGTACGAACCAGAGTATTTGCCGGAATGCTCGCCCTGCTGGGCATATCGGGCGACCCGCGCGGCAGCAATTTGGCCGCGCGGCGTAAATGCGTTCACCATCACAGCCGGAGAAAATCCGTGACACCCATCGAAACAATCACTGCCTTCATCGCCGCCTGGGACGAATTCGATCTGGAGAAAATCTATTCCTTCATGGCGGACGACATCGAATGGACTGACCTGCCACTATCGACCGTGAACGGCATCGATCAGGTTCGCGCAAAGATGGCCGCGTTTCCCGGTGTCGAGGCCTGCGGATTTGAAACGCATCATATTGCCGCGAACGGCAATGTCGTTTTGACAGAGCGCACCGACTGGTTCGAGATGAAGGGCCGCCGCCGCACCATCCGCGTAATGGGCACGTTCGAACTGAACGATAATGGCAAAATCGCGAAATGGCGCGATTATTTCGACAGCGCGGAGTTTGCGCGCGAATTTGGCGACCTCGCCGGATAGCAATCGAAACTCGCAAATTCGCTAAGTCATGCAACCCATGCCCTAACACATTCGCGCAGTGCGTGACGGGCCTGCTTGTGGCTAGGCTTCGCTTTGAATTTCAGAGGGACCGGAGCCTCCACCATGAACAAGCCTGCGGGTAACCTATTTGCCCCCGAAACGCTGACCGACCCGTTCGATTATTACCGCGCCATTCACGATGCCGGGATCGACATCGAACACGTGCCCGAAATGAATGCATTCGTGGTCTACAGTTACGACCTCTGCAACGAGGCCAACACCAAGCCTGAAATATTCTCGAACGATTTCACTGTCCTAATGGGCGCCGAGGATGAGGAAATACAGGAGATCCTGAAAGACGGCTGGGACAATCCGCCGACATTGCTGACCGCCGATCACCCGGTCCACACCCGCAACCGCAAGCTGGTAAACCTCGCTTTTTCCGCGCCGCGCGTAAACGCTATCGAAGCGGACATGCGGACGAAATCGATCCAGCTGATAGAGGGCATGGCGGACAAGGGGGAATGCGAATTCGTCGAGGCGTTTGCCATACCGCTTCCCGTGGCGATGATCGCGCAGCAGATCGGGCTGGATAACGATCCCAAGCAGGTAAAGGACTGGTCCGATGCCGCCGTCGACCGGTTCAGCCAGATGGTCTGCCGCGAACGCCAGCTGGAATGTGCACGGGCCTTTGTCGAATATCAGAAATTCATGAAAGCCAAGATCGAGGACCGCCGCGCAAACGGCGGGGACGATCTGCTCACCGATCTCGTCGAGGCCCGCGTCGAAGGTGAAACGCCGCTGACCGACGAGGAGATCATGTCGATCATGCAGCAATTCATGGTTGCCGGTAACGAAACGACGACATCCACCATTGCGGGCGGATTGCTCCAGTTAATCCGCAATCCAGACCAGATGGAAAAGGCGAAAGCCGCCGCCGGTGGCCGCGATCCGAAGCTGATCGGCAATCTGGTCGAGGAAAGCCTGCGCTATGAAACGCCCACCGCCGGGATGTGGCGCATCGTGAAAGCCGATACCGAGCTGGGCGGCGTTGATATGCCCGCCGGCAGCGTGGTTCAGCTGCGCTATGCTGCGGCGAACCGCGACCCGCGTAAATTCGATAATCCCGATACCTTTGATATCGAGCGCAAGAATGCGCGCGCCCATCTCGCCTTTGGCAAGGGACCGCATATGTGCGTGGGCAATATGCTCAGCCGCAAGGAAATGCTGGTCGCTTTCGATGAATTGCTGGAGCGGCTGGATGATTTCGCGGTCGCCGATGAAGCGGGCATCGCGGTCCTTCCCAATGTGCTGCTGCGCGGTGTCACGCGCCTGCCCATCACCTATTCAAAGGCGGGCGGAGGTCAACAAGCGTGAATTTCGACCTTAGCGAAGAGCAGGAAATGTTCTGTTCCAGCGTAGAGCGGTTCGCGGCGCCGATCGACGTCGAGGCGCGGCGAAAACTGCGCAAATCAGAGGGCGGTTATGACCGCGCGCGCTGGGAAAGTCTGGCGGAGCTGGGCCTGATCGCATTGGCCGCGAGTGAGGATGCAGGCGGCATGGGCGGATCGCCGGTCGATCTTGCGCTTGTGGCCGAAGCCATTGGTAAGGCCAATGCGCCCGATCCGCTGCTTGAACACGGAATTTTGCCTGCATTGCTGCTTGATCGCGGCGGCGCGAACGGCGTGCTGGAAACGGTCATCGGCGGCCAGACTATTGCGAGCCTCGCATGGGCTGAACGCGCCCAGCGTTACAGCCTGGTCGCGAAAGGCACCAAAGCGCATGAAAGCGGCGACAGCTTCACGCTGAGCGGCGAGAAAACCTTCGTCATCGGCGCGGGGATTGCCGACCTGTTCATCGTCACCGCTGAGCTGGACGGCGCGACGGCCTGTTTCCTGGTTCCGGCGAATGCGGACGGTCTGGAAGTGCGCAAATACCGTCTCGCCGATGGCAGCATTGCTGGCGAGCTTAAACTGACCCGCGCGGCGGCGAGCGCAAAACTCGATCTCGATCCCGGTGCGCTGGCCGCGGTCGTCAGCGACACGCGGCTATACGCGGCAGCGGAGATGGTGGGCCTGGGCCAGCGGTTGCTTGATGACACCATCGCGTATGTAAAGGAACGCGAACAATTCGGTGTTGCGATCGGCAGCTTTCAGGCGCTGCAGCACCGGCTTGTCGAGGCCTATGCGAAGATCGAACAGAGCCGCTCAATGCTGTACCGCGCCGCGCTGACCAGCCGCGAAGACACGGCCGCATGGCAGCACGCCGCAGCAGGTGCAAAGGCGTTTATTGGCGAGAATATTGACGCCGTCGCCCGCGAGGCCGTGCAGATGCATGGCGGCATGGGCATCACGGATGAACTGGCCATCGGCCACGCAATGAAGCGGGTCATGGTGCTGGCACGGCTGTTCGGCGACACTGACACCGCGCTATCCGAATATGCGCAGGCTGCCTGAGGGGATTGAGTATGGGCGCGAAAATCGATCCAAACCTGTGGAGCGACGATCCCCAGCCGCACCTGATGGGCGGCAGGCTGACTTCGGGCGAAATCGTATTCCCGATGCCGCAAGGCGACGCTGCAACCGATGTCGAGCCATACAAGCTTTCACGCACAGGCAGGCTATGGTCATGGACCACGCAAGGATTCCTGCCCAAAGAACCATATGAGGGCCCCGGCTCCAGCGAAGGGCCTGATGGCACGCCCAGCCCGCCCGATTTCCAGCCGTTCCTGCTCGGCTATGTCGAATTGCCGGGCGAGGTCATTGTCGAAAGCCGGATTGTCGGCGCGCAGCTTGAAGATCTGGAGCTCAACATGCCGGTCGAATTTTGCGTGGTGCCGTTCAATGCCACCCACGACACTTACGCTTTCCGTCCGCTTGGGACGCAGCAGGAGCAGGCGGCATGAGCGAGAATGTCTATATCATCGGCGCAGGCATCCACCCGTTTGGCCGCACAGAGGGCCGTTCGGGGCGCGAACAGGGCGTTTTCGCCGTGCGCGAGGCGATGGCGGACGCAGGCCTCGAATGGACCGATATCGAATGCGCGTATGGCGGATCGGCGGCGGCGGGCAATGCCGACATCATGGTCAACGAACTGGGCCTTACCTCGCTGCCGTTCACCAATGTTGCCAATGGCTGCGCGACCGGCGGCAGCGCGCTGGTATCGGCGCAGATGGCTATCGCGAGCGGCATGTATGACCTTGCGCTGGCGGTCGGTTTTGACAAGCATCCGCGCGGCGCATTCAATGCCAAACCTTCGGAATATGGTCTGCCCGAATGGTACGGCCAGACCGGCATGATGCTGACCACGCAGTTTTTCGCGCTCAAAATCCAGCGGTACATGCAACTGCATGGCATCAGCCGCGAAACCCTGGGCCGGGTCGCGGAAAAAGCGTTCATCAACGGCACCGTCACTCCGCACGCATGGCGGCGGAGCGAGATCGACCTTGAAACGATTATGAACGCGCCGATGATCAACGATCCGCTGACGAAATTCATGTTCTGCGCTCCGGCAGAGGGCGGCGTTGCGCTGATCCTTGCCAGCGAGAAAAAGGCGAAAGAGCTCGGGGCGCTCGATAACAACGGATCGGTCAAGATAGCGAAGGTTGCGGTGAAGACGCGTCCGCCGGACAGCTTTGAGGTGTTTCAGGCCGGCGTGAGCGTCAAGGAAGGCGGGAAGCCGACCGTTCTTGCCTCGCAGGCCGCTTATGAAGGGGCAGGCATCGGCCCCGAAGACATCGACGTGGCCCAGCTTCAGGACACCGAAAGCGGAGCGGAAGTGATGCACATGGCCGAAAACGGGTTTTGCAAGGATGGCGAGCAGGAAGAATGGCTCGCCAATGGCTGGTCGCGCCGCGATGGAAAGCTGCCGATCAACACCGATGGCGGCTGCATCGCTTGCGGGGAGCCGGTGGGCGCATCGGGCCTGCGGCAGGTCTACGAAAACGTCCAGCAATTGCGCGGACGCGGAGGCGAACGGCAGGTGGTAAAAGCTGACGGTACACCGCCCAAGACCGGCTATAGCCATGTTTACGGCGCGCCGGGCCTTTCGGCTGTCGCGATTCTGGAGCGGTAGATGGCCAGCGAAAACGGACGAATGACCGGAAAGGTAGCGCTGGTTACCGGCGGCGCGGAAGGCATCGGGGCGGCTGTGGGCCGCCGTATCGTGGCAGAAGGCGGCAAAGTGCTGCTGTGCGATGTGCAGATCGACAAGGCGCAGGCGCTTGCCAAGGAGCTGAGTGAGAATGCAGCCGCTTTCAATCTGGACGTGCGCGATCTGGATCAGTGGCACGCGGCGGTAAAGGCGGCGCAAGACCATTTCGGCAAGCTGACTGTATTGTGCAACATTGCCGGTATTTCCGAACCGGGCAATGTCGTCGACGTCGATCTTGATAGCTGGCGGCGCACAATCGACATCAATCTGGAGGGACCGTTTTATGGCTGCCGCGCTGCGATCCCCGCAATGGAGGCATCGGGAGAGCCATGTGCCATCGTGAATATCGGATCGATGATTGCAATCCGCGCGGCCGCATTCGTCGCCGCCTACAGTGCATCCAAAGCAGGTCTGCTGGGCCTCACCCGCTCCATCGCGCTCGACTGCGCGGAACGCGGCGTGCCGATCCGGGCAAATATGGTGCATCCTGGCGCGATCCGCACGCCGATGTATGATCGCTACAAATATTCCGGCGCCGACACGCCCGAGAATATTGAGACGAATTTCGCTGCCACACACCCGATGAACCGCATTGGAGAGCCCGAAGAGGTCGCAAAAGCAGTCGTCTTTCTCGCCAGCGACGATGCCAGTTTCACCACCGGCTGTGATTTCACCGTCGATGGCGGCGGGGCGATAAGGAGCTAAGTATATGGGCGCACAGCCAGCCACCCGGATCGACGCGCATTTTATCGCAGCGGGCAAATATCACGATATCGACTACCCCCGGCTTGAGATACTCAAACTGCTCGCGGAGCATCCGCATATCCGCACCACCGTTGCGGCGGACTATTCGGGTCTGGAACGGCTTGATCAATGCCGTTTCCTGATCACCTACACTTGCGATCTGATGCCAACCGAGGAGCAAGCCGCGCAGGTGCGTGCATGGGTTGAAGGCGGCGGAAAATGGCTGGCGCTGCATGGCACCAATTCGATCCTCGTCTTTACCGAGGACGGTCTCGTCGATGCGCCCGACACCCGCCCCGACGTGATGGAAATGCTGGGCACCCAGTTCAAAGCGCATCCCCCCATCGGTCAGTTCGAAGTTGAGGTCGTGAACAAGGAACACGAGCTGACGCGCGGGATCGACGATTTCGAAGTGGTGGATGAGCTTTACCTGTCCAAGACCACGGCTGATATCGACACGCTGATGCAGACCACATTCGATGGCGAGGCGACCGGCTTCGTGGATGACAAATGGGACAATGAAACCGTCCCGATCCTTTACACCCGCGATCTGGGCAAGGGCCGCATCGTCTACAACACGCTGGGCCATTGCCGCGGGCATTACGATTTGCCCGGAATGCAGGATTTCTACCCGCACAAGGAAATGTGCGCGTGGAATTACGACGTTTACTACGACATGCTCCGCCGCTCAATTGGCTGGGCGATGCGAGCCGAAACCGCAGGCGAATAGAGGGACAATCGCCATGGATATGACATTTGACGCTGATGATCTGGCTTTCCGTGAGGAAGTGCGCACGTTTCTGGCCGAGAAACTGCCCGACCGTTTGAAAGACGGCGCGCGGCGCACACCGGGCGTGTTCGTCGAACCGGATATCG
Source organism: Erythrobacter sp. MTPC3 (assembly GCF_042854385.1). Taxonomy (NCBI): domain Bacteria; kingdom Pseudomonadati; phylum Pseudomonadota; class Alphaproteobacteria; order Sphingomonadales; family Erythrobacteraceae; genus Erythrobacter; species Erythrobacter sp. MTPC3. The sequence continues at coordinate 182,388 of NZ_BTGP01000003.1, forward strand.
GCATGGAATGGCACCGCATCCTGTTCGAACAGGGCTGGATCGCACCGCACTGGCCGGTGGAGGATGGCGGGACCGGATGGACCCCGACACAGAAATTCATATTTGAAAAAGAGTGCGCCCTTGCCGGCGCGCCCAGCCTCGCGATCCTGGGTCTGCGGCTGGTCGGGCCGGTCATCTGCGCATTCGGCACAGATGAACAAAAGGCGCGGTTCCTGCCGAGAATCCTCTCGGGCGAGGATTACTGGTGTCAGGGATATTCCGAACCCGGCAGCGGATCGGATCTCGCCTCGCTAAAGACGTCAGCCCGGCTCGAAAACGGCGAGTATATCGTCAACGGGTCGAAAATCTGGACCACCCACGCACACCACGCAAACTGGATTTTCGCGTTGGTTCGAACCGATGCGACTGTGAAGAAACAGGCAGGGATCACGTTCCTCCTGCTGCCGATGGATCAGGACGGCGTGGAAGTTACCCCGATCCATTCGATGTCCGGCGATCACGAAGTCAACGCGGTGTTCTTCACCGATGCAAAAACCTCCGCTGAAAACCGCATCGGCGAAGAGGGCGCGGGCTGGTCAATCGCCAAATTCCTGCTCGAAAATGAGCGCGGCGGATCGTGCTATGCCCCGCGCCTCTTGCAGTCCATTGACCGGCTGGAGACACTTTCTAAAACGCAGCCATCGGGCGTGAACGGAGCGATTGCCCACGACCCGCGATTCCGTGACCGGCTCGCCCGCGCCCGGCTCGAGGCGGAGGCGCTGGAAGTTACCGAACTGCGCATCCTTGCCGAACTGGCAAAGGGGCGCGCGCCCGGACCGCAGACCTCGCTCGTCAAACTGCTCGGTTCGAATATCGGGCAGGAAATCGACACGCTGCGGATCGAACTGCTTGGCACCGATGCGCTGCAATTGCCGATGGAGCGCCCGCTTTACGGCAATGAAGCGCCCGAACCGGTCGGCAGCGAGCTGGCGCAAACGGCGATGGGCAAATACCTCAACAACCGCGCCGCGACGATTTTCGGCGGATCGGACGAGGTGCAAAAGAACATCATAGCCAAGACCGTTCTCGGTCTTTGAGCACCCTTTAGGAGAGACACCCAATGGACCTATCAAAGCTCATGTTCCGCGATGGCCTGATGGATGGCGAACGGATTCTCGTCACCGGAGGCGGCACCGGACTGGGCCGCGAAATGACCGAGGGTTTCCTCAAACTGGGCGCGACCGTCTATATCTGCGGACGGCGGCAGAACAAACTGGATGAAACCGCTGCCGAATTGATGGCACAGCATGGCGGAAAGGTGGTCGCCCATGCCTGCGATATCCGTGATCCCGACGCGATCCATGCAATGGTCGACGCGATCTGGGCCGATGGCGGCGCGCTGACCGGAGTGGTCAACAATGCTGCGGGCAATTTCATCAGCCGCACCGAAGACCTGACCGTCAACGGGTTCAATGCGATTGCCGACATCGTCTTTCGCGGGACATTTTACGTGACACTCGACATTGGCAAACGCCTGATAGCGGAGGGCAATAAAGCGAGCTTCCTCTCCATCCTGACGACATGGGTGTGGACCGGCAGCGCGTTCGTTGTGCCCAGCGCCATGTCGAAAACCGCGATCAATTCGATGACACAAAGCCTTTCAACCGAATGGGGCCGGTACGGCCTGCGTTTCAACGCGATTGCCCCGGGCCTTTTCCCGACCAAGGGGATGAGCGCGCGGCTATCGCCCGGCGGACAGGGCGGCAATTCGAAGAATGACCTCAATCCCATGGGCCGCGCCGGAGAGATGCACGAACTTGCAAACCTCGCCGTGTTTTTGATGGGACCGGGCGCAGAATATGTGAACGGACAGACAATCGCCATCGACGGCGCCGGGGCAAAGGCCAATGGCGGCACGTTCTATCCAGTCTTGCAGGGCCTGGGCGATGCCGAATGGGATCAGATGCGGGCCATGATCAAAGGCACCAATGACAAGGATAAGGCTGACCGCAAATAGACCGCGCTATCCGGCGGAAGCATCCGCCAGCCGCTGCGCGGTCTTGTAATCGGGCTTTCCATTGTTGAGCCGCAGGGAGCTGTTAGTCACCACATAGGACCTCGGAATTTTATACCCGGCAAGACCGGCGCGGGCGTGGCTGTCCAGCGCCTCGGCAATATCCACTGCGCCGTCTTGCGGTTTCACCACCGCGACCACTTTGCGGCCAAAGCGCGGATCGGGCAGGCTGACGACGCGCACATCGTCCACCGCCGGATGATCCTGCAGCACGGCCTCGACCTCTTCGGGGAAGACTTTTTCGCCGCCTGTGTTGATGCACATATTGTCGCGGCCGATAAAATCGAGACTGCCATCGGCGGCCCAGCGGGCGCGGTCCCCGGTCATGAGCCAGCGTTTCCCGCCGATTTCGGGGAAAGTCTGCGCGTTCTTCTCATCCTCTCCCAAATAGCCGAGCGGCAGCGGACCTGTGCGCGCGACGATGCCGATGCCGTCGCTCCCGCGCTCAATCTCGTTAAGGTTCTCGTCGAACAGTTTCGTCTCGCGTCCCGGCAGTGCCGCAAACTTGCCGCCGCCGCTGGACCCAGCCGCAGTGGTGATGACAATCGCCGTGCCAGAACTTTCCGAGGAGCCGAGCGCATCAATGATCACTAGCGAGGGATTGTGCGCGATCAGGCGCTGCTTCACCGCTTCGGAAAACACCGCGCCGGAACTGGTAATCGTGCGCAGGCTGGCAATCGCCGATATCTCGCCATTTGCAGCGCGCGCCTCCAACCGGTCAGCGAGCGGTAAGGCAAACGCATCGCCAACGATGAACACGCCGCGCGCACCAATCCGCACGATCTCGTCCAAAGCAATGTCAGCATCGAATTTTTCGTGCGGCAGCAGGGCGAGCGTCCCCCCTTTCAGCAGGTGGATCACCCCTGTAAACTGCCCTGCACCGTGCATCAGCGGGCTGAGCAACAAAATCGGCGATGCACTGGCGGGATGGTCGGGGCCGATGCGGACCGCCTCGGCAATATGCTCCTCCAGTGACGCGGGTACGAAAGGCGGTTCACCGGGACCGCGCTGCCACACGGAAATGCTGAACGCCTGCCACGCCTCGGCAAACGGCCACATCACCGCTTTGGGCATACCGGTCGTCCCGCCGGTTGCGGTGAGAAACAGCGCCTGCGGATCATCATGGATCGCAAAATCATCGGGCAGCGTGAAATCGCGCATCACTGCCCATTCACCTGCGCCAACATCAATGGTCAGCCTTCCGTCAGGCATGGCGGCGCGCGCACCATCGGCAAAATCGCTTTCGGTGAAGACCGCCTTCAGGTCGAACCGGCTGAAAATGTCGGCCAGTTCGCGCTCTTTATAATGATAATTCACGTTCACCGGCGTGATCCCGGCCTTGATGCAGCCGAAATAGGCAAGGATGTAATCGGGCGTATTGCGCAGCATCTGGCCGGCAACGTCTCTGGGCTTTAACCCCTTGCTGCGCAGGGCCGCGGCGATGCTGTCTGTCTGACGGTCCAGATCGCCCCATTGGACCACCCGGTCGCCGTGGACAACCGCTGGCCTGCCCGGCTCAATTGCCCCTGCCAAAGCTTTCAAAGCGGCGCCAAAATTCTCACCCTGCCATACCATTGCCGGAATCTCCTTTAAGTTCGGACTACCAGCGCCAGCCCTTATTTCCCCTGCGTAAAGTATGAGGCGAATCGATCAAGATAAGGTAGAGTGTCCTTGGAGAGTTGAGGAGGAGAAACGGTAATGGCCGAGAACGTAGTCGAACTGCGCACACCGCAAGGGCGTGAGCATCTGGATCAGCTGCTGGAACAGGTGACAATCACCTGCCCGGAAGACATTCACGATGCGGCGGAAAACATGGCCCGCATCGCGCAGGAACGCGGCATGCAGATCGCGATGTGCGACGATATCTCCTCGAAAGAGCCGATGGTCGATGCTGATGGCACCATCCTGAATGCGGACGTGTTTCGTTGGCTGGATGATGGCGCGCGCTGGTGGGAAGACCACCGCCTTGCGCTGCATTCACCGCTTCCGCGTGCCTGCCGGTACGAAAGCGAGCCGTTCTGGGTGAACAGCCACGGGTTCAATACGCGCTGGCGCAATTCGTATCTTGAGGAACTGGACCTCGCCGATTTCGAGAAACGGTCACTGTGCAAGGCGGCGATCGTAATCCCGGTTCACCTGCCGTTCGGCCAGATTTCCGCCAACAGCTTTATCAGCATGGACCGCGACAAAGAGGATTTGAGCGAGGAATTCGCCAAATATGCCTCGCTGTTTTCACAGATCACGCGCCGCTTTGTCGCCGGATATGTTCAGGCACACCGCACAAAACGTCGCATCCCGTCTGACTGCGTCCTGTCGAAACGCGAGGTTGAATGCCTGCGCTGGGCCGCTATTGGCAAAACCGACAAGGAAATCAGCATGATCCTTGAACGATCGCACGCTACAATCCGGTATCACATTCACCGGGCGGGCGAGAAGCTGGATAGCGTGAACCGCGCCCAGACCATCTTCAAGGCAGGCCAGCTCGGCTATCTCGGCGCAAGCAGCTAGTCACCCTGCAAAAATTGATCGGGGCGGCGGTCAGCCCAGCTTTCTAAGCGGTTCGCTGCCGTCCCAATCCTCACCCGCCTTCTTGATCATGGCGAACAGGCCGGGACCGCCCTCACCCTGCTGCAGGATTTCGACGAGGCTGCCCGGCCCTTTGCCCGGATCGACATAAATCACGCGGCTACCGCCTAGCGCACCCTCAATCACAACCTCGGCACCGCGGTCGGCGCAAACGCGGTAGGCTTCGTCCATATCATCGACGAGGATGCAGACATGGTGCAGACCTTCGCCAACATCGGCATATTCGCCGGTGTAAATCGAGGGATGATCATCGCGCGGGCGGATCAGCTCGATCTGGATATCGCCCCAATAGGCCAGAGCGAGATCGAACACCGCATCGGTCGGCGCGCCTTTGTATTTCATGCTTTCCAGATGAATGCCCTCCATCAGGAAAAACGGTCCGACGCCCATAACTTGTGTCCAATGCGCGACCGCCGCGCCGAAATCGCGCGGGACAAAGGCCAGCTGCATGACCTCTCCCAATTCCGAAATGCCTTTGCTGCGCGCCATCAATCCTCTCCAATCCGATAGTGTGCCGAAAGGGCGAACCTGTGTGATATTGCCCTCCGCGAACACTGCACAAAGTGCGAGGAATTAGGGATCTAAAGAGGCCTCTCATGAACGAGATCAAGAAAGTCAGCGCCGAAGACCGTTGCCCCGGCATCAGCTATACCGAGATGCTGGAGGGCGATACGCGCACTCCGCCGGACTATCTTTTCGAAGAAACGGTCGCGGACATGCCGACCGATCCGCTCTCGGTTGATCCCTATATCAGCGAAGAATTTGCCGCGCTCGAACGCAAAAAGGTCTGGCCCAATGTCTGGCTGTTCGCAGCGCGCGAAGACGAGCTTCCCGATACAGGCGACACTGTGGTGTTCGAGATCGCCGGCAAAAGTTTCGTGCTGGTCCGGCAAAAGGATGGCGGCGTCAAAGCGTTCTACAATGCTTGCCTGCACCGCGGCCGCAAACTGCGCACCGAAGGGGGCAATTCGATCCAGCTGCGCTGCCCGTTCCACGGATTTACATGGCGCAATGACGGCACGCTGAAAGAAATTCCGTCCGAATGGGATTTCAAGCACCTCAAAGACAAGAACATGTGCCTGCCGGAGGCGCGGGTCGAACTGTGGCAGGGTTTTGTCATGCTCACCGAAAACCACGACCTGCCCGATTTCAAAACATGGCTTGGCCCGGCGGCGTCGCATTACGAGCGGTATGATTTCGAAAACCGCTACACCGGGATGTGGGTGCAAAAACGCATTCCTGCCAACTGGAAAGCGACGGCAGAGGCATTCATGGAAGCCTGGCATTCGATCACGACGCACCCGCAATTGCTGCCGTTCCTTGGTGATGCGAACACGCGCTATGACCACATCGGTGACCACTTTAACCGTGCGATCACACCCTCCGGCGTGCTCAGCCCCCATATGAAGGGCAAGAATTCCGACTACGTGCTGGAGAAAATGAACGAATTTTCGGGCGGCGCGGATGCCGACACCAACCGCCGTTTCACCGCCAGCAATGATCCGGCGGAAGGGTACGATTCGTCCGATCCGCTGGGCGCTCGCAAAGTGTTGGCCGAGGCGGGACGTCAGGGTTTTGCCGAGCAATACGGATATGATTATTCCGATGCCTCTGACAGCGAGATCCTCGATAATTTCACATACAATATCTTCCCCAATTTCGCGCCGTGGATCGGGTTTCTGCCGACGCTGGTCTATCGCTGGTTGCCCGACGAGACGCCCGATAGCTGCATCATGGAAATCCGCCTGCTCTTCCCGACACCCAAAGGCGAAGAGCGTCCCCGCGCAGTCGAGATGACCTACATCCCCGATGACGAGCCGTTTTCGTGGGCGAATGACATTATGGGCCCGCAGCTTGCCAATGTGTTTGATCAGGACATGTCCAACCTGCCGCATGTCCAGACCGGCATGAAAGCGATGCGGGACGGCATGATGGAGCTGGGCCAGTATCAGGACAGCCGGGTCCGCCATTTCCAGACCACGCTGAAAAAATATATCGACGGCGAGCTGCCAAAGACCGCATAGGCTTCGCCTGTGGCTCTTTCTGTTGATCTTTCGGGGCGCAATGCGCTGATTACCGGCGCGTCGTCTGGCCTTGGTTCGCATTTCGGGCGCATTCTGGCGGCCAATGGTGCCAATGTGGCGCTGGGCGCGCGGCGCAAGGACCGGCTGGAGGCGCTCGCCTCCGAGATCGGCCATCGCGCCAGTGCGGTAGCGATGGATGTGGGGAGCGAGGCGGAGATTATCGCCGGCTTCGATGCCGCTGAACGCGCTTTCGGAACAGTCGACACAGTCATCGCCAATGCCGGGATCGAGGGAGCCGGCATGATGAACGACATTTCAGAAGAAGAGATCGAACGCACGCTCTCCATCAATCTGAAAGGCGCGATCCTGACCGCGCGCGAAGGGGCGCGGCGGATGATGGCAGGCGGCGTTACAAAAGGGCGGATCGTGATGATCGCCTCGATCACGGCATTCGAACCCTCCCCCGGCCTTGTCGCCTATTCCGCCAGCAAGGCGGGCGTGGTGCAGGCTGCGCGCAGCATGGCACGGGAATGGGCGCGCGCCGGAATTTGCGTCAACACGGTCTCGCCCGGTTATATTCGCACGGCCATCAACGATGAATGGTTCGATACAGAACCAGGTAAAAAGCAGATCGCCCGTTTTCCCAAGCGACGGCTGATGGAACAATCAGGGCTCGATGGGCCGATCCTGTTCCTGTGTTCGGACGCAGCGGAGTTCGTGACCGGCGCGGATTTTGTGCTGGATGACGGGCAGACTCTTTAGTTTTGCGCACCCCATCCGGGGTGCGATTTCCTCGCGCCTTTGGCGCTGCGGGCGGGCGGTCGCCCTTGCGGCTGCTTCGCGCCGTTTGGTTTTGCGCACCCCATCCGGGGTGCGATTTCCTCGCGCCTTTGGCGCTGCGGGCGGGCGGTCGCCCTTGCGGCTGCTTCGCGCCGTTTGGGTTGCTGCTTGCGGTGGCGGTGGATGTAGGACGTGCATGACAGATCGGCCTTCGTGTCATCCGCGTCCTACAGCGTAACATATTGAAATTGCGTGATTGCTGCTTGTAGGAGATGGGTGACACTTCTCCTACTTTTGCGGGCTTATCCTGTTTTCAAAGAGCTGTGCCCCTGTGACAAAGACGCCGCGTGTAGGAAAGTCAGATCATCCCCTCCAGCCCGTCCATCCAGTCTTTCGACCGCGCCCATTCAAGGTGCGAGGTCGGCTCCATGCCCAGCAAGTCATGTGCGTTCTGCGGATCGACGAGCAGCGGCGATGTCGGCTGCGCATTGTAGAACGCGTAGAATTTGGCCATCCCGTCATAAATGCTGAGCGGCTGTACTTCGCGCGATCCGGTGACCAGCTCGCTCATGCGGGCGGCAAATTCCTCCGGCGCTAGGCTTTGGAAACGCACCGGTTTGCCGATCGCTTCGGTCAGGTTCGCGGCGACCTCATCGCCGGTCAGCGCATCGGGTCCGCCAATGGGCACGTGCATCCCGTCGGCGGCATCGGTTTGCAGCGCGCGGCGCATCGCCTGACCCACATCCTCCAGGCAGACCCAGTTGATCTTGAGCGTCGGCCCTGCCGGATAGGCGAAAACCCCGTCGCGCATGATCAGCGGGCGAGTCCAGATGCGGTACTGGTTGTCCATGAACACGGTTGGTTCGATGAACACGCACGGAATGCCGGTATCCTCCAGCGCGCGCTCGATATCGCGCCTGCCATCATGCGCCGACAGATCAAGGTCGCGGTCCGCAACATAGCAAGCGGTGTTGAAAACGATCTTCTTTAGCCCGGCTCGCTTTGCCCCTTCGGCAATTTGCTGCCCGAATTGCGCCGCCTTTTCGCGGTCAAATTCAAACGGAAGGTGAAACGCCGCCGCATCCTGCCCGGCAAACGCATGTGCCATGGCATCGGCATCGGTGATATCGGCACGGACCGTCGGCAGGTCGGGGAATGGCGTGCCCTCCATCGCGTTTTCGCGGCGGACGCCTGCTGTCACGTCAAAGCCTGCGCCAAGCAGTTCGGCGACCAGCGGCTGCCCCTGATCCGCCGGTGCGCCCAGCACGCACACTTTTTCGATTGTCATTACTCTGCCGCCTTCCGCGCCACTTCGTCAGCGTCGAAATAATGGATGCGCAGGCTTTTCATCAGGCCGTCTTCAAATTCACCCATTTCGCACACCGTCTGGCTGAAGGTATCTCCGCCGCCTTTCGGCGTCATGGTCAGCGTGAGGACAGTGACTGCATGAGTTTCGCCGCCGGTGATATCGTGAATAATGACCTTAGCCTCAGCCCATGTGCCATACATCGCCGCAGCGCAGCGTTGCAGCGCATCCTTGCCGCGCCACTCACCGGCAAACGGCAGGCATTCCGCTTCGTACAGGACGAAATCGGGATGCAGCAGCGATTCGACTGTCTCCCAATCGCGCGCGCCGGCGGCGGAATAGACGGCGGCCTGAATCTCGCGCGGACTGGTCATACTGTCACCCAATCGTACCGATCACATCGCCGACCTTGTATTTGGCACCCTCTTCGCCGGTGGGATGGATTGTGCCCGCAGCCTGAGCCTCTATCTCCACCGTCGTCTTGTCCGTCTCGGCGGTGTAGATAATGTCACCCTTGGCCACGCTTTCCCCCTCGCCGAACATCCATTCGGCAAGGGTCACTTCGGTTGCGCTCATGCCCAGTTTCGGGATGCGAATTTCTTCAGCCATCAGTCCTTGCCCACGCTCGCTTTGATTTGGTCTGCAATGTCACTTTTCTGCGGGATCCAGGCCTGTTCAAGATGCGTCGCAAACGGCACGGCGGAGAATGTGCCGCCAATCCGCCGGACCGGGCCCTTCAGTTTGTCCCAGCATTTTTCCTGAATGTTCGCGGCGATTTCCGCGCCCACGCCGAATGGGCGAACCGCCTCGTGCAGGGTCAGCGCGCGGCCTGTCTTGTTGACGCTGGCAAGCACGGTTTCCTCGTCATAAGGCGCGATGGTGCGCAGATCGATCACCTCGACGCTGACGCCTTCTTTCTCCATCTCGCCTGCAACCTCCATCGCATCCAGAACGGTGCGGCCATAGGTGATGAGGCTGATGTCGGTGCCCTCCTTTGCCACGGCCGCCTTGCCCAAGGGCACGCGGTAACCGGGGCCGGGATCCTCGCTGGTTAAGCCGTAACACAGGATGTTTTCGATGAAGATCACAGGATCGTTCGCATCGATGGCGGAGCGCATCAGCCCGCGCGCATCGGCGGCGTTGCTGGGCGTGACCACATGCATCCCGGCGACGTGAGCGAACCATGCCTCCAGCATGTCGGAATGCTGTCCGCCGAATCCGACACCCACTCCGGTGGTGGTGCGGATCACGATCGGGCACGGCGTCTGCCCGCCTGACATGAATCGCAATTTGGCCGCGTGATTGACGATCTGGTCCATGCACACGCCGACGAAATTCATCAGCATGATCTCTGCAATCGGGCGCTGTCCCGCGAGCGCCGCGCCCACAGCGGCACCGATAATCGCGGTTTCGGAAATGGGCGTCGCGCGGATGCGGTTTTCGCCGTATTTCTCGGTCAGACCCTGTGTCACCTTGAACACGCCGCCGCCCTGTTTGGCGGATACATCCTCACCCAGGCAGAACACGCCATCATCGTCCGCCATCGCCTCGTCAATCGCGAGGTTGAGCGCCTGCGTCATGGTGATCATGTTAGAGGACTCTGGCATTATGCTGTCTCCTCGAGCACGTCTTTGTAGATTTCATCGGTGTCCGGCAGCGGCGCATCGAGTGCGTGCTGCACCGCGCTGTCGATCTCCGCGTCGATATCGGCGACGATCTTGTCCAGCTCGTCTTCGGTGAACTGGCGCTCCAGCATCACCTTGCGCAGTTTGGGAAGTGGGTCCTCGGCCTGCATTTCGGCGATGTGTTCTTCGGGCATGTAGGAGAAGTCCGAACCGAAGAAGTGGCCCATCATCCGGTAACACATCGCCTCGACCAGCACCGGCCCTTTACCGCTGCGGGCGTGTTCGACCGCTTCTTCCATCGCGGGATAGACGGCGTTCACATCGTTGCCATCAACCTTGATCCCCTTCATGCCGTATCCGGCTGCGCGGCTGGAGATATCGGGGCTGTCGGTGTGATCGGCATAGGCGGTGTGTTCGCCGTAACGATTGTTCTGACACAGGAATATGACCGGCAGTTTATACAGCTGCGCCATATTCATCGCTTCGTGAAAGCCGCCGATATTCGCCGCGCCATCGCCGAAACTGCACAGGGTCACGCGCCCGTCACCATTGTTCTGGCTCGCCATGGCAAGCCCATTGGCAATCGGGATGCCCGATCCCACCACGCCGGTGGTCACCATGATGCCGGTGTCGGGATCGGTGATGTGCATCGTGCCGCCCTTGCCCTTGCACGTGCCGGTCGCCTTGCCCAGGCATTCCCCCCACCACTTTTCAATCGGAATACCCTTGGCCGTCTGTTCGCCCTGCCCGCGGTAAGTGCAGACGACATAATCGTCCTTCTCCAGCGCAGCCATGGCCGCGGCAGAGACCAGCTCCTGCCCGCGCACACAGTAATACATGACGGCGACCTTGCCCTGCATCAGCAGTTCGCGGAATTTCTCGTCCGTGCGGTTCACCTTCATGGTGCGGGTGTAGATATCTAGCAGTTTGTCGCGTTCTATTTCAGCCATCGGGTTGGGCCTTCCTCTTGCAGAATTGGTGGGGCGAAATCGCCGGGATTAGAACTGGACCCGCTGGGTAAAGCCGCCATCGACGACCACGTTCGCGCCGGTCATGTACGGGCAGGCCGGACTGGCGACGAAGACGACCGTTTTGGCCACCTCTTCCGGTTCGCCAAAACGGCCCATCGGCATTTTTGCCAACGTCCCTTCGTAAAGGGGCGGCATCGCGTCCTTGATCATTTCCCAGTTGCCGCCGGGATATTCGATTGCGCCGGGCGATACGCAGTTCACCTTGATACCCATCGGGGCGAGCGCCTGGGCAAGCTGCGATCCGTGGGTGATCAGCGCGGCTTTCAGCGCGTTGAAGGCTTGCGGGGCGACAAAGGTTTCCAGCGCGGCGGTGGACGACATCAGCACGATGGAACCGCTGTCAGATGCTTCGAGATGCGGGGTCAGAACTTCGATCGCGTTGACCGCGCCCATGATGTCCATGTCGAGACCGGCCTGCCAGTCGCCCGTGCCGCCCGTGCCCGATGAGCTCGCCATGTGGACGAAGATATCGCATCCGCCCAGCGCGTCTGCGGCATCCGCGATCCACTTTTTATAGGCGTCAGGCCCATCGGCCATGTCGAAGACCTCGCCGTGCACCTTACCGGGACCGGCAGCATCGATTGCTTTCTTGGCCGCCTCAATCTTGTCTTCCTTGCGGCTGAAGAAGGCGACGTCTGCCCCTTCGGCGGCAAAGTGACGAAGCGATGCGAGGCCCAGTCCGTGTGCGCCGCCATTCATGATGACTTTCTTGCCCTTAAGTCCCAGATCCATCGCTCGTTCTCCCATCGGATTAAATGATGGGAAGGGGATAGCGGAGCGAGGCGCACAAGCGCACTCGTCAAAAGTGTTGGGATTGGGGTGGTTGTGCGGGGGCGGTAGAGTGTTTGCGGGAGTTTTCGTTTGCGCGGGAGTTTTTTTTTGAGTTCGCACCCCATCCGGGGCGCGGTGTCCTCGCGCCTCCGGCGCTGCGGGCGCGCGGTCGCGCTTGCGGCGCTTCGCGCCGTGCTCCGCCACTATCATCCTATTGTCGTGCTGAAACGACGCCGCAGGCGTCGCAAGGGCGACCGCCCGCCGCGCCTTATGGCGCGAAAGCCAAGCGGGCCGGATGGCCCGCGCCCGGCGCTTGAGGGCGCCAAAAAACAAAAATGGTGCCACGAGAGAGAATTGAACTCTCGGCCTCGTCATTACCAATGACGCGCTCTACCACTGAGCTACCGCGGCCCTCTTTCGAGACGCGCGCCTATCGTTGGGGCAGCGCCTCTTGTCAAGCCATGCTTGATGTTCAGGCGCCTTAAGCGCAATGGATTTCGCATGAGTGAAGACACAAGCAAGAATCTGTCGCGCGAAGAGCGTATGGCAGCCAAACTGCGCGAAAACCTGCGCCGCCGCAAAGCGCAAAGCCGCGAAATGACGAGCGAATCGCGCGAAAGCGGGGTTTCCAAGGCGGACGACGATAGCTAGTGGAGTGGCATCATACGATATGATGGCCTAGCGACCTGAACAGCCATCCGGTTCTGCGGAGAAATACCATTCCCAAGCTCATCCTTGTCCGCCACGGCCAGAGCCAGTGGAACCTCGAAAATCGTTTTACCGGCTGGTGGGATGTCGACCTGACCGAAAAAGGCGTGGCCGAGGCGAAAGCAGCAGGCCTTCTGATGAAGGACAAGGGCGTACTGCCCAACGCGTGCTTCACCTCGCTTCAAACGCGCGCGATCAAGACGCTCAACCTCGCACTGGAAGAGGCGGGCCGGTTGTGGTTGCCGGTGATCAAGGACTGGCGCCTCAACGAACGCCATTATGGCGGCCTGACCGGGCTCAACAAACAGGAAACCCGCGACAAGCACGGCGATGAACAGGTGCATATCTGGCGGCGCAGTTTCGATGTGCCTCCGCCGCCAATGGAGCCGGGCAGCGAATACGATCCCGGCGCAGACCCGCGCTATGACGGGATCGATGTGCCCTATACCGAAAGCCTGAAACTGACGATTGAGCGGGTGCTACCCTATTGGGAAAGCGATATTCTGCCGGTACTTGCCAGCGGCGAAACGGTCATCATTTCCGCGCATGGCAATTCGCTGCGGGCGCTGGTCAAACATCTCTCAAATATCTCCGATGATGACATCACCGGGCTGGAGATTCCCACCGGCCAGCCGATAGTCTATGACTTCGATGACAACATGGTGCCGGGTGAACGGTACTATCTAAAAGACAGCTGAGGGGCGCGGGGGATGCCAAGGGACGGCAACGCAAAAGTTGCAATCGTGATGGGCAGCCAGTCTGACTGGCCGACCATGAAACTGGCCTGCGAGGTTCTGACCGAACTTGAGGTGGGGCATGAGGCGCGGATCGTCTCCGCCCACCGCACGCCCGACCGGATGAGCGCATTTGCCAAAGGCGCAGAGGGCGAAGGGTTCGATGTCATCATCGCCGGTGCTGGCGGCGCGGCGCATCTGCCCGGCATGATCGCGGCCATGACGCACCTGCCCGTTTTGGGCGTGCCCGTTCAGTCAAAGGCGCTGTCGGGATGGGACAGCCTGCTTTCCATCGCCCAGATGCCCGGCGGAATTCCGGTCGGCACGCTCGCCATCGGAGAGGCCGGCGCCAAAAACGCAGGGTTGATGGCGGCAGCGATCCTCGCCCTTTCCGATGAAGACCTGTCTCAGCGGCTTCAGGATTGGCGCGCCGCGCGCACCGCCGACGTTGCAGAGGCTCCGTCAGACTGATGGCGGGCGCACCCCTTACTCCCGGATCGACCATCGGCATTCTGGGCGGCGGCCAATTGGGCCGGATGCTCGCGGTGGCGGCAATCCAGCTTGGCTACCGTGTCATCGGGTATGGCCCGGCAGGAGACAATGTTGCAGCGTCATCCTGCGATGAATTCATCGAAAAAGGCTGGGGCGAGAAAGACGCGCTCGCCGATTTTGCCTCGCGCTGCGATGTGGTTACGTGGGAGTTTGAGAACGTACCGCTGACCGCGGTTGAAGCGATCCCGGAAATCATGCTCGCCCCGCATCCGCGGGCGCTCGCCATTGCGCAGGACCGTTTATCGGAAAAACGCTTTGTCGAAGACCTCGGCGCGCGCTGCGCACCTTACAGCCGGGTAGAAAGCGATGACGACTTTACCCGCGCGGTCGAATCGGTTGGCGCGCCCGGCATCCTGAAAACCGCGCGCGATGGTTATGACGGGAAAGGCCAGTGGCGCATCCCCACCTTGCATGAGGCGCAAGGCATACGGTTTCCCGGACGGCCGTGTATTTACGAAGGCATGGTCGGGTTCGAAACCGAATTTTCCGTCATCCTCGTGCGCGGAAAAGATGGCGAGGTCCGGTTCTGGGATTCCTCGGCCAACACGCATGATGGAGGGATGCTGGTCCATTCGGTCCTTCCCGCAGGCGATCTGGTCGAGAGCCAGGTGGACGAAGCGCGCAAAATCGCCGCGCAAACGGCAGAAAAGCTCAAATATGTCGGCGTGTTAACGCTGGAATTCTTTGCCACCAAACAGGGGCCGATCTTCAACGAAATGGCACCGCGCGTGCACAATTCGGGGCACTGGACCATCGAAGGGGCCGCAACGAGCCAGTTTGAAAACCACATCCGCGCCATTGCCGGACTGCCGCTGGGCGGAACAGCGACGCGGTTTGCCAGCGTCGATATGCGCAATATCGTGGGTAACGATGCGCTGAGCGCACACCGCATCCTTGGCGAAGCGGGCGAACCGCACCTTCATCTTTACGGCAAGCGTGAGGCGCATGAGGGGCGCAAGATGGGCCATGTCACACGGGTCAGCCATGATGTGGGCCGTGATCTGCCGTGAGCGGCGAGATTGTCCTGATCTATGCCCGCGCCAGCAACGGGGCCATCGGCCATGAAGGCACGCTGCCCTGGCGGCTGTCTGCCGACCTTAAACGGTTCAAGGCGCTAACCATGGGCAAGCCGATGATCATGGGGCGCAAGACATTTGAAAGCCTGCCAGGCATCTTACCTGGGCGGCGGCACATCGTGCTAAGCCGAAAAGATCACTGGGACAGCGACGGCGCTGAAGTCGCGCACAGCGTGGACGAGGCGCTCGCCCTTGCACGCCGCGATGACGAGGCCGGTGAAATCGCCGTGGTCGGAGGTTCGGCAATCTACGATGTGTTCCGCCCGCTGGCAGACCGCATCGAAGTGACCGAGATACACGCCGAATATCCCGGCGACACGTTCATGAAACCGCTCGGCCCGGAATGGGAAGTTGCCGCGCGCGAAGACTACGGGGCTGCGGGCGACATGCCCGCATATTCATTTGTCACCTATTGCCGCCGGGCCGATGCCTGATGCGCTGGCTGGATCATAGGGACGACATCACGCAGGCGCTGCGCGGCGCGGTGATTGCGCTCGGCAATTTTGACGGGTTTCACAGTGGTCATCAGGCTGTCGCGGGCGAGGCGATCCGCTGGGCGCATGAAGGGGGCCGCCCCTCGATCATCGCCACGTTCGATCCGCACCCCGTGCGCCATTTCCGGCCCGATGTGCCACCGTTTCGCCTGACCACTCTGGAGCAGCGGCAGGAGCTTTACCTCGCCGCAGGTGCAACCGCGATGCTGGTTTTCCACTTCGATACGGAGCTTGCGACCACCAGCGCGCAGGACTTTATCACCGATATCCTGATCGAACGGTTCGGCGCATTCGGCGTGGTCACGGGCGGCGATTTCACCTTTGGCCAAGGCGCAAAAGGCAATGTCGATCTGCTGCGTGAATTTGGCACAGCACGCGGCCTGAAAAGCCGGGTGGTCGAACCGGTTGAGGCACCTGACGCGCTGGGCGGCGCGGTTGTTTCATCCAGCCGCATTCGCGAAGCCTTGCGAGAGGGCGACCCGCAGCTCGCCGCACAATTGCTCACCCGCCCGTTCGCCATTCGCGGCATCGTCGAACATGGCGACAAGAACGGGCGAAAACTGGGCTATCCAACCGCCAACATCGCGATCGACACCTATCTGCGCCCCAAGTACGGCGTTTATGCGGTGACAGGCAAAATTCTGGCGACGGGCGAAACGCTGAAAGGTGCGGCCAATATCGGCATTCGCCCGCAATTCGAACCGCCCAAGGAATTGCTTGAGCCGTATTTCTTCGATTTTTCCGGCGATCTTTACGGTCAGGAAATTGAAGTCGCGTTCCACCACTTCCTGCGCGGCGAGGCGAAGTTCGACAGCCTCGATGCGCTGATGGAACAGATGGAGCGCGATTGTAGCGAGGCAAAGCGATTGCTTTCATGAAGAAATTTGCGCTGTGGGCAGGTATGGCGTTTGCCGTACTGTTCCTCGTCCTGACAATTCTCAACGCAAGCTGGCTCGCGCCCAATCCGGCAGGCGCGCCCAAACAGATCGCGCACCGCGCGCTCGCACCGGAACTCAAGCCGGGTGTCCATGAAACCTGCCCGCTGGCGACGATTGAGGAACCGTATAACCGCTATCTGCCAAATACGCGCGATAGCGTGCTGCGAGCCGACCGGATGGGCGGCTGGCTGATCGAAATCGACGCGCAAGTCAGCGCAGACGGTGTCGCTGTGCTGCATTCGCAAAACGCGCTGGGCTGCCTGACCGATGGCGAAGGTTTGGTGAGCGAAACAGTGCTGGAAGACCTTCAGACGCTGGACGCTGGCCACAATTATACGGTGGCAGGCACGCAGGAGGCTCCCTTTCGCGGACAGGGGATAACCATCCCCAGCCTCGAAAGCGTGTTAAAGGCGCTGCCGGTGCGTGGGCGGGTGATGGTTCACCTTGCCTCGCCCGATCCGAGGCTGCCCGAGGCGGTTGCCGCCGCGTTCGAGGCGAGCAAACGCGATCCGCAGGCGAAAGGCGATGCGTTCTACGGCTCTGCGCAAGCCGTTGCGCGCATTCGCGTGATCTATCCTGAAGTCTGGGCCTTCGATCCCGACGCTGCTCGCCAGTGCACCGCCACCTACATCGCGCAGGGGTGGAGCGGTTTCCTGCCGGAAAGCTGCAAAGGCCGCACCATGCTCATCGCGCTCGATCAACAGACGGTTCTATGGGGTTGGCCCAATCGCCTGATCGCGCGAATGGAAGCCCACGGCGGCGAAATCGTGATCGAGGGACCGCGTGAGCCGGTCGCAGGTGAGGTGAGCGGCATCACCCTGCCCGAACAACTCACCGAAATTCCCAGCACTTTCAACGGCTACGTCTGGACCGACGATGCATTCAACACGCTGCCCGCGCTCATCCCGCGCTTCGATAATCGCAGCCAGGCCGAAATCGACGCCGCGCAGGCCGCGCTCGAAAGGCGCCGCGCTTCAAACTAGGCCGTGCCAACAATACGTGGCGGAACATCGGGGCAGCGGGCCGGTTGATTAGGTAAAGGCGCGAACAGGCGCCATCACCCAATCGGAGAAGACCATGAACCGAAGCGAAATCGAAGCCGACCAGACAGCCTATCGCGCCACAGAGCCATCATTTTTGGGGCGCGGCATCGAACGGCTGACGAACCCGCTGGGCAGTGCCTTGGCAGGCGTGCTGCCAAAATCTGTCGTCGAACGCATCGTTAAGGGCCTGGACAAAGCGGCCGGCATGCCCGCGCTTGTGTCCTTTAATCATAACGTCGCCGATATGGACGCGGCGCGAAAGACTGCCTTCACCATCGAACGCACTGCACGCGCGATCAATGCATCTTCAGGCGCAGCGGCAGGTTTTGGAGGCGCAATTACAGCCGGTGCCGATATTCCCGCGACCATTGCGGTTGCGCTGCGCAATATCAGGGACACGGGCCGCGCGTACGGCTTTGTAGTGGAAGGCGAGCGCGAACAACTGTTCCGTTTGCAGATCCTCGAAATCGCCGCGCTTGATAATCACGCAGAAAAGATCGAACGGCTTGATGCACTGGAAGCCGATATCAACGATGACGGCAGTCTCAATCCGGTAGCGACGAAAAACGTCGAGCCACTGGTCGATCAAATTGTTGAGCGCATTTCGCGCGCACTGGCTTTTGCCACGTTCCGGCGCCGCGCCGGGATGCTGGTGCCGGTGATCGGATCGGCTGTCGGGGGATTCGTCAACGCGCAGTTTCAGCGCGATGTCAGCCGCGCGGCACGTTTTGCGTTTCAGGCACGGCGATTGCGCCAGGATGCCTAACGTCTAAATCCCTTTATCGCGGGCGCGGAATGTCCTAACGGGCCTCCCCTATGTCTGATCAAAACCGCGACCTTAAAGATACGGTCTTCCTGCCGAAGACCACGTTCCCGATGAAAGCCGGCCTTCCGCAGAAGGAGCCGGGTATCGAGGCGCGCTGGCGCGAGATTGATCTTTACGCAAAAATGCGTGGAAGCCGCGCGGGGCGCGAGAAGTTCATCCTGCACGATGGACCTCCTTACGCTAATGGCGACATGCATATCGGCCATGCACTCAACCACATCCTCAAAGATATGGTGTGCCGCACGCAGAACCTGCTGGGCAAAGACGCGCCGTATGTGCCGGGCTGGGACTGCCACGGTCTCCCGATCGAATGGAAGGTCGAGGAGAAATACCGCAAGAAAAAGCTGAACAAGGATGAGGTGCCGGCGGCTGAATTCCGCGCCGAATGCCGCGCCTATGCGCAGCACTGGGTCGATACCCAGCGCGAGCAGCTGAAGCGGCTCGGCATCATGGGCGATTGGGACAATCCCTACCTCACGATGGACCCGCAGGCCGAGGGCACGATTGTCGCAGAACTGATGAAGTTTGCGGAAAGCGGCAACCTCTATCGCGGGTCAAAGCCGGTGATGTGGTCGCCGGTCGAAAAGACCGCGCTGGCCGAAGCCGAGGTTGAATATGAAGACCTGACGGATTCGCCTCAGATCGACGTGGCATTTGAGATTGTCGAAAGTCCTATTGAGGAACTGGTCGGCGCTCATGCGGTGATCTGGACGACGACGCCTTGGACGATACCGGTGAATCAGGCTTTGGCCTATGGGCCGGATGTTGATTACGTCCTCATCGGCGAACTTGACAAAACGGCCGAACCAACAGGCAAACGTTTCCTCGTTGCGCGAGATCTCTACGAAGCATTTCGAGAGCGGGTTCGCTCCCAAGGCGATCCGCAACAGAATTATGAGAGCCTAGACTTCTTCTTTGGGCCTGCACTGGAAGGCACCAAAGTCCGCCACCCGATGCACCGTCTCGGCGGATTCTACGCGACCCCGCGCCCGATGCTCGCAGGCGATTTCGTCACCACCGATAGCGGCACCGGTCTCGTCCATATGTCACCCGATCACGGCGAGGACGATTTCGACCTTTGCAAGGCGAACGGGATCAACCCCGTTTTCGCGGTGATGGATGATGGGCGTTACCGCGATGATTGGGAGTGGCTGGGCGCAGGCGATGTGGATGCGGATGGCAAGGAACGCCGCCGCGCTGTCATCAACAAACCCTTCAACGCGCCAGACGGACCCATCTGCTCCGACCTGCGCGATGCTGGCGCTCTGCTTTCTGCCTCTGCCGATTACCAGCACTCCTACCCCCATTCATGGCGCTCAAAAGCCAAGGTCATCTATCGCTGCACGCCGCAATGGTTCGTGCCGATGGACAAGCCTTTGGATGAATTCACGCAGCCCGCCGATGTGCCCGCCGTCAAGCTGGACGGCGTCGGCTATGCAAAAGGCATCGCAGGCACGCTGCGCGAACGCGCCACTGCCGAGATTGAGCGGGTCGAGTTCATCCCTGAAAAAGGACAGAACCGCATCGGCTCCATGGTCGAAGGGCGGCCCGACTGGGTGCTCTCCCGCCAGCGCGCATGGGGCGTGCCGATCACTCTATTTGTGCGGCCCGACGGCACCTATCTGCAAGACGCGGAAGTCAACGCGCGGATCATTGCGGCAGTCACAGTCGAGGGCGTCGATGCGTGGGATGAGGCGCGCAAGGCCGAATTCCTTGGTCTCGATCACAACCCCGACGACTACGAGATGGTCACCGACATCCTCGATGTGTGGTTCGACAGCGGCTGCACCCACGCATTCGTGCTGGAAAGCGGCCGCTGGCCCGACCTGCAATGGCCCGCCAATCTCTACCTCGAAGGCAGCGATCAGCATCGTGGCTGGTTCCAGTCCTCGCTATTGCAAAGCTGCGCGACGCGGGGCCGCGCGCCGTATGATCAGGTTCTCACCCACGGTTTCACAATGGATGCCAAGGGTAAAAAGATGTCGAAATCGCTCGGCAACACGATCAGCCCGCTGAAAGTCATGGAGCAATACGGCGCGGATATCATCCGGCTGTGGGCGCTTAGCGTCGATTTCACCGAAGACCACCGGATCGGCGATGAAATCCTGAAAGGCGTGGGCGATCAATACCGCCGCCTGCGCAACACGTTCCGTTACCTGCTCGGCGCGCTTGACGGATTTATCGGCGATATGTCCGATGCGGGCGAAATTCCCGAGCTGGAAATCTACGTCCTCTCGCTGCTGTCCGAACTGGACGGCAAACTGCTCAAGGCGGCAGAGGAATACGATTTCAATACCTACACCCGCCTGCTGGTCGATTTCTGCAACGAGGACCTCAGCGCATTCTTCTTCGATATCCGTAAGGACACGCTGTATTGCGACGGGCCGGACAGCACCGCGCGCAACGCCTATCGCACCGTGCTCGACCTGCTGTTCCACGCGCTGGTCCGATACGCCGCGCCGGTGCTGGTCTTCACCGCAGAGGAAGTGTGGCAGACCCGCTATCCTGAAGACGACGAGCAGGAAGGCAGCGTCCACCTGCTCGAATGGCCGAGCGTGCCAGCGGTCCCTGCGGACGGGGACAAATGGGCGCGGCTTCGTGCCCTGCGCGAACGCGTGACCGAGGCGATTGAGCCGCTGCGCCGTGACAAGGTGATCCGCTCCAGCAACGAAGCGGTCGTGACTGTTCCAGCCGATGCGGTTCCTGCCGGCGTTACCGATGCGCAGCTCGCCGAATTGTTCATCACCGGGACAGTGACGCGCGGGCAGACGGACACGGTGACTGTCGCCAAATCCACCGACAACAAATGTGGGCGCTGCTGGCGCCTGCTGCCTGACGTGCCCGAAGACGGCGCGCTGTGCGGGCGCTGCGATGATGTCGTCGCCGCGATGGATGATGCCGGGGCGGCTGCCTGATGGGCGCTCTGTTCACTCGCAACCGGATCATCGGACTGGTCTTTGCCGCCATCATCGCGGCGGTGGATCAGGTGATCAAATGGTATGTGACGACGGTGCTGGGCATCAACCGGATCGGCGACAACATGGAATTGCTGCCGTTCTTTGACCTCACCTACACCGAAAATCGCGGCATATCGCTTGGCATGTTGCAGGCCACCAACATGGAAATGCGCTGGCTGCTGGTGCTGATGACCGCGGCCATCGCGCTGATCGTGCTGGTGTGGATGATGCGCGAGAAATTGCTGGGCGATATCCTCGGCCTCGGCCTGATCCTGGGCGGCGCGATCGGCAATATCTATGATCGTTATGCGTTCGGCTATGTCATCGATTTTGCCGACTTTCACATCGGGGATTTCCGCCCCTTCCTCATTTTCAACCTTGCCGATGCGGCTATCACCATCGGCGTCGTGATCATCCTTGCACGAAGCCTGTTCGTGCGCGAAAAGGACGAAAGCGAAACGGATGCTGCCAAAGATAACGGCACCATCCCATCGGAGAGCTGAATATGCGTACCCTGAAGACCGCCATCCTCCTGACCTCCGGCTGTGCCATGCTGGCCGCGTGCGGAGGCAATGGTATTTTCAATCGCGACCGCCCGGATGAATTCGCTGTGCAGCGTCAGGCTCCGCTAGTGGTTCCGCCCGATTTTACCCTGACCCCGCCGGCACCGGGCTCACCGCGTCCGGCAGAAGGCACCGCGCAGGAACAAGCACTGGACGCGCTGTTTGGCGGCCCTGCGCCGCGCAGCCAGGTTGAAACCAGCGCGCTCGACCGCGCCGGTGCAGCCGCTCCGGGTATCCGCAGCCAAGTCGGTGATCCGGCGACGAACACCGTCGCCAAAGGCCGCGTTACGCGCGACATTATTGCGGCACCACAGGGCGACGGACAGGCCGCGCAGGCCGTAATTCCGGGCTAAGCGCGCGAAACTTTATCACCGCGCGGAGCGGCGGCGCGGCAGATCAATTGTTCGCCGTGTCTTTCGATACGAGCATCTGGTCGATCCGGCGGTTGTCCATATCGACCACTTCAAACGTCCAGCCCTGATCGGAAAACGTCTCTCCCGCAACGGGCAGGCGTTTCATGACCGACAGCGCATAGCCTGCCGCTGTGCCAAATTCGCGGTCCTCGCCGTAATCGAGGCCCAGCCGGTCGGCGAGCGCATCGGCTGACAGCGCGCCCGATACCAGCAGCGATCCATCCTTGCGCTCGACGATCTGCGGCATGTCGCCCTGATCCAGATCGCTCGCAAAATTGCCCGCAATCGCTGTCAGCAAATCGACCGGCGTTACGATCCCTTCGAAATGGCCATATTCATCGTGG
Source organism: Erythrobacter sp. MTPC3 (assembly GCF_042854385.1). Lineage (NCBI taxonomy): Bacteria > Pseudomonadati > Pseudomonadota > Alphaproteobacteria > Sphingomonadales > Erythrobacteraceae > Erythrobacter > Erythrobacter sp. MTPC3. The sequence goes on from NZ_BTGP01000003.1 coordinate 205,212, forward strand.
ACCACCGCCATCGCGATGTCAGCCGATTGCAGCACCCGCAGCGCGTCCAGCGCGTCGAGCTGATCGGGCACGACCTCGGCCCGGTGCATCATGTCGCGGATGACAACAGCCTCTCCAGCGACCAGCGCGGCGAGCACTTCGCGCACTTTCACAATGCCCAGGATCGCATCGGGCGCACCCTCTGCCACGGGCAGCAGCGAATGCGGGCTGTCTTCGATCGCCCGCTTTATCTGGGCGCTGTCGGCATCCGCTTCGATCCAGTCGATTTCGGTGCGGGGCGTCATCAATTCGCGTACTGGACGTTCTGCCAGGCGCACAACGCCGGTCAGGATCTGGTGCTGCTCCGCCTCGATCACGCCGGACCGGGTGGCATCGGCAAAAATCATCTGCAATTCCTCGGCGGTCAGCGAATCCTGCCTGCCGCCGCGGATCCCGAACAGCCGGATGATGCCTGCCGAACTCGTGTCCAGCAGCCATACGAGCGGCGCGGCAATTCTCGCCAGCATCGCCATCGGTCGCGCCATGACGAGCGAGATCGGCACCGCAGCGCGCAAAGCCAGCTGTTTGGGCACCAGTTCGCCCACGACGACGCTGAAATAGGTCGTCAGCGCGATAACCGAGATAAACGCAACCTGCCGCGAGACGTCTTCAGGCACGCCCAGCAGCGCCAGCCGTTCCCCCAGGGGAGCTTCGAGACTGGCCCCGGAAAGCGCGCCGGTGATGATCGCGATGAGCGTAATGCCGATCTGCACGGTCGAAAGGAATTTGCCCGGATCGGCCGCCAGCGACAGCGCGATTTTCGCGCTGGCTGAGCCATCCTCTCGCTTTGCCTCAAGCGAGGCGGTTTTGGCCGACACGATCGCCAGCTCGGACATGGCAAAAACGCCATTCAGGACGATCAGCCCAGCGATGATCAGCAGGTCAGGCCATGGAAACGGTGTCACGCCTTACCCGCTAGCACAATTGCGCCCGCTTGCCAGCCAATCGTGACGCGCCTTGCTATGAATGTCTTCAGGCGACCGGCTATAACCGCGCGGCTGGCGGCCCTATTGCAGCGGACTCGCACTTTTGTTGGAACATGTTGCGTTTCAAACAATTGAGAAAGCACAGATAACAAAAGATTCCTGGAGGAATACCAATGAAAATCAATCGCATCCTCATGTCCGGCACCGCCGCTCTTGCACTTTTGGGCACCAGCGCGTGTGTGACCGATCCAAACACTGGCGAACAGAAAATCTCGCGCACCGGTATCGGCGCTGCAGTAGGCGGCACGCTCGGCTATCTGCTTGGCGGCGTGGTCGGCGGTGACACCGCACGGATCATCGGCGCGGGCATCGGCGGCAGCGCAGGTGCTGTTGTCGGCAAGCAGTTCGATGACCAGATCAAGGAACTGGACGAACAGACCGCAGGCAGCGGCGTCGACATCGAAGAAGTGGGCGATCAGGACGCAATCCTTGTCCGCCTGCCCGATGGCGTTACCTTTGCCAGCGGATCGGCTCGCATCAATCCGGGCTTCTACAATACGCTCGATACCGTGGCGAACAGCCTGATCCAGTACCCTAACAGCCTGATCGACATTTACGGGTTTACCGACACGACGGGTTCGAATGCGCTGAATCAGAATCTTTCTGAAGAACGTGCGCAAACAGTTGCCGATTACCTCGCAGCCAAGGGTGTTTCCCGTGCGCGGATGGAAACTCAGGGCTACGGCGAGCAATACGATTATCTTCGGGTGAAGACGGGTGATAACGTCAGCGAGCCTCTGAACCGGCGCGTCGAGATCAAGATCGTTCCTGTCAGCCAGGAAGACGTTGCGGCCGCTCGCGCCAACTGATCAGATCTGCAAGCTTTGGAAAGGGGGCTGGCCGGAAACGGCTGGCCCCTTTTTCATGCGCGCCTTAACCGCCGCGCAGTTGCTCCGCCCGCACCGCCAGCCGCGCTACCGCCTCTGCATGGATGCCGGGCGAGCAGACCAGCACGCCAAAATCCTGCGGCACATGTTTGTTATAGGCGAGCGGTTTGCCAAACGCATCGGACACCTCTGCCCCGGCCTCGCGCGCGATCAGAGTTGCGGCGGCCACATCCCATTCGAATCCCCAGCGCAAGGTTGCGACCAGATCGGCGCGGTCATCCGCCACCATGGCAATGCGAAGGGCAATTGAATTGGGCTTTTCCACCGCGACCAGATCCGAATCGCCCGCCGGCACTTGATCGACCGGCACCCGAGACCCGCTGAACTGTGTCCGCGTGCTGGCCGAAATCGGTTCATTGTTAAGCGTCGCGCCCTGCCCTGCGACCGCGCACCATTCCTCGCCCCGTGCAGGCGCGACCAAAATTCCGATCAGCGGCTTTCCCGCGCTCACCAAAGCGACCGAGACTGCCCAGCCGGGGCGGCCGCGCACAAAATCGCGTGTACCGTCAATCGGATCGACCAGCCACAACAGGTCGCTATCGGTGCGCGCCTTGTCATCGGCGGTCTCTTCGGACAGCCAACTGGCAGACGGCAGCAACGCGCCCAGTTCGCGGCGCAGGAACCGATCAACCTCCAGATCCGATTCGCTGACCGGATCGCCCGGTGTCTTTTCCCAGCTGTGCAGATCATGCCCATCGCCCGGCCAGCGGGCATGGGCGATGCGGCCCGCTTCGCGGACAATCTGCAAGAGTCGCTCTTTATTGATCACCGGCCCCTATTAATCATGAGAGGGATCGCGGTCGAGGCACTCTGCCCACTTTTCAAGACGCACGAACACCCTTAGGGCATGTCGCAACACCTCTCTCCCCAAGTGAACAGATTAAGGGATCACGCTGACATGAACGTCCACGAATATCAGGCCAAGGAACTGCTCAAGGAACACGGGCTGGCCATCCCCGCAGGCCACGCTGCCATGACCGTAGAAGAAGCGGTCGAAGGCGCGAAAAAACTGCCCGGTCCGCTTTATGTCGTGAAAGCGCAGATCCACGCCGGTGGCCGAGGAAAGGGCAAGTTTAAAGAGCTGGGCGAAGATGCGAAGGGCGGCGTACGCCTCGCATTTTCGCTGGATGAAGTGGAAAGCCACGCAAAAGAAATGCTCGGCAACACGCTCGTCACGATCCAGACCGGCGATGAAGGCAAGCAGGTGAACCGCCTGTATGTGACCGACGGCGTCGATATCGAAAGTGAATACTATCTCGCCATGCTGGTCGACCGTGCCAGCGGCCGCGTCGCGATGGTCGCATCGACCGAAGGCGGCATGGACATCGAAGACGTCGCGCACGAAACGCCAGAAAAAATCACCACGATCACGATTGATCCCGCACAGGGTTTTATGCCGCACCACGCTCGCGCTGTTGCGTACGCTCTGGAATTGTCAGGCGATGTGAACAAACAGTGCCAGAAACTGGCCAAGCAGCTTTATAACGCCTTTATGGCGAGCGATTGCGAGATGCTGGAGATCAACCCGCTGGTCGAAACGAAGCCCGATGCCGATGGCAAAGTGCACCTGCTGGTGCTCGACACCAAGATGAGCTTCGACGGCAATGCGCTTTACCGCCACCCGGCGATCGAGGAAATGCGCGACGAGACCGAGGAAGACCCAGCCGAAGTCGAAGCATCTCAGTACGACCTTGCCTATATCAAACTCGACGGAAACATCGGCTGCATGGTCAACGGCGCAGGCCTTGCCATGGCGACGATGGATATCATCAAGCTGAACGGCGCGTTCCCGGCCAACTTCCTCGACGTGGGCGGCGGCGCCACCACAGAGAAAGTGACGGCGGCGTTCAAAATCATCCTGAAAGACCCGGCAGTCGAAGGTATCCTCGTCAACATCTTTGGCGGGATCATGAAATGCGATGTCATCGCAGACGGCATCGTTCAGGCAGCAAAAGACGTGAACCTCTCGGTTCCGCTCGTCGTGCGTCTGGAAGGCACGAATGTCGCGAAGGGTAAGGAAATCCTCGAAAATTCGGGCTTGCCCATCGTGTCAGCCGACGATCTGGGCGACGCCGCGAAGAAGATCGTGGCCGAGGTCAAGCAGGCGGCGTGATAGCCGGCTAACGCTATCGACCTGTTTCTTCGGAGGGGTCCGCGCTCGGCAAGGGTGCGGGCCCCTCTTCATTTTGCGGCGCCCGTTCACGTAAGGATTTAAACCGGAACACCAGTTCCTGCGGCTCAGCCGTGTCGCCCTTCATCCGCACTGCTGCGACCAATCCGGCACCCGGCGCCTGCGGATCATCGCAGCGCAGTGTCAGCGCGTGGAAATAGGCGGCGCACGGCTCAATCGCGACCAGACGGAACGACAGCATACCGTCCTTTTCCTCCCAGCCGGTCAGGTCCGCATTGAAGTGTTTCAGGCGCAGGACCAGGCTTCCCGCCTCCTCCATCAGATACATGTGTTCGGTGAACATGATCGACCCGTCGGGCGTTTCCTGCACAAATGTGCCGACCATCACGCCGCCCGCCGGGGGCAGCCAGCTTTCCATTGCAGGCGCGCCGTTGATGCCTTCGCCCGACCATTGGCCGGTGAGCCAATCCATCTGATCTAGTGTGGCGGGAGGCGATTCGCCCCCATCTTCGCCAATTCGCGTTTCATATCGCTCGCCCTGCGCGGCTGACGGCGATGCTGTAATCGTAACCAGCGCGGCCAGACCCACCACGATTGCACGCATTGCAAACACCTCTCATCGCCCCCTGCACAAATGCAAGTGTAGCGTAAAAACTGCCAAAATGGCAGGCTTGACCTTGTCTCTTGCGCCAGCGAGGAACCATGTAGCCGCTCTCGCATAGGATAAGCATGAGTGGAGTCGCGTTGCTTGACGTTTACGTAAACGCAAGCTAGGCCGCGACCAGCAGTTTTAACGGTCAATGCGTCAACAGCAGGGCCGTATTTGGGAAAGGAAGCCTCATGAAAATCCTCGTCCCCGTAAAACGGGTGATCGATTACAACGTGAAACCGCGGGTTAAAGCAGACGGTTCAGGCGTTGATCTAGCCAATGTCAAAATGAGCATGAACCCGTTTGACGAGATCGCTGTCGAAGAAGCGATCCGTATCAAGGAAGCGGGTAACGCTGAAGAAATCATCGCCGTATCCATCGGCCCGGCAAAGGCGCAGGAAACGCTGCGCACCGCGCTCGCCATGGGTGCGGACCGCGCGATCCTCGTCGAAACCGACGAAGACGTCGAACCGCTGGCAGTTGCTAAGATTCTCAAAGCTGTTGCCGAAGAAGAGCAGCCGGGCCTCGTCCTGCTGGGCAAGCAGTCAATCAGCGATGACAGCAACCAGACAGGCCAGATGCTGGCCGCGCTGATGGACCGTCCGCAGGGCACTTTCGCCAACACGGTCGAAGTCGATGGCGATGCCGTTGTGGTCAAGCGCGAGATCGACGGCGGTCTGGAAACGGTTAAGCTGACAATGCCAGCGATCGTCACCACCGACCTTCGCCTGAATGAACCGCGCTATGCCTCGCTGCCGAATATCATGAAGGCCAAGAAAAAGCCGCTCGACAGCAAGACGCCAGCCGATTTCGGCGTCGACATCGCGCCGCGCCTCACCACCACCAACGTTGCCGAACCGCCCGTCCGTCAGGCCGGTGAAAAGGTCGAAGACGTCGCCGCCCTGGTCGAAAAGATCAAGGCGCTTGGCATCGCGTAAGCGGTACCGCGAGCAGGAAAGGAAAATACGGACATGAACACTCTGGTTCTGGTCGAACACGACAATAACAGCGTCAATGACGCCACCCTCGCAGTGGTCACCGCTGCATCGCAAATCGGCGAAGTGCACGCGCTCGTCGCCGGTCACGATTGCGGATCGGTTGCCGAGGCGGCCGCGCAGATTGCAGGCGTTGCCAAGGTACTGAAAGCTGACGATGCGGCTTACGGCGAATTCCTCGCCGAAAACGTCGCTCCGCTCGCCGCCGGACTGATGGCAAATTACGACGCGTTCCTCGCCCCGGCGACGACATCGGGCAAGAATATCGCCCCGCGTGTTGCCGCCCATCTCGACGTCATGCAGATATCGGACATTCTCTCGGTCGATGGCGACAAGACCTTCACCCGCCCGATCTATGCCGGCAACGCGATTGCCACCGTGCAATCGTCCGACCCGAAACTGGTGATCACCGTTCGCGGCACCGCTTTCGACAAGGCGGAAACCACTGGCGGTTCAGCCGCAATCGAAGATGTCAGCGGGCCGGGCGATGCAGGCATTTCCAGCTTCGTCAGCCGCGAAGTTGCCGATGGCGGCGATCGTCCCGAACTGGCAAGCGCAAAGATCATCGTATCGGGCGGTCGCGCACTGAAAGACAGCGAAACCTTCGATCAGATCATCAACCCGCTAGCAGATAAGCTGGGCGCTGCCATCGGCGCATCGCGCGCGGCAGTGGATGCAGGTTATGTCCCGAACGATTATCAGGTCGGCCAGACCGGCAAGATCGTCGCCCCGGACGTCTACATCGCAATCGGCATTTCGGGCGCGATCCAGCACCTTGCCGGGATGAAAGATTCCAAGGTCATCATCGCGATCAACAAGGACGAAGACGCGCCGATTTTCCAGGTTGCCGATATCGGTCTGGTTGCGGACCTTTATAACGCGGTGCCTGAACTGACGGGGGCGCTGTAGAGGCGCACCTTCTGTAAAACTGAAGATTGTCAAAGACCTCCGCTGCGCTAATCTGCGCGGCGGAGGTTTTTGGTTATGGGTCGTTTTATTTGCTCGCTCGCACTGGGTGCATTGGCAATATCTGTGCCCGCTGCACTGTCCGCCAAGGAGACTGTTCTAAAACAATCGTCCCCTTGGAACGTGGATTTCGCGCCGGAGAAATGCCGCCTCGCTGCGTTTTATGGCGAGGAGGACAATCGGCATCTGCTGTTTTTCGAACAGCATTTCCCAGGAGAAAAAGCGGGAATGTCGGTCGCCGGTCCGGCATTCAAGCGCTTCCAAAGCCGCAAAAATACCGCACTCCAGTTCTTCGCCGCGCAGAAGCCGCTGACGACCAAACCGTTCACCGGCGACATGGGCGAGCTGGGGCCAGCCGTTATCTATTCGTCAGTCAACCTAAGCACGGGGACCGAAACAAGGGAGGACAAAACCCCGACTTCACTGCCGCAGCTCGATACCGAATTTGCCAAACAGGTTGAATACGTTTCGCTGACGCAGAGGGGCACCGAAATCCGGCTCGAAACCGGGCCACTGGCCGAAGCGTTCAAGGTGCTGAATACGTGCACACAGGATATGGTCACATCGTGGGGCCTTGATCTCGACCAGCATCTTAGCGCGCAGGAAATGCCAAAATGGACCAATGAGAAGCAGGTCGCGCGCCGAATCGCGCGGACCTATCCCAGTCAGGCGCTCAATCGCGGCGAGCAGGCCATTCTGAGGATGCGCGTAATCGTAGATGAAACCGGCAAGGTTGCCGATTGCGTGATCGATGATGCCACTACGACAGAGCGACTCGAATCTCCGGCATGTCGGGAAATGCGAAACGCAAGATTCAACCCTGCCATCGGAGCGGATGGAAAGCCGTTCAAGTCATTTTACGCGACGTCGATTACATACCAGATCGGCCGGTAAGCGCGGCATTTCAGATTTCAGGGGGGTCTGCCGAATATGAAGTATCTTTTCACGGGCGCGCTTGTCGCCGCAGCAACTGTGGCAGCCGCGCCCGCCAGCGCCGCCACGCTTGAACTGGAGCCAAGCTCGGAATGGAAGCTGCGCGCCTACGACGACAAATGCAGGATGATCGGCAGTTTCGGCGAAGGCGATAACGCGGTGATGCTGTGGCTCGAGAAAGGGTCGCCAGGCCCCTTCTTGAATGTCAGTTTGATTGGCCGCCCTTTCCGCAGTCCCTTCGGCTCATGGATAGAGCTCGCGTTTCTGCCGGGAAAGCCGATCAATCGCGGCTACATAGGAACCACATCGAGCAAGGGGCGCCCGGTCATAACAATGTTTGGTGTGGCACCGATTTCGTTCGATCCGGATGACGGCAGCCAAACCTCTATGGCGGATGATAAAGAAGTGATCGACCTCTCCACGGAAGTGGAAAAAAACTTCGCATCTCCCGATATTCTGGCCGAGCGATATGAAGCGGTACAGGCATTCGAGCTGTCAGGCCCTCTGGTCCAGAAAGTATCGCTGAAAACCGGCGGGCTGGGCGCAGTAATGCAGCAACTGGACCGGTGCATCGAAGCAATGGCTCAGAAACGATCTATCGCCATGGGCACCGACGCAACCACACTTAATGTCGCGAGCTGGGCTATGCAGATACAACGGGATTATCCTTCATATTTGCTCCGTGACAAGGCCATAGGATCAGTCGGCGTGAGAGTGGAAATCAGCCCGGAAGGGCGCGCGACATTCTGCGAGGTCACCAAATATGAAGGCTCCGCCGGCTTCACTGATCCGGCCTGTCTTGGCATGTTGCGGTATTCACGCTTTAACCCCGCAACGGACATGGACGGAAATCCGGTTGCAGGCAATTACTCCACCCGGATCAGCTATCGCGTGAACTAACACGAAGGCGAGGGCCGAGGAAAAGGCGTTAGCGGCTTCGCTACAGAAAGCTGACAATGAAATGCAGCGTCATCCCGACGAGGCCGCCTACCAGCGTGCCGTTGATGCGGATGAACTGGAGGTCGCGGCCAACCGCGCTTTCAATGCGGCCGGTGATCGTCGTGGCGTCCCAGCGCTTGACCGTCTCCGATACGAGCGTGACGATTTCCGAGCCATATCGCGTCGCCACGCCAACCGCGGTGCGGCGGGCAAAACGGTTGATCTGCATCTGCAGCCGCTGATCCTGTTTGAGCGCGCCGCCCAGATCTGCCAGCCCTTTGCGCATTTCCATGCCCAGCCCGCTATCGGCTGAACGCGCGCGGCGGATCATCGATTGGCGAATGCGTTCCCATACGCCCATCCACCATTCGGCTACTGCGGGATTTTCGATGAGATCGCGCTTCATTTCCTCCACGCGTTCGCGGGTATCGGGATCGTGCTGAAGGTCCTGAGCGAGTTTTTCCAAGCCTTCCTCAACCTTGCTGCGCAGCGGGTGCTCGGGATCGACCAGCACTTCGGCCAGCAATTTATAAAGCCCGTCGAGGACGCTGGTTGAGATGCGTTCGTCCAGCCCAGTCCAGCGCAGCACCGCATTGGCGCGGCGGTGGATGATGTCCTTGACCGTCTCCTCATTGTCCTCAAGCGTGAGGCCGGCCCAGCGGACGAACCCGTCAATCAGCGGCTGATGGCGGCGATCCGTCATCGCGCTTTCAAGCATCCGCCCCGCCAGCGGCGACACGTCGATTTTCGCCAATTGGGCAGCCATCCCGGAACGCACCTGATTGCCGAGCCTGTCCGGATCGAGCGATTCGAGCACTTCAGCCAGCAGCTCTGCCGCGCCGCCGGTGATGCGGGCGCGGGCATCGTCGCCCGACCCTTCGGGACTGGCGACCAGGAAATCGCCCGCTGCACGCGCGACATTCATGCCGGACATTCGCCGGGCAACCACCGCCGGGGTGAGGAAGTTTTCGCGCAGGAACTGCGCCATCGTGTCTGCGATCCGGTCCTTGTTCTGCGGAATGATCGCGGTGTGCGGGATCGGCAGGCCAAGAGGGTGGCGGAACAGGGCAGTCACGGCGAACCAGTCCGCCAGACCGCCGACCATCGCGGCCTCCGCAAATGCGTTGACATAACCCCACGCCGGATGATCGCCCAGCAGGCCGTGCGTGGTGAAAAACAGCACGGCCATCGCGACCAGCATTCCGGTCGCGGTCCAGCGCATCCGCCGCGCGCGGTCGGCTGTTATTGGCTCACCGCCAAATTTCAGGGGAACGGAACGCGCCTCGGTCATGTCCGCGTCTCCTGCCTGAAAACGCAGGATAAAAACAAGGCTGGAATCAACGTGACGCGATTACTCCGCCGGTTCCGCTCCGGGCGGAATCCGTGTTGCGGGCGTAGCGGGCGTGCCGGGCATCGGCGTATCGGGGCTGTGATCGCCCCCGCCTGAGGCTGCGCCTGAACCTGCACCTGTGCCATACGGCTTTGTATCGTCGCCCGGCTTGTAGGTGAGCAGCCGTTCGCGCAGCCATGGCCCGGCGCGGCGCTCAAACCCGTCGGCCAGGCTGAACCCGGCAGGCACGATTACCAGCGTCAGCAATGTGGAGAGGATCAGGCCGCCAATCACCACAATACCCATCGGCTGGCGCCACGCGCCGTCGCCGCTGAGCGACAGAGCAACCGGCACCATGCCCGCCGTCATCGCGACGGTCGTCATTACGATTGGCTGCGCGCGTTTGTGGCCCGCTTCCATGATCGCTTCGAGTTTTTCGGTGCCGCGGTCCATTTCCTCGATCGCGAAATCGATGAGCAGGATGGAGTTTTTGGACACGATACCCAGCAGCAGCAGGATGCCGATATAGACCGGCATGCTCTGCGGCAGGCCCAGCAGCCAGACCAGCAGAATACCGCCCAATGGTGCGAGCGCGAGCGAGGTCATGTTGACCAGCGGGCTCATCAGGCGTTTGTAAAGCAGCACGAGGCAGGCAAATACCAGCAGCACACCGGAAATGATTGCGACGATCAGGTTCTGGATCAGCTCTGCCTGCCATTCATCCTCGCCCACGACATCGCGGATCACGCCGGTTGGCAGTTCCTGCAGCACCGGCAGGGCATCGATCTGCGCCTGCGCTTCGCCTTTCAGCACTCCGCCGGCAAGATCGGCACCGACCAGCACACGGCGGTTCTGGTTGTAACGCTGGATTGCTGTCGGGCCTGAACCGAATTCGATATCGGCGACACGTCCCAGCGGGACCGAGCCGCCACTGATGGTCTGGACCGGCAGGTTTTCGATGGTGGTAAGATCGGTGCGCGATTCTTCCGACAGCTTCACCCGAATCGGAATTTGCCGGTCAGACAGGGAGAAGCGAGCCGCGTTTTGTTCAATCTCACCCAGTGTCGCGATGCGGATCGTCTGGCTCAGCGCGAGCGTTGTAACGCCAAGTTCGGCAGCGATTTCATCGCGCGGGGTGATGATAATTTCCGGACGGTTAAGATCGGCGCTGATGCGCGGGGCGACTATACTGTCCAGATCTTTCATCTGCTCGACAAGCTGCGTCGCGGTCTGATCGAGCAGTTCGGGGTCAGACCCTGCCAGCATCACGGTGAGGTCGCGGCCCGAGCCAAAACCGCCGCTTTGCGAACGAAACCGGACGCGCGCGTCGGCTGTGTTCGCCAGTTGCGGTGCGAGTTCGCGCTCAAATTCAATCGATGATTGCGAGCGGTCGTCGCGCAGTTTCACAAAAATGGTCGAATTGCCGATGTGAATACGCTGGAACGTGCGCTCGACATCGGGCTGCTGTTTAAGGAAAGCGTCGACCTGATCGGAAATACGCTTCGTCCCCTCCAGCGTGGTGCCGGGCACCATTTCGATCTCGACGCGCGAATTTTCGCTGTCGATGCTTGGCTGGAATTGCGGCGGGATCTGGCCGAACAGCAGGATGGTGACGATCAGCGAGAACCAGCCGACACCCAGCATCCAGACCCGGTGATCATAAAACCGCGCGGCCATATAGCGCGAGCTTTCCCCGAAACGCCCGCCAAAACGCGAGGTGGATTCGATTGCCTTGAACGCGAGCAACCCAGCGCCGAACGAGAAGATCGAGGCAAACACGACCAGCACAACGTCGAACAGCTTCGATATAACGAGATACAGCGTGCTGTTCGTATCCGACGATACGGCACCCGCTGCGCTGGCGGGTATGTCCAAACCGCTGAGACCGCCCCAAAGCGGGGCTGATCCCAAACGTTGCGCAATGGCAGCTGTGACAGAACCACTGAAGATTTCGAACATGGCGGCCGCAGTGACGAGCAAAAGCAGGATCACTGTCCCCAACAGCGCAGCAACGTAAACGATCCGAGAGCGCGGGCTCTCCAGACCCTTGCGCCGGTCCCGCATTTTGCCGCGATCCAGCGTCCAGCCGAGCATACTCATATACCGGTCCATCAACGGGCCTTCGCCGTGATCGCCTTGGCCCTTTGCCGACAGGAAATAAGCCGCCATCAGCGGCGTGATCATGCGCGCGACGGCCAGTGACATCAGCACGGCAACCACCACGGTCAGACCGAAATTCTGGAAAAATTGCCCAGAAACGCCTGGCATCAGGCCCACGGGCAGGAACACCGCGACGATACAGAAACTGGTCGCAACTACCGGCAGGCCGATCTCGTCCGCCGCGTCGATACTGGCCTGATAGGCGGTTTTGCCCATGCGCATGTGCCGCACGATATTCTCGATCTCCACAATCGCATCATCGACCAGCACCCCGGCGACCAGAGCGAGCGCGAGCAGCGAGAGGAAATTGAGGTTGAACCCGAGCAGGTCCATGAAAAAGAATGTCGGGATCGCGGACAGCGGGATCGCGACCGCGCTGATAAAGGTCGCGCGCCAATCGCGCAGGAACAGGAACACCACGACAATCGCGAGCACTGCCCCTTCGATCAGGGCCTGCATGGAGCTTTTATACTGCCCCTCGGTATAAGTGGTGCTGGTGGAAAGCGGGACGAAGCTGATGCCTTCGTTTTCGCTCTCGATTGTCTCGATAGTTTTCAGCGCCTCTTCGTAAACGGTAAGGTCGGATGAACCGCGCGCGCGGTTCATGAAAAAGTTCACGACCTCTTTATCGTTCACCTCGCTGATAGACGTCCGCTCGCTGGTGCCGTCTTTGACGGTCGCCACATCGGCGAGCCGCACCGTGCGTCCGCCGCCAAGCTGGATCTGGCTCTGTGATAATTCAAACGCGGTATCGTCATTGCCCAGCACACGCAGCGACTGGCGCGTACCGCCAACCTCGGCAAGGCCGCCTGCCGCATCGATGTTGGTGGAGCGCAGGACGCTGTTAATCTGCGACGCTGTCACGCCCAGCGCCTGCATTTTCGCCGGTTCAAGGATAACTTCGATCTCGCGGTCGACGCCGCCGAACCGGACGACCTCTGCCATCCCTTCGATCTTGAGCAATTGTTTGGCGACGGTGTCATCGACAAACCAGCTCAGCTGTTCGATCGTCATATCGTCCGCTTCGACTGCGAAGAACCCGATGGGTTCGCCGACGATGTTGACCTTCTGCACACGTGGTTCGAGGATGCCGTCGGGCAGCGATCCGCGCACGCCGTCAATCGCGGTTTCGACCTCGTTGACCGCCTCGATTATGTCGACGCCGATCTCGAATTCGACGACTGTTTGCGAACTGCCCTCGCTCGCGGTGGACTGGATCGAGTTGACGCCATTGATGGATCGCACCGCGCTTTCGACGCGCTGGGTGATCTGGTTCTCGATCTCGGTCGGCGCGGCGCCGGGCTGCGAAATACCGACAATCACCGCCGGAAAATCGACGTCGGGATTGTTGGTGACGTCCATGCGCATGAAACTGACGATCCCTGCAAACAGCAGCGCCGTGAACAGGACGAGCGGGATCACAGGGTTGCGGATCGACCAGGCTGAAAGATTTCTGAAATTCATGTCGGTCCTGTCAGTCTTGCAGTTTCGCTTGCCTGTCCTTGCACCTTACCAGTTACGCGCGGCGCGTGTTCGGGGATGAACGCAGCCAAAGCGGGTCAGGCACCCTCACGGCGAGGCTTGATCGTTTCACCGGGATTGAGGAACCCGCCTGCAAGCAGCACGATCTGTTCCGTGCCGGTCAGCCCTTCGGTGATGGTGATACCCTTTGCCGTGACTATTCCGGTCGTAACCGCGCGCCGCTCAGCGGTGTTATTCTCCCCCACGACATAGACGAAACTGCCTTCCTCATCGGCCAGAACGGCGCTTTCGGGCAATACGGTTGCAGTGGTGGATCCGGAATTAATGCGCGCGGTCGCGAAACCGCCAGGGCGCAGTTCAGGCGCGTATGCAAGCGCAATTCGCGCCGTGCCCTGCCGGGTTTGCGGATCGATTACCGGGGAAAGCTGCCAGACCTGCCCTTCGAATGATTTTTCGGTGCCGGCCGGGATCACTTCGGCAACGACTCCCGTTGAAAGGCTGGCCAATTGCGTTTCGCCGACCTGGGCAAGGACTTCCATCTCGCCGCCGCGCGCAATGCGAAACAGCGCCGGGGTGCCGGCGCCGACTGTCTGACCGGGTTCGACATTGCGTTCAAGCACATAGCCGGCAGCGGGCGCCACGACATTGAGGCGGGCATTGCGGGCGCGCAGTTCAGCGAGCTGCGCCTGTGCCACCCGGACGCGCGCATTCGCGGCATCGCGGGTTGATGTGAGGCGGTCGACATCGGCTTTCGACACAAAGCCGCGTTCGACCAGCTGGAGCGCACGGTCAAGATTGGCCTGCGCCAGCTGGGCATCGGCGCGGGCGACTTCGATCTGGGCTGCCTGCGCTGCCGCCTGCTGCATCTGCACAGAGCGATCAATCACGGCGAGAACCTGTCCCTGACGCACCCAATCGCCGGCATCGACCGGCACGGACACCACGCGGCCCCCTTCGCCAACGACGCCGACGGGCAATTCGCGGCGGGCGGCGATGGTGCCGGGCACCTCGACTGTTCCATCGACAGTTGTCTGGCCTGGGACAATCACGGTTACGACAGGCGCCTGATCATTGTCATCGCCGGCCCCGGCAGGTTCTCCGCCACCGAGCGCAAAGTATGCGGCAATCGCCAGCAGGAGAGCGAAAATGATGGCACCGGCGATCAGGATACCGCGCATTCGGCCCGACATACGTCCGTCACGCAGCGCCGCAGTCTCAGCCGGAACCCCGTCTGCGACTTCACCTGTGATTTTTGTTTCGTAATTCATTGCCTGGGGCCTTTTGCAGAGCCGAAAGGAGCCGGCTCTATCAAGCGAAGTGTATTACCGGCATAAGTCACCGAGCGCAAGCTCTCTTAGCCATGCGCGTTTCCAACCGCAATGCGGGGTTCGACTGACGACTTGGAGGCTAGACGAAGGGCGAGCCGATTTGTTCCTGTTCGAGCGCCATTTGCGCACGAAAAAGGCGGCGCAGAACCATGCTGCACCGCCTTTTCGGTGTGTGTTTACGCGTGCTCGCCGGTAGGGGCGAAGAGCCGCTGCTTAGCGGACCCGTCCGCGCTGGATCAGGTTCACGATAGCAAGCAGGACAACCGCGCCGATGACGGCAACGACCAGACCGATGATCGAAAATTCCTGAACGCTGCCACTGATACCCAGCAGCGGGCCTGCAATCATGTTGCCGATGACAGAACCGACAATGCCGACAACAATGTTCCAGAAAATGCCCATTGAGGCATCGCGGTTCATCACGAGGCTAGCCAGCCACCCGGCAACACCGCCCACGATCAGTGCAATAATCCAACCCATATCCCATTCCTCCTGTTTTATTTCAAACGTTTGTTCCCACCTCGAACGGACAGGATGCAAACCAGTTCCCGCCAATTGAGCGGCGGGCCGGAGGGTTCTACGATGAAAAGCGGGGAATCACCAATTCGCGCGCGCAGCCGGGATGCTGCGCGGCGCAAACCGGCGGGGATGCGGGCCGATCAGTATTTCAGCTGACGCTCGTACAGGTCGCGGTAATGCTGGATGCGGGTCACGCGCAGCCCTGCCATGCCAGAACGATCGACGGCGCGCTGCCAGGATGCAAATTCTTCAAGCGTGAGGCCATAGCGTTCCAGCACCTCGTCAATGGTCAGCAAACCGCCATTGACCGCAGCGACAACTTCGGCCTTGCGGCGCACGACCCACCGTTTCGTGCTGGGCGAAGGCAGATCGTCGAGTGTCAACGGCTCCCCGAGCGGGCCGATCACTTGTGCTGGACGGATGTCTTGGTTTTCAATCATCTTCGGTCTCTCGAACGCCTTCCTGCGCATTCTCTTCGGGGGATTTGTTTATGGCGTCGGAAGCTTTGCAGGCATCTAAAGCGTTATGGTTAACATTTCGTTCGTGTTCGCCAATCGCGCTGAAATAGGTCGCGGCCGCATCGCCAAAACTGGCGGCGCTGGTGCCGATGTGATGGCGGGTGTCACGCTGGAGAACGCGGCGAAGATCGCGGGCTGCTTCGAGCTTGGCGGTCAATTCGCTCCATTCGACCGCGCGCAGGGCATCGCCGCCGCGCGCCTGACCAGCTGCGAATCCGCCAAAGCGCATGTCGGTGCCGATTTCATCGGTTCCGGCGAAGTGCCGCAGAGGGAGGGTTTTTTCGAACATGCGCCATTCTCTAGAGCCCGTTCGTCAAGATGTGGTAAAACCGCTGTTTACCGGACTTTAGGGAAACCCCGGGATTTCTGCGAAAGCCCCAACCGCCACCGGGCGCACGATACAATACTGGCGCGCGGCGCGATGTTTTCCTATATGGCCGCGGCATAAAGCGCATTTCATGACCATAGCATCGCCCACTCTCGCCAGTCCGACCTTCGGGCTTGATACCGCCGCCCTGTTCGATCTGCCGCGTCCGGCAGCCGAATGCCGTATCGTCGTCGCGATGAGCGGCGGGGTGGATTCTTCCGTGGTCGCCGCTCTAGCCGCCGACACCGGGGCCGAAGTAATCGGGATCACGCTGCAATTGTATGATTACGGCGCAGCGACCGGGCGCAAGGGCGCTTGCTGTGCAGGCGACGACATCAGCGATGCCCGTGCCGTTTGCGACAGGCTGGGCATCGCGCATTACGTTTTCGATCATGAAAGCGCCTTTCGCGAAGACGTGGTCGAACAGTTTGCTGATGAATATCTTGCCGGGCGCACGCCAGTGCCCTGCATCCGCTGTAATATGGGGCCGAAATTTACCGACCTGTTCCGCATGGCGCGCGAACTGGGCGCGGATTGCCTTGCGACCGGGCATTATGTCCGGCGAGTCGAAACCGAAACCGGCCCGCACCTTTACCGCGCGATCGATCCAGCGCGCGACCAGTCCTATTTTCTCTATGCCACGACGCAGGAGCAGCTCGATTACATCCGCTTCCCGCTTGGCGGTCTGCCCAAGACGCAGGTTCGCGAACTGGCCGAGGCTGCCGGACTGCGCAACGCGATGAAGCCCGACAGCCAGGACATCTGTTTCGTGCCCGATGGCAATTATGCAGGCATCGTCACGAAACTGCGGCCAGAAGGTGGCATTCCTGGCGATATCGTCCATGCCGAAACCGGCGACGTGCTCGGTCAGCACAAGGGGATCGTGCACTACACTGTCGGCCAGCGCAAAGGGCTGGATATCGGCGGACAGCCGGAACCACTTTATGTCATCGGACTGGATGCGGCGGCGCGGCAGGTCCGGGTCGGGCCAAAGCGTTTGCTGGGCGTTGAGAGTGCAACCGTCATCGAAACAAACCGGATCGGCGATCTGGACGGACAGCCCCTTACCGCCAAGGTCCGCAGCCTTGCCAAGCCGGTGCCGGTTACGATTGATGGCGCGGTTGGCGACGGGGCGAGTGTCACCTTGCGCTTTGCCTCGCCCGAATTCGGAGTAGCGCCCGGCCAGGCGGCGGTTATCTATGCCGGAGAGCGCGTGATCGGCGGCGGCTGGATCGACTCCACCCGCTCGGTTGCGCAAAGTGAAGCTGCGATCTAGAGCGCCCCCACTCCTTATCAGCGCGGCAAAAACTTTATGTATGATATCAATGGTAAGCGCATCTATGTCGCCGGGCATCGCGGCATGGTTGGCGGGGCGATCGCACGCCTGCTGACAGAGCGCGGGGCACAGGTCCTTACTGCTCCGCGTGATGTCGATCTGCGTGAACAGGCCATGGTGCGCGAATGGTTTGCCGCGAACCGCCCGGATGCCGTTGTTGTGGCCGCTGCCAAGGTCGGCGGCATCCTCGCCAATGACAGCTATCCTGCGGAATTTCTCTACGATAACCTCATGATCGAGGCGAACGTGATCGAGGCGACGCATCGGAACGATGTGAACCGGCTGCTGTTCCTTGGCTCATCGTGCATCTACCCGAAACTTGCCCCGCAGCCGATCAGCGAAGATGCTTTGCTGACCGGCCCGCTTGAGCCGACCAATGAATGGTATGCCATCGCCAAGATCGCCGGGATCAAGCTGTGCCAATCCTATCGCAGGCAATATGGCCGCGATTACATCAGCGCGATGCCCACTAACCTTTACGGCCCCGGCGACAATTTCGACCTTGCCTCCAGCCATGTCCTGCCCGCCCTAATCCGCAAGGCGCACGAGGCAAAGCAGGCCGGCGATGACAGCATCACGATCTGGGGCACCGGCACACCGCGCCGGGAATTTCTGCATGTCGACGATCTGGCGGCAGGCTGCGTGTTCCTGCTGGAGAACTATTCCGGTGAAGAACACGTCAATCTTGGCTCGGGCACGGACCTGACGATCAACGAACTGGCTGAAACGGTTTGCAAGGTCGTCGGATTTGAGGGCGAGATCATCCGCGACACTTCAAAGCCGGACGGCACCCCTCGCAAATTGATGGACGGGTCGAAAATAGCGGGGATGGGCTGGGCGCCGACAATCCCTCTCGAGGATGGTATCGGCCGCGCCTACCGGTGGTTTCTGGAAAACGTCGCCGAAAAGCCGCGCGAGGGAGCTTAGCCCTCCCACTTCTCCAGCACGCAGCCGTATCCTTCGCGGTACGTCGCCGTGCTGGATGTGACGAGAGGGAAGCGTGCGGTAACACTTTTCGCCTGCGGATCATCGACCAGCGTCACCAGCTCCATACCCGAAAGCTTGTCCTTGTTGCAGTCTTTCAGGCTGCGATCCGAGACAAACCGGCACGAACAGCCCACTCGTGCGGCATAGGCTGTGCCGACATCGGCATACCCGCCAATGGGCGCGCGATAGACATACGCCGCAGCAGCGATGGCCGCGCCAATCAGCAGCAACAACCATAGGAGGATGCGGGATTTTCCGGTGCGTTTCGTATTTGCCATTGCAACGGCGTTATCCTTGGGGAATTGAGAGCGCAATGACTCATCGCATTGCCTTATCGCGTTACCTTGGCCCGGCACTGCTGGCGCTTGCTCTCGCCGCATGTGGAGGCGCGCAGCCTGACGTTCCGCCGCCGCTAAGTGAAGAAGCGCTTGGCGCAGTGACGGACGATGCCGGCGCCCCGCGTGACCAGCTCGCCCGGCAGGTGGACGACCTGTTTACAGCGGAAGGTATCGGGGAAACCCGCGCCGTCGTTGTGATGGCGGACGGCAATCTGGCGGCGGAGCGGTACGGGGAAGGCTACGATGCAGACACCCGATTTATCAGCTGGTCGATGGCGAAAACCGTCACCGCCGTTCTGATCGGAATGCTGGTCGCCGATGGCAAGCTGACGGTCGGCGACCCCGCACCTGTGCCGATGTGGCAGCGTCCCGGCGACCCGCGGTCGGAGATCACTTTGCGCCACTTGCTGCAAATGCGCAGCGGGCTGCGGCATACCGAGGCGGGTGACCCTCCTTACGAATCGTCCGAGGTGCGGATGCTGTTCCTTGACGGACGGGACGATATGGCGCGCTGGGCAAAGGAGCAGCCGCTGGAGGCGGAGCCGGGCGATCGGTTCGAATATTCATCGAACACGACAGTCATTCTGGCCGACATTGCAGCGCGCGCCCTCACCAATAGCGAGGATCCCGAAATCCGCCGTGCGGCGGTTGATGACTTCCTTAAAGACCGGCTGTTCGAACCACTCGGCATGGCTTCGATGGTTGCAGAATACGATGCGTCAGGCACTTTGATCGGCGGCAGTTTGATGCATGCCAGCGCACGCGATTGGGCGAAGTTCGGCGAATTCATGCGGCGCGGCGGGCGCTCTCCTGCGGGCGAGCAGCTTGTCCCGAGCCGCTGGATCGAGGCGATGACCGCATCCAGTCCTGCAGCGGCACAATACGGCTTTCAAACGTGGCTGAACCAGCCTTTGGGAGAGCAAGGCGGCGAATACGGGCACCCGCTGTTTCCTGACCGCGCGCCGCAATCCCTTTTCGCCTTGATCGGGCATATGGGCCAATACGTTCTGGTCTCACCCGAGCAGCGCGTGACCGTGGTGCGGTTGGGCCATTCGGACAGTCAGGAGCGCCCGCCCATGCTTCAGGAAGCGGCGGATATCCTCGCCCTTTATCCCGCCAGGTAACCTCTACCCTTCGAGATAGAATACACCCTCGACCACGGTAACGCACGGCCCGCCCAGCCATGCGCGGTCCCCGTCAAGGCGGAGGGTGAGATCACCGCCGCGCTGGCTCGCCTGATGCGCAGTGAAGCTGTCACGTCCCAGCTTCGCGG
Organism: Erythrobacter sp. MTPC3; assembly: GCF_042854385.1. Classification (NCBI taxonomy): domain Bacteria; kingdom Pseudomonadati; phylum Pseudomonadota; class Alphaproteobacteria; order Sphingomonadales; family Erythrobacteraceae; genus Erythrobacter; species Erythrobacter sp. MTPC3. The sequence continues at coordinate 225,375 of NZ_BTGP01000003.1, forward strand.
CCCAGTACGGTGTCAAAACCGCATGAGCTGAGCCGGTGACGCTGTCTTCATCCACTCCGCCGCCGGGCACGAAGACCCGGCTGACAACGTCATGGTTGTCGCCCGGTGCGGTGCAGATGAACTGGTCATCACCCAGCGCCTCCAGCCCCCTGATATCGGGATCAAGTGCGCGCACGGCGGCTTCGTCCTCGAACAGGAAAACGTTGTAACCATCGGCATTGCGATGAAGCGAGAGTGGCGGTGCTCCCAGCAAAGCGGCTGCTTCGGGAAACTCGGCGGGCTGCGACGGGATGGCGGGGAGGCCCAACGCATAGATATCGCCATCACGCCGCACTTCCAGAATGCCCGCCTTGCGCGTGCGAAACGTCATGCGCTCGCCGCCATCACGGCCCAGCAGCACATGCCCGCTGGCAAGGGTCGCGTGACCGCATAGGGCGATCTCGACCGTGGGCGTGAACCAGCGCAGCTCCCAGTCGGCGGCGCCGGTTTTATCGCGCACCACAAAGGCTGTTTCAGCGAAGTTGTTCTCCTCGCCAATGGCCTGCAAAATCTCGTCCGGCAGCCATTCATCCAAGACCATGACCGCCGCCTGATTGCCCGCAAACGGAGCATTGGCAAAGGCGTCGACATGCCAATATGGTATTTTTGTCATATCAGCGTGAACCTTTATGGATAAAGCAGGGTGTCAGACCAGCCGAGCGCATCGGCAGCGCCCTCCAGCGTGAACAGCCGCCGGTCATGCAGGCGGTTGTCGCGGTCCATCCAGAATTCGATCCGTTCCGGTTTTAGCGTGAAGCCAGTCCAGTGCGGCGGCCTTGGCACCTCGCCTGCCTGCTCATGCTCGGCCCACAGCGCCTCCACCCGGTCGAGATAGTCCTGCCGGTTTTCCAGCGGCCGCGATTGGTCACTGGCGGCGGAACCGACCTGGCTTTTATACGGGCGGGAGTGGAAATACGCATCGGCTCGTTCCTTGCTGACCTCGGTCAGCGGGCCTTCGATACGGATCTGGCGGCGCAGGCTCTTCCAGTGGAACAGCAGGCTGGCCTGCATGTTGGCGCGAATCTCTCCGCCCTTGCGGCTGCCTGAATTGGTGAAGAAGGTAAATCCGCCCTCATCCGCGCCGTGCCCTTTCAGCAGCACCATCCGCACAGATGGCGCACCGCCCGGCGTAGCGGTTGCCAGCGCCATGGCATTGGGGTCGTTTGGTTCGCTGTCCTGCGCCAAGGCGAACCACTCATCAAACAGCGCAAACGGATCGGCATTTGCCGGGATGGCGCTGTCGGCCAGCTGGGTATCGTCAAGGGCGGCGGGCGTGGTCATTCGGGGGGCTCCTGTGGAGAGACATGGACCGCATGTTACACGGTCCTGGCAAGAGAAATCTTGGCCGGCATACAAGTTCCTCATCGCGTTCCCGTCTGTTGCCCGAAAATACGTCATCGGGGGGCGTTACAATCGCCAGCCGGCGTAGGAAAGTTTGTCTCGCAGCGATGCATAGCGCACTGCAGTCTTGCACCAAGAGACTGTCTCACCTAGCTAACACGGCATGGGCGATCCGTACAAAACTCTGGGGGTAACGCGCACTGCGTCCGAAAAGGACATCAAGAGCGCATATCGAACGCTCGCAAAACAGCTTCACCCGGACAAGAACAAAGACAATCCAAAGGCGGCGGAAAGGTTTTCCGACGCGACCAAGGCGTATGACCTGCTGTCCGACAAGGATAAGCGCGCGCAATTCGATCGCGGAGAAATAGACGCAGAAGGCAACCCGCTTAACCCCTTTGCCGGAATGGGCGGGGGTATGGGCGCCGGTATGGGCGGGCGACCCGGCGGCTATCGTCCTGGTGGTTTCGGCGGCAGGCCGGGCGGACCCCCTCCGGGCGGCATGAGCCCCGAGGACATGGATCTGGGCGACCTGTTCGAAGGACTGTTTGGCGCCGGACGCGCACGGCAGACCAACGGAAGGCGCGGCTTCGGGCAGCGCCCCCCGCCCCCGCCATCCTCTCCACCCCGAAAACGCGGCGCAGACATTCAATACCGGCTCGCCGTGCCGTTTGTGGATGCGGCGGCAGGGCGCGATCAGCGCATCACTCTCGCCGATGGCAAGGCGATCAGCCTGAAACTGCCCGGCGGTGTCGAAGACGGCACGCAAATGCGCCTGAAGGATAAAGGCCACGCCGGGCCGGGCGGTAGCGGTGACGGTATCGTCATTATCGAGATCGGCAGCCACCCGTTTTTCAAGCGTGACGGCGACAATATCCGCATGGACGTGCCGATAACGCTGGATGAGGCCATTCGCGGCGCGAAGGTGAAATGCCCGACCGTCGATGGTCCGGTCATGCTCACGATCAAGCCGGGGACCAATGGCGGCACTGTCATGCGGCTTGCCGGAAAAGGTTGGACGAAGAAAGTGTCGCGGGGCAGCGGCGGCAAACAGGAACGCGGCGATCAGCTCGTAACACTCGAAATTCAGCTTCCCGAAGACCTCAAAAAACTCGAAGAAAAGCTGGATGGCTGGGTAGATACGGCGCGCCCGCGAGAGAAATTCGGTCTATAGACCGCTGAATGGTCTCGCAATCGGCCCCTCACGAGCATTCCGAGCGCGCCGTTCGCTCGCTCTCTCCCGAAGCCCGCCGGACGCGCCGGCGCGTAGCGAGCGCGCAGCAATCTGACGCTGTCGCGCCGCTTGGCCTCGCCACAAGCCCTGTTGATGATCGCAAACTGCCAAGCTGGCGCGCCATGCTCGTCTCGCTCGCCGGGCCTTTGGCGCCGGGATCGCGGCCTTTCGAAGTTTTAAAGCGCACGGCATTCGGCACGTATCAGGACGGCTTCATCCACGCCGGAAATCTCGCCTATCTGTCAATGCTGGCAATTTTCCCGTTCTTCATCATCAGCGGGGCGCTGTTCCAGCTGATCGGAGAGGTTGAGGAACGCCGGATGATGATCGACGCGGTGCTGTTGTCGATGCCTCCCACGGTGGCGCGTGTCATCGGCCCGGTTGCCTCCGATGTGGTCGATGCAAGGTCAGGCTGGCTGTTATGGGTTGGCGTCGCCATCGCGCTTTGGACGGTGTCCAGCCTGATCGAAACGATCCGCGATATTCTGCGCCGCGCCTATGGGACGAAACCTGCGCATTCCTTTCTGAAATACCGGCTGCTTTCCGCTGGCCTGATATTGGGCGCCGTCGTGCTGCTGATGGTGTCGTTTTTCGCCACAGTCATGATCGGCGCGGCGCAGCAGATCATCGATGGCCGGTTCCCGCAATTGAACGAGGCGGTTTCCACCTTGCAGGTATCGCGGATTGTCCCGGCATTGGGCCTCGCAGGGTCGCTTTACCTGCTCTTCTACACCCTCACGCCGAGCGAATATCGCCCCAGGCGGTATCCCAAGTGGCCCGGCGCGCTGTTGACCGCCGTCTGGTGGCTGACCGTGACCAGCGCACTGCCATTGGTGCTGGGCCGGTTCTTCACCTACGATTACACCTATGGCAGCCTGGCGGGTATCATTGTTGCCCTGCTGTTTTTCTGGCTGGTGGGGCTGGGCCTTGTTATCGGGGCGGAATTGAACGCGGCGCTGGCCGAACCGGATGATATCGGCGAAAACGGCGAAGAAACGGGCGGCGCGGCTGCTAAACAGGAGGAAGCGTGATGAGCGGTTTGATGAGCGGAAAACGGGGGCTGATCATGGGCCTCGCCAACGACAAATCGCTGGCATGGGGCATTGCGAAACAGCTGGCCGAACAGGGCGCGCAGCTGGCGTTTTCCTATCAGGGCGAAGCGTTGGCGAAGCGGGTGAAGCCGCTTGCAGAGCAGGTTGGCAGTGATTTCACGTTCGAATGCGACGTGTCGGATATGGCCTCGCTCGATAGCGCGTTCGAAACGCTCAAAAGCCGCTGGGACACGCTCGATTTTGTCATTCACGCAATCGGCTTTTCGGACAAGAACGAGCTGCGCGGCAAGTATGTCGACACCAGTCTCGACAATTTCCTGATGACGATGAACATTTCCGCCTATTCGCTGGTGGCCGTGTCGCAGCGCGCAGCGGCGATGATGCCGGAAAGCGGCGGCAGCATCGTGACGCTGACGTATTACGGGGCGGAAAAAGTCATACCGCATTACAACGTGATGGGCGTGGCCAAAGCGGCGCTGGAAACCAGCGTAAAATACCTCGCCAACGATCTGGGGCCGCGCAATATCCGCGTGAATGCGATCAGCGCAGGCCCGGTGAAAACACTCGCGGCGAGCGGTATCGGCGATTTCCGCTACATCCTCAAATGGAACGAGCTGAACGCCCCCCTCCGGCGCAATATCACCATTGACGATGTCGGCGGGGCGGGCGTGTATCTGTGCTCCGATCTGTCATCCGGCGTCACCGGAGAGACGCATCATGTCGATGGCGGCTATCACGTGGTCGGGATGAAGCAGGAAGATGCGCCCGATATCGGCCTCGCCTAAGCGGGGCTGGTTGGCGCGGCTGTTGACAGATGCGGCGCGCCCGGCGGCGTTTAACTGCCGGTTATCGTGATCTGGCCAAGCTCCGTACGGAGCGTCTGCTGCCCGGTGAAGGCACGGGCATAGATCCCCAGCAGCATCTGCTCACATGCCGGCGCGCTTTCGAATGAGAGCGTATTTGCACCATCGCCAAGAGCTTGCACGAAAAACGGCTCGCTATCGCCGGGGCACCGCAGCTCGATGCGCACCGCGTCGGCCCGCGATGCCGTCTCGGCGGTTTGTGTCAATTCGATCGCAAAGGGCGCGGCGGGCACTGGCAGAATCCGCTGGGCAATGATGCCGCCCTGACCGGGCCGCGCGAACAATTCCAGCCGCGCTCCATCGCGGCTTTCCTGCGCACGAAAATCGCTTTCATTGGTGAACTGCCAGTCAAATGGCGGGAATTCAGCGGACCAGCTTAGCGCGCCTGTGACCGGACCTGTTCCGTTTGAACCCCCAACCACGGCAAAAACCTCTGCCGCCGTCTCGACTTCGCCAATTTTGATAAGGCCCGCAATCAGTGTGCGATCAAACTCGGCGTCGACCAGATCGCGGCGCAGGCGCAGCTGGGCCAGATTGGGGAGCAGGGGCTGCTGTTTGACAGCATAGGCGGTGAAGAAAAATTCATGCCATGGCGAAGTGCCGTCCAGCAGCGCCGAAAAGGTCGGCACCGTCCGGTCATCCAGCAGAGCTTCGCCGAGTATGGGGAAAAATTCACTGTGGTATGTGGGATGAACACGCAAAATCTCGTCGAGAGACGAAATGGACCTGTCCACCTCGTTGGCTGCCAGATGCGATTCTAACACCAGCCCCTGCAATGTAAGGTCGCGGCGATTGAGGCGGGAGGCAAGCGTAAGGACGTCCTCCTGCGGGCCCGCATCGCCGTCTGCCAAAGCCAGCAGAGCATGTGATTTAACGCTCGCCGGATCGCGTTTAAGCGCACTGAGAGACAATTCGCGCGCGCCCTGTGCTGCCTGTTTCAGCGACTGGCCTCTGGATGCGGCATCGGTAAATGCCTTAAACGCGGCGACTTCATAGGCTTCGCCATTGAGCGGAAATAGCGCCGTGGCCGTTTCGGGAGCAGATTTGGTCGACAGGGCGCTGAGCGCGTGGACACCCACTGCGGCGCTTACCATCAGCCCGATGGCGCCGCTGATTGCGAGCCTTCCGATGTGTCCGCCTGCTGTCACCGCCGGTCTGCCTTCACCATTGGCTTAAGCCATTTCTTCGTCGGCTTTGCTGCCATAGCCATAGCCGTAGCCATAACCATAGCCGTAACCATAGGCGGCATTTTTCTCGTCCAGTTTGGTCACGAGCCCGCCATAAACCTGCGCGCCGGTCGTTTCGAGGCGGGTCAGTGCCCGCTCGATTGCGCGCAGTTTGATGCGGTCAAATTCGATCGCATAGACGACCCCGTCGACAGACCGTGCCAGCTCAACCGCATCGGCCAAGGCCAACATTGGCGCGCTGTCGATGATGATCTGGTCATAATCCTGCTTGGCAAGCTCGATGATCTCACGCATGCGGCCACTCGCTAGCAATTCCACCGGATTTGGCGGCGTTCTGCCGTGCGAGAGGAAGTCGAACCCGTGACCATCAATGGTGACGGTTTCGGCTGCGATATTCGACGAAGCGCCGGTCAGCAGCGCCGTTAGTCCGCCTTTGTCATCCGCCATGTTGTCGACGAGAGAGGACATGCGTGAATTGCGCAAATCGGCATCGATCAGGAGCGTGCGCTTACCCAGCTGGGCAAAGCTGCTTGCCAAAGCAAATGACGAAATCGATTTGCCCTCGCCAGGCACAGACGATGTCAGCATCAGCGCCCTTGGCGCGCCTGCTGGCGTCAGGAACGAAAGGTTCGTGCGCACCGACTTGTACGCCTCGCTGAGCTCCGAAGAACGTTCGGCCAGGCTTTCCGCAATCGGGCCCGACGATGTTTTCGGGATCGCGCCAAGCAGCGGGAGGTCAAGCCTGCGCGTCACATCCTGCGGATCCTTCAGCGTCTGGCTCAACGCCACCCTGAGGTAGACCAGGATGATCACCAGGACGAGCGCCAAAAACAGCGCCGCAATCAGGTTCTGAAACAGCGACGGGGCATAGGGCCGAGAAGGCGCGACTGCGCGGTCGATCAGGGTGATGTTGTTCTGGCCAGCGCCAGATGCCTCAAGCCCCTTATAACGCTGCAGCAGTGCATCATAGAGTTCACGATTGGTTTCGACCTCACGCTTCAGGATACCGTAATTGATGCTTTGCCCCTGCTGGCTCAGGAAACGGTTCTTTGCCGCTTCAAACCGGCCGCGAAGATTGGCTTCCCGCATTTCCGCAGAGCGCAGAACGGAGGATGTCTCATTCTCGATCGCGGCTCTCAAAGTGGCCACTTCGGCCTCTTTTTCGAGCAACGCCGGATAGCGCGGGCCGAAATTCGCCCGCAATTGCGCCAGTTCGGTCTGCGCCGCGATCAATTGCGTGCGCAGCTCGTTGCGCGGATCTGACGCTGGAAAATCGCCAGACAATGCAGCGGAGCCGGCCGCAATGCGTGCCGACACCGCATCAGCCAGTTCCGCATTCAATACGGCAAGGTCGCTTGCGATCAAAGTTTGGCTGGCGCTTTCCGAACCCGCTTCACCATTGGGCCGTTCTAGGATGAGGATTTCGTTGGCGTTCGCGTATTCGATCAGCTCGGTTTCGGATTCGGCAAGCCTTTCACGCAGTTCCGCAATCTGATCGTTAAGATATTCGCGAGCCTGAATGTTGTCGCCGAACCGCTTCTCGTAATTCGCGGCGATGAATTCATCTGCCCAGCGATTGGCAAGGTTCGCGGACACCGTCGGCGAAGGGCTGGAAAACTGAATGTCGACAAGGTTCGATTGGGTGATAGGCGAGATACTGACATTGCCCAGCAGCAGGTTTTGCAACCGGCGATCGGTCAGGTTTGCCGCATCCTGAAGGTTGAACGCCTCAAGGAATTCCTCATCACGGGCCAGATTGGCCGCTTCGATCACGCGCGAAGCCATGAACCGCGATTCGAGCAATTCGTATTGAGTGTTGAGGTAATTCAGCTCATTTGCGCGTGAAACCCGCTCAAGCGGATCGACATTGGTGACATTCGCGCTTTCCCGCTGGATTTCGAGACGGGTGTCCGCACGGTACAACTCCGTCGAAAGCAGCGTCAGAACGATCCCTATCAAAACGCAAAGCGCAACGATGCCCGCGATCCAGTATTTCAGATTACGCGCTTCTGAAAGATACCGTTCGATATCGATGCTGAAGCGGTCGCCCTCCTGTTCCGGATAGCCTTCTTTGCCGTTGGGCTCGGAAAACACCGCCGGAGCCGATGAGATTGTCGTTGTCTCGTTCATGATCGACCTTATCGAGCCACTTGAGAAATGATGACAGCGGCCGTCGAAAGAAACGGTGCACCGATTGAAACAAGGCGATCCAGTCGGCGCCGTTCGGGCGAATCGCCAACCATTACGATGTCATCAGGATACAGCTGTGGATCGGCGTAATTGCCGCGCTGGATCGCTTGAATATTGTAGATCCCGATAAATCGCCGGCCCTCGACCGTGCGCATGACGAGCACTTCATCATAACGCGCATAGTCGCCCAGGCCGCCGGCCAGGTTGACCGCGCGCAGCAAGGACATGCTGCCTGATGCAGGATAGGAGCCAGGATTTTCCACCTCGCCCCCGATCGAAATCGTGTTAACAGGCAATTCTTGCGGGATCAGACGCACTTGGGGATTGCGCAAGTAATCACCGCGCAGTCCGTCTTCGATCATCCGCGATGCCTCCGAAGGGGACATGCCCGCAACCGGCAAGGTACCCAACAGCGGGTATTGCAGATTGCCCATGCGATCGGTGAGGAAGGTCCCGCTCAAAGTTTCAGCGCCGACTACCGCGATATCGACGCGTTCCTGCGGGCCGATCAGGTATGTTTGTGCCGCGCTGGGAACAGGCAGCGTTGTCAGATCGGCAATCTCGACATCGGGCGCTGCGCCCAGAGTCCGATCAGACCCGGCGCAACCGGCCAGCAAAATGGATGCCGCCGCAAGACCAGCAAACATACTCGGAAATTTCATATTGACCCTCATCAAACCAAGTAGTCGCCATACCTCATTCTGTCGCTTAGCCAACCGTTTTGCGATTGAAATCACTTCATTTCTTTCGCCGCTTTGGCAGTATTGTCTCGAACATCGAAAGCCAGGACCAGCGCCAGCCATACGCCAATTGTCTGAATAATCGGGGTTCTAAGCGGATAATCGAAAAGCGACGCAACCGTAAGCATGGCCGCGATTGTTACCCAAAATACACAGCGCCCCAGCGCAGCAAAGTTCTGCGCGTAAAGCGAACGGACTGCAAGATATGTCCATACACCTAGTGCGATGACAATCAGGACCGCCGGAATTCCGCCTTCGATCACGATCTGCGCCCAGTCATTGTGCGCCTGGTTGAGATAGGCTGAATTCAGCAGCTCCGTTGGCTCTTCGATCATATAGACTGCATCGAATGACCCGAACCCTATCCCGAAAACCCAATAGGCTGCCATCATCTCCTGCAAAATCGGAAGTATTCTCCAACGCAGGTCCTCGAACGCGCTTTGATCCATCGCGTCGATCAGGCCGGGTACGCGTTCGAACTGGAACAACGCAAAAAGGAGCGCCAAAAACGCCCCCAATCCCGCCAGCATGACCGTACGCGGGCGTTGCATCATTAAAGCCATGGGCTTTGGCGCTGAAATGCCCGGCTTTGGCTTTGCCAGCCATAGATACGCCAACACCGCCGTCGCAATGACGCCCACCAGACCGATGCCCAGCCCGGCGCGCGACCCGCTGACCAACAGGCTGATCAGGACAAGTATGTAAGCCGCCGCCAAGGCGATGAAATAGACTGGATTGACTCGCCTCTTGCGCGGCGAAAACCCGAGCCGCGCGATCACCACGAGCACCATTGCCGAAAAAACAGCGGAGTGGTTCTCGTTTGCGAAAATGCCGACCGGCGCGCCGCCATTGGTGTGCGTGTAGGTATACAGCGGACTGCCGGCCCCTGCCGTAATCTGCAACAGGCCGAGCGCCGCATCGGCGCAGCCCATTGCAGCGATTATTAGAAGGACCGACTGACCGCTGGGCCTCAGTGCGATTACAAGCAGGGCAGCCGCAATAGGGATGACCAGCGCCATCAGCGCATTCCATCCGCGCATCGGCACCCATGCGATCGGGCGCCAGGTGCCCTCAAGGCCGTGCATGGCATCAAGTTCGGCGAGAAGGCCGCGCCCCGGCAGCGCATGCCAGAGCGCGGGCGGCAGAGGGATCAGCTGGATAGCGGTCCAGACGGTGATGGCCGCCAATAAAAGCAGCGGGACCTTGGCGTCCTTCGCGCTGTCACGGCTCAAATAATAAAACGCCGGGATCAGGAATAGCGCGGCGAGCGGACGCAGCGCCGCGATCTGCACCGCATCAAACCGCGCGCTGCCGCCCAGCAACGCGACCAGCGCCGCAAAGAGGGACAGCCAGATCAACGCCTGCACATTGCCTACTGGTTTCGACTGAACAGCCGCATCCATCGCTGCGATATCCCTCCCGTCGCCCCGGTCAGTTTTCTACACTGACCGGGATATCATAGCCATTCTTGGCAAGAAATGCGTGGCGCTGCGCCTCTATAAGGTCGGCGGCAACCATTTCGTTGCACATTTCGCGCGCGGTAATCTCCGGCTCCCAGCCGAGCTTTTCGCGCGCTTTGGTCGGATCGCCCAGCAGCGTCTCGACCTCTGCGGGGCGGAAATAGCGCGGATCGATGCGCACAACCACATCGCCCACTTTGAGCGCAGGCGCCTTGTCCCCTTCAATCGCGGTGACGGTCGCTGTTTCTTCAAGGTCGGTGCCTTTGAATTCCAACGCTACGCCCAGTTCTTCCGCGCTCCAGCGGATAAATTCGCGCACCGAATATTGCTTGCCCGTGGCGATGATGAAATCGTCAGCGACATCCTGTTGCAGCATCATCCACTGCATCCGCACGTAATCGTGGGCATGGCCCCAATCGCGCAGCGCATCGATATTGCCCATGTAAAGGCAGTCTTCGAGACCCTGGGCGATATTTGCGAGGCCGCGCGTAATCTTGCGCGTGACAAACGTCTCGCCCCGGCGCGGGCTTTCGTGATTGAACAGGATGCCATTGCAGGCATACATCCCGTACGCCTCGCGGTAATTGACGGTAATCCAGTACGAATACAGCTTTGCCACCGCATAGGGAGAGCGCGGATAGAACGGCGTTGTCTCTTTCTGCGGGGTTTCCTGCACCAGCCCGTATAATTCCGAAGTCGACGCCTGATAGAACCGGGTGGTTTTTTCCAGTCCTGAAAACCGGATCGCCTCCAACATGCGCAAAGTGCCCATCCCGTCGACATCGGCGGTGTATTCGGGCGCTTCGAAGCTGACGGCGACATGGCTTTGCGCGGCGAGATTATAGACCTCGTCCGGGCGCACTTCGTTCATGATCCGCGTCAGGTTCGATGTGTCGGTCAGGTCGCCGTAGTGCAGCTTTAACCGCCGGCCCTGTTCGTGCGGGTCTTGGTAGATGTGGTCGATGCGCTGCGTGTTGAAAGACGATGCGCGCCGCTTGATCCCGTGCACCTCATAGCCTTTGGCCAACAGGAATTCCGCCAGATAGGACCCGTCCTGTCCCGTAATTCCTGTGATCAATGCAGTCTTCGTCATCGCTTTGTTTCTTCTTTCAAACCGTTCTTCGCATGGTTTTTTACGCGGAACTGGCCCAGCTTACTTGTATTCTTACGGACGAGGGCGCCAAAACCGCCCACGCCATTTTTGCGCAGGGCGCGCAAATCCTCGCGACTTTTGCGCAATATCCGTTCAATCGAGCGATTGCTTTCGCCGCCTACGCGCATTTTTACAAGCACTTCGGGCAGATACGACAGGGTTATTCGCCCTTTCGCCAGATATCGCAGCATCGCGTCATAGTCAGCGGCAATGTCGAAGCTGGTGTCGTAAAGGCCATGCGCGTCAAAGACTTCGCGCCGCAGGTATAGCGTGGGATGGGGCGGCATCCAGCCTTTCGCAAGCAGGTCCGGGGAATATTCCCGGGACCGCCAGTGCCGGATGACCCGGTCCAGATTGTCTGCGGCAACATATTGCAGATCGCCGTAGACACCGTCGACCGCAGGGTCTTCGAAGTGTGCAGCAACCTGTTCCAGCACCCGGTCATGCGCAAATGCATCATCGGAATGCATCAAGCCGATCACATCGCCGCTTGCCCGCGAGATACCGCGATTGATTGCATCATAAATGCCTTCGTCGCGCTCCGAAACGAGCTGGGTTGAGGAGGTAGCGAGTGCGCGTACGGTGTCGAGCGTGCCGTCGGATGATCCGCCGTCCTGCACGACATGCTCGACATTATCATAGGTCTGCGACTGAACACTGGTGATCGCAGCGCCCACCGTTTCGACCCTGTTGTAAACGGCGGTGACGACCGAAATTTTCACTGCATGCGTATCCCGGAGCATGCATCGTCAGAGGCGAAGTGCCGCCTCAGGACCGTCCGATGCTGCTGTATTCAAAGCCCTTAGCGCGCACGTCGTCCGGCGTATAGATATTGCGCAGATCAACCAGCACCGAAGCGTTTGCCGTCGCTTTCACCTTGTCGAAATCGAGTGCGCGGAACGCATCCCATTCGGTGACGATCACCGTGGCATCGGCGCCTTCAATGGCTTCGTAAGGGTCGTTGCACATGGTAACGTTTGGCATCAGAGGTTTCGCAAGCTCCATGCCTTCGGGATCGAAAGCGGAGACATGCACACCGGCATCGGTAAGCGTCTGCGCCACCGCAATCGCGGGCGAATCGCGCATATCATCGGTGTTCGGCTTGAATGTAAGCCCCAGCAAAGCCGCCTTTTTGCCGCGTGCCTTTTCCTGTCCGCCCAGCGCATCCAGGACTTTGCGGCCCATTGCGCGCTTGCGGCTCTCGTTGACGTTCACGACCGCTTCGATGATGCGCGTCGGGCTGTCGTAATCCTCTGCGGTCTTGAGCAGGGCGAGCGTGTCTTTCGGGAAGCACGATCCGCCATAGCCCGGCCCTGCGTGCAGGAATTTCGAACCGATGCGGCCGTCCATGCCGATACCGCGGCTGACATCCTGCACGTTCGCGCCGACTTTCTCGCACAGATCGGCCATTTCGTTGATGAATGTGATCTTGGTCGCGAGGAAGGCGTTGGCGGCGTATTTGATCAGCTCGCTGGTGCGGCGTGAGGTGAACAGAATGGGCGATTCGTTGAGGAACAGCGGGCGATACACCTCGTGCATCACTTCGCGGCCAAATTCATCTTCCGCGCCGATGACGATACGGTCCGGGCGCTTGAAATCGCCGATGGCCGCGCCTTCGCGCAGGAATTCGGGGTTGGAAACGACCGAGACTTTATGCGCGGTACCGGTGTCTGCAATGATCCGCTCAACCTCGTCGCCCGTGCCGACCGGAACGGTCGATTTGGTCACGACAACCGCATCATTGGAAAGGCTTTCGCCCACCTCCTTGGCCACGGCATAGACGAAGCTGAGATCGGCATGGCCATCGCCGCGGCGGCTGGGCGTGCCCACTGCGATGAAAATGGCGCTCGCACCCTTGATCCCTTCGGCAAGCGAAGTGGTGAAGGACAGGCGGCCGGCTTTCACATTGGTTTCAACCAGTGCATCGAGGCCCGGTTCGTAAATCGGCATGATACCATCGTGCAGACGGTCGATCTTGCTCTGATCCTTGTCGATGCAGACGACCTCGTGGCCAAAGTCAGCAAAACATGCGCCTGATACCAGCCCAACATAGCCGGATCCTACCATCGCAATCTTCATTATATCGGTTCCTTTCGGGTAACGCGTCTAGCGTCCCATAATCTCCGGCAGGCGTCGTTCAAAATACGCAATGGTATTGGTCAGGCCCTCTTTAAGCTCAATAGTAGGCGTCCAATCGAGTAGCTCTTTCGCTTTCGAGATGTCCGGGCGCCGCTGTTTCGGATCGTCCGCTGGCAAGTCCATGAATGTCAGCTTGGATTTCGATCCGGTCAATTCGATCACGGTCTCAGCCAGTTCAAGCATCGTAAACTCGCCCGGATTGCCCAGATTGACCGGCCCGGTGACATCGGTACCGGTCGCCATCAGACGCAAGAAACCCTCGATCAGATCGGAGGCAAAGCAGAATGAGCGGGTCTGCGAGCCATCGCCGTAAATCGTGATGTCCTGACCCTGCAATGCCTGCACGATAAAGTTCGACACAACCCGCCCGTCGGCATGGTGCATGCGCGGGCCATAGGTGTTGAAAATTCGCGCGACCTTGATCTCCAGCGCGTGCTGACGGTGATAATCGAAAAATAGCGTCTCGGCGCAGCGTTTACCCTCATCATAGCAAGAGCGCGGACCGATCGGATTGACGTTGCCCCAGTATTCTTCGGGTTGGGGGTGCACATTCGGATCACCGTAAACCTCGCTGGTCGAAGCCTGGAAAATCTTGCATTTCAACCGCTTGGCAAGGCCCAGCATGTTGATCGCGCCATGCACGCTGGTCTTGGTCGTCTGGACCGGATCGTGCTGGTAATGGATCGGGGAGGCAGGGCAGGCGAGGTTGTAAATCTCGTCCACCTCGACAACCAATGGCTGCGTGACGTCGTGGCGCATGAATTCAAAGCGCGGCTCGTCATGCAGGTGATCCACGTTGCGCTTCGTACCGGTAAACAGGTTGTCCACGCACAGCACTTCGTGACCTTGGTCGATCAGGCGATCGATCAGGTGCGAGCCGAGAAAACCGGCTCCACCAGTGACCAGAATACGTTTTCTGCTTTCGTAAAGGCGAGCCAATATCTTTTCCGGTTGAGGTTTGTTGGGGGCCGCTGCCATTCGTATTTAAGCGGCAGCGCTGCCTTTATCGCATTCGGGGCTGATTGCCAGCAGGCATCTTTTCCATCCATTGCCATGCAGTCTCAATCACATTGCGAATTTCTGAATGCCGGGGCGCAAACCCCAAAGCTTCGCGAGCGCGCGCGGCGTTCGCCACCAGGATAGGAGGATCTCCGGGCCTTCTTTCGCCCACTTCAACCGCAATTTTCCGGCCAGTGACTTCTTCTGCAGCATTGATGATTTCGCGCACGCTTGCCCCCGTGCCCGTGCCCAGATTGAAGTGTTCGGCCTGGCCCGGTGCACACCGTTCCAGCGCGGATACATGCGCGTCGGCCAAGTCGGTTACGTGGATGTAATCCCGCACACATGTGCCGTCGGGTGTATCGTAGTCATCGCCCAGAACCGTGATGGTTTTGTCACCGTCGGCGGCGGCCTCCAGCACCAGCGGTATCAGATGCGTTTCGGGATCGTGAAACTCACCGATATCCCCCGCGGCATCGGCCCCGGCCGCGTTAAAGTACCGAAGCGCGATCGAACCGATCCCGTGGGCTGTGGCATGATCGATCAATACCTGCTCGCACATGAGCTTGGAATGTCCGTATGGGTTGATTGGCGCTCTCTCGCTGTCCTCGGTAATCGGCAAGCTTTCAGGGATGCCGTAGGTCGCGCACGTGCTGGAGAAGATGATTCGGTCGACATCGCAGGAGACCATAGCATCGAGAACCGAGACGAGACCGCCGACATTCGCCGCGTAATAAAGGCCGGGCTGGCGAACCGATTCGCCGACATAAGCGAGCGCGGCAAAGTGCATGACGGCGTCGATATCATGCTCTTTGATCGCTTTACGGACCGCGTTTGTATCGCAAATATCGCCGTGGACCATCGGACCCCACTGGACGGCCCAGCGATGCCCGGTGCGAAGATTATCGAACACAACAGGGACATGCCCCGCCGATGCCAACGCCTTGCAGGCGTGACTACCAATATAGCCTGCGCCGCCTGTAACCAGAACCTTCATCAAAATATCTCCCGATCGCTCCATCTGCTTTGCGCCTGAAAGGGCGATGCCGCAGCGGAAGGTTTAAGCGCCTTCGTTCGCTATGCCTTTTGCGATAATTGCTGTCATGCCTTCGTATACGGCCAGCATGAATGCGTAGATGAACCCTGCGTGTCCATCGCGAAATCCCTGCTTTATCAGATATATGTAGAAAAACCTCGCGATGGGACGAAGTGTGAGCGGAAGACCGGCGGCGCGCACTTTGGCCCTGCGCCGCGCCAACGCTGGGTCGCTGCTTTTCGCAGCCGTCGCAGACTTTTCAAGCAGGGCATTCTTTCGAATATCCATTATCAGCCGTGCTTCGTCCTCGGCATAGCGAACATGTTTCTCAAGCCATCGGCGCATTCCGTGCGAAAACGAAAAATGCAGGTAAGGCACCTCGATCTGGCCCATCGCTGATGGGGGAAGGTCTTCGCGTTGACCGTGTCCGACCTGAATGAACCTGAGCCGGTCGCGATGGCCAAGCCGGGCCTGATAGGTCGGATACATCCCCGCATGTTTGAGCCACTGGCCCATCAACATCGTCTTTGAGGGGATGTAATACGCATCTATACCGTCTTCCGGCTCCATTGCCTCCAGCGTCTGGCGCAGGTGCGGAGTGACCTCTTCGTCCGCGTCAAGATGAAGCACCCACTCGTTCTCAAACTCGCCATGCTCCAGGCCGAAATTGCGCTGATTGGCGAAATTATCAAACGGGCGGTTGAGAATACGGGCCCCGTGATCACGGGCGATTTTCAGTGTGTCATCGGTGCTGTCCGAATCTAGCACGACGATGTCGTCACACCATGAAAGCGCGCTCAGACACCGGCTGATATTGATTTCTTCGTTATAGGTCAGAATCAGGCAGGAAAGTTTCACGTAATCTTGTCCGTTACTGTGTTCTTGATGGGCCGCGCCGGGTTCCCGCTATAGATTGCGCGCGGCTCGATATCCTTCATCGTCACCCCGCGCGCGCCCAATATCGCGCCCTCGCCAATAGTCACACCGGGACCGACAAAGGCATCGGCGCAGACCCATGCGTCCTCACCAATGACGAGCGACGATTTGACCAGCGGCATGGCCGGGTCGCGCCAGTCGTGCGTGCCAGCGCACAGATGCGCATATTGAGAGACGGTCGCCCGCGCGCCGATCCTGATAGGGCCAAGCGCGTAAAGGATGGCGTGGTCGCCTATTGCAGCATCTTTGCCGATTTGCAGGTTCCAGGGAATCGAGATGCGCACGGTCGGATAGACATGCACATTTGCGCCGATTGTCGCTCCAAAGGCGCGCAGCAGCATCCGCCGCCAGCCCCACAATATTCGCGGGCTGAACCGGAACAGCGGGGTAACACACGCCCATAGAACGCGCCCGACCTGCTCGGAAGCGGTCCATTTCTTTGTTGCGCGGTTGGTTTTGATGTCGGTAGCCATTGCGAATGCGGCTTTAGGCGAGCGCGCCGGTAACGCAAGGCGGTCGCTCGCAGCCGCCTGCCAGCCATTCATATACCGCAAGGTGCTGCCTCGCGACATGACTCCAGCTGAACCGCTCCTCCACCAGCGCGCGGCCCGCCTCGCCCATCGGGTGCAAGTCTTCATCGAGCAAAGCGGTTTTGAGCTTTCGCGAAAGAAGTTCAGGATCGGTGGTAATTTCCACCGCTGCCCCTGCGGCAAACCCTTCGGGAAGGTTGCACCGCGCCGTCATCAGGACCGGGAGGCGGTACGCCCACGCCTCTAACACGGACATCGGCAGCCCTTCCGAAAAGGACGGCAGCACGAAAGCGTCCGCTTCGCGAAGCAGCCGGTCTTTATCGGCGCCAAATGCCGGGCCGTGGACCGATACGCTGGTGCCAATGCCCAGATCGGCGATCTGCCGGAGCAAAGAATCCAGATGACCCCCATCATCCCACCCCGCGATCGTGATGGACCATTGGTCTGCCAGCGCGGGATCATCCGCCGCTGCCCGTGCCCACGCGGCGAGCAATTGTGACAGCCCTTTTTTGGGGTGGATACGCCCGAGGAACAGCAGCGTTTTCTTGCCATCATGCGCACGGCGGGGCGCGATCTCCGGCAGATCGGCCGCATTCGGGATCACCGCAATCGGCGACGTCAAACCGTATGCGCGCATCGACGCCGCTTCGAATGCGTTCAAAGCGTGCAGGCAGTCAGCTTCGCGCAGATTGCGATTTTCGAACAGCGCGCCGGCCAGCTTTTTCTTCCATGCCGAATTGCGCAGCGCCCATGGATCCAGCATGCCTCGCGGCGAAATCATTATCGGCCGCCCGGTCGCCAGCTTCCACCGCAGCACATCGCGGGAGAGAAATTGCCAAATGCCGTGCAGATGCAGCACGTCGTGATCTGCTGCGAGCAGAGCGTCCAACACTCCCTGACTTAGGCCCAAGGCTGCTGGCCCTTTGGTTGCAAACAATCGCGGGGTCAGCGGTGCCCAATCGCCAATATCCTTATCGCTGAATTCGTCACGCAGCGCATATACGCCGACATCAATTCCGGCCTGCGCAAGATGAAGCGCCGATTTTCTGACCGAATTGAACAATCCCCCAGCCTGCCGCGATGCCGAGCCGGTGACTATTCCGATCGAGCGGCGAGCTTGCCCGGTATGGCGGTCTGCGCCGCTCATACCAGCCCGTCCACTACAGCGGGTATCATCGTCTTACACCAGCTTTGCAGAGATAATCATCGCGCAAACTGCCGACGGCGCTGGCGCGAACGGCGCGTTTGATTTTTAGCGCGGGCACCGTAGTCAATTCTCAGACAGAGGGCGACAAATCCGAGCGCGACGATGAACATCGTGAATGCGACAAAGAAATATGCCGAATGGTGCGTGATGCCGTGAAGCAGCGGGACGAGACCGACTGCATACCAGATTTTGTCCCAGTAATTCCCCGCAAGCGCTCTGCGCCATAGGAAGCCCATGAAATAGGCGGGAATGAAAAAGAACAGCAACCCCAGAAAGGCGAGCTCCATATAGGCTGTGCCTATCCCCGTTTGCGTCGATCCGGGGTGCCCTTCGTATCGGACGGCGCGGTAAACGACCTCATCCGGCCAGGCATCGGTCATCAATTGTTGTTTGACATCGAAGCCGACGAGCTGGCCGGGCACGTATTGGAAGACGAACCGGTTCCAGGTGTATTGGCCGTAGGTGTAATCGCCGGTGATCTGCATCGTGTGGATCAGGTGCGCGGCGTTTTCGACCTCGGGCGAGGCCTGAGGATCGTAAATCGGGCTCAGGGCAAGGAAATCGATCTCGGCGATCTTTTCAAAGTCGGGCAGCTCCTCATCGACGGTGGTGGAGCGCAGCTCTGCGGTGGCAAACACCCCGATTGATGCGATCGCAAAACCTGCTGCCACGACGGCGCGCGGAATTGCAAAGTTCTTGATCAGCAGCATGGCGTAGGCAGCAATCAGGACCACTTCGACAAGGTGGCGCCGTTTGAACATGAACAGCACAAACGGGATGAACATCAGGATGTTCACTGCGAACAAAGCGAGGCTGAAAGGCGTGCGTTTTTTCAACAAGAGGATCAGCGACAGCGCGAAAGAAGCGGTCTTGAGGTTCAAGATGAAATAAAGGATCGTGGATTGTCCTGTCCAGACAAAGCCCACTTGCTGTTCTTCCGGTGCGAAACGTAACCCGACAAACGCGACAAGCGCGATCCCCGTCAGGATTAATGCCGCTTTTTCAAGATGCGTATCGCTGATCCGGGGCAGCGGGCCGCCCAGCGGATCGCTTTTCGCCCTGGTGGCCATGAACCAGCCCAGATACGTAACCAGCGACGCCAAAATTGTCATAAGCAGCAGCGTGTTGAGCGAATTGCCCGGCGCGCTTTGACGAAACACCAACCCCCAGATCTGCGGCAACATCCATCCGGCCATGACGGCAGCAAACAAGGTCGGCACCTGCAAGTAGCCGCCCCGCTTTAGCAGACCGGCAACCAGCATGGTCAGCGTAATGGCGATCAAAATCGCAAACAAGGCGCCGCTCAGACTTATCGAATTTCTCCCGATTTCAGCGGCCGACCTACATCAGGCGCGGCGTTAAGTGCCAATAAAAATCGCTATATCACTGTGTTTGGATCAATTTTTGTCGAAAATCGCGCGCACGAGGCGATCCGAATACCCGCCCCACGATATGCCGGCAATGCTCTGCCGCGCATTAGCCGCCATTCGATCTCGCAGTTCGCGGTCCTTCACCAGAGTTTCGATGGCCTGCGCAAGCGCCTGAGGGTCCGCACCGGGAACAATCAGGCCGTTTTCGCCGTGCTTTATGAGAGAGCCGGATTCGCGTGTGGTAATGACAGGGATGCCCGATGCCATCGCTTCATAGGTGACGCCGGCCGATCCCTCGGCGAGCGTTGGTAGGACAACGATATCGGCGGCTTGGTATTCCTGCACCATTTCCGGGCGTGCAATACGTCCGCGAAAATCGATCATGGCCGCTTCGGGATTGCTCCTCGTCTCCGTCGCGACATCACCGACGGCGCGGAATTCATAATCCGAACCGCCGCCCAGCAATTGCGCAGTGCGCGCAAAATGGTGGATGCCTTTGCGCAGATTGGCAGAACCGGGAAACAGGATGCGGCCAATTTGGGGGCGGTTTTCCAGCTCTAGCCATGACGGATGCACCGAGTAAGGCTCAACGCGCACCTTAGCTGGGTCTGCGCCCCAGTTTTCAATGAGGTCATCGGCTACATATTGCGAGGCGCAGAGGAAACGTGAGCCGATTTCGAGCATTTTCGGGTAGGCCGGATTGGGCCGCCCCATCGCGCCGAGATACGTATCGG
Organism: Erythrobacter sp. MTPC3; assembly: GCF_042854385.1. Classification (NCBI taxonomy): domain Bacteria; kingdom Pseudomonadati; phylum Pseudomonadota; class Alphaproteobacteria; order Sphingomonadales; family Erythrobacteraceae; genus Erythrobacter; species Erythrobacter sp. MTPC3. Next base: position 245,585 of record NZ_BTGP01000003.1, read on the forward strand.
GAGCATCGCCCCACCCCGGATTGGTTGCATATTGTTCCGTGATGACATGCTCCGCCGAAAGGGCGATGGTTACATCGACGACAACTTCTAACCCCGCTTCGCGTGCCTTTTGGAGAAAGCGTTCCCCTTCCAGGATCTGACCGCTCATCATTGTGTAGATGTGCGTCGCCTCACCAAATCCGCGTGCCAGCATTGCCTCGGACCATGCCGCGTTAAAGGCCTGCCGCGCCTTGATCCGCCCACGCATATCGGGCGCTTGTCGCGTCGCGATTTCGTAGCGAGCCGCCACGGCATCGAAAGTGTGCGTGCGAGCAGCGACTGCGGGCGGAGGCAGTCTTCCGGCAAGCCTGCCCAGCGGCTTTTTCAAATTCGCGGGCAGAGGTAGCCATTTGAGCGATGCGGCCACTCGGCCAAGACCGTTGGTGCCTGCAAGATCGGTATACAACGCCTCCAGCCGCCCTGCCGCCTCCAGAGCGGCGGGCACGGCATAGTTGTGCCGCGCGCCCGTCTGGACGACGATTGCCCGTTCAGCGGGGTCAGAATTTTGTGTAGCCGGCATTGTCTCAGTCCAGAATTTTTCGGTCGGCATCGACCAGCATGCGCGCGACAGCGGCGCCTTTGATTTTCGCAGTCCAGCCGAGCGATTGTGTTGCACGTTCCGGGTCGCCCACCAGGCTCACGGGTTCATTGGGGCGGATAAAGCGCGGGTCAATTTCGACATGGTCGCGCCAGTTCAAACCGGCATGCTCGAATGCGGCGCTCAGGAATTCCTGCAGCGACATTGCCTGGCCGGTGCAGATGATGAAATCCTCGGCACTTTCGGTTTGCAGCATCAGCCACATCGCCTCGACATATTCTGGCGCATAGCCCCAGTCGCGCCAGACATCGAGATTGCCCAAGGCCAATTTCTCGGTTCGCCCGGCTTCGAATTCTGCAACCGCGCGGCTGATCTTGCGCGTGACAAAGCTGGGGCTGCGCCGTTCGGATTCGTGGTTGTAGCAAATGGCCGTGCACGCAAACATGCCAAACGAATCGCGGTAGACCCGCGTGATATTGACCGCGAAACTTTTGGCCACGCCATAGGGCGATACGGGCCGCATCGGGGTGTCGATCGTCTGCGGTGCGATATCGGGGGCGCCGAATATCTCGCTGCTGCCGGTGGTCAGGAACCGCGGCACCTTTTCAAGGTCGCGCAGCACCTCAAGGATGCGCAGGGTTGCCATCGCGGTAAATTCACAAGTGGATTCCGGAATTTCGAAACTCACTCCGACATGGCTTTGCCCGGCGAGGTGATAGAATTCATCCGGCTCGATGTCTCGCAACAGGCGGCGCAGCGTCGTCGTATCGTCCAGGTCGCAATAATGCAGAAACAGGCGTTTGCCGTAAATTTCGGGATCGCGCGTCAGGTGGTCCAGACGCGGACGGTCAATCATGCTTGAACGGCGCAACACGCCGTGAACCTGATACCCTTTATCAAGAAGCAGTTCGGTCAGGTATGAACCGTCCTGACCGGTGATCCCGGTGATAAACGCGGTTTTCACGATTTATGCCCCTGAATGGTGTCCGGTAATTCAGAAAGCAGGAACCGTTCCCATTGGTCAACGAGCCGGTCGTAACTGAAATTGGCGGAATAATGATCCTGTAGCTTTTTTGTGTCAATCTCGCTGCGGCTGATACTGCTGGCAAGCTCTTCATAAAGCGGCAGAAATTCGCTGATATCGCCTGATGTGATCCGGCAATACGGATTGGCGTAATCGGGGATACCGCCAACTCCGTTAGCCACGAAAGGAATGCCGCATGCCATCGATTCCAGCAAGACCAGCGGCGCACCCTCCTTCCCCCATGTCGGCAGCAAAGTGAGATCATATTGCTGCAACAGCTCCACATATTCTTGCCCGCCGGGATATCGGCCCTTCAGCGTAACGGACTGCTCCAGCCCTGCAGCGGTGATGGCGCGGGCAAATTCATCCTGCGCCGAGCCGGTGCCCCAGATATCGAGGGTGTCAGCGTACTGGGCGAGGCGATCCCAGTTTTCAATCAGGAAGCCAGCCCCCTTGTAGCCGACCAGCCGGCTGAAAAACCCAAGGCGCAGCTTACCATCCGGCGATTGTGGCAGCGCAGGCGCGTCGGGGATGGAGCAGACGACTTCCAGCGGTTCTGGCAGGGCTGGAATGACCGTGCTGGGCCCATGCCAGCCAAATTCGCGAATGAATTTGCGCTCTACACCGCTGCCTTGCCCAACTATCGCATCAAAGCCAAAGCGTGACAAAAGTCGCGGATCGAAAAAGCCGCCGCGCTCTCCGCTCATTACTTCAAAGAAGACGCGTCGCCGTGCCCCTTTGATTGCAAGGGCCAGCATCATCGCTTTCCAACCCGTCCCCGCCACGATCACTGCGTCAGGCCGAGGCCGCGCCTTTCTTCCCAGCGCCGCAATATCGCGCAATGTGCGGTATTCGGCCACGTCGTATGGAGGATTTTCGGGCAGGCCGGGTGCATCGCCGTGCAGGGGTGCCGGTGTCAGTATTTCGACGCTGTGGCCGCGCTCTGTCAGCCCCTTTGCAAGCCAGTGGCTGTGGGTCTGGATGCCTCCGAGGTTATGCAGGTATCCGATCAGTATTATATGCATTTTTATCGGCTCATCGAATTGGGCGTGAGGGCGCGCGATAAGGCGAAGCGATCATTGCGTCCACCTTTGCGCGCGTTGGCCAATCCAGTCACGCCCCACAGCCATGTCGCGCCGCCAGTTGGTGTTGAACAGCCCTGACAATAGCGTGACCGCGCCAAACACAATCGTGACCAGCACGGACCGGCCAAAAGTCTCGATAAACGGATTTTGCGAGAAAGCAGGCATCGTCGCTGCAAGACCGAGCGCAAGCAGAAAGCCTGCGAGCGGGGGGGTCAGGTCCGCGAGCAAACGAAGGCTGGAGATTTTGGCAGTTCGCGCCGTAACAATCACCGTCGGGATTGCCAGCGCCCAAGACACCGCGGCAAGCGCCCACGCCACCCCGATACCGCCCCACGGCAACCCGGCGATGAAACCGGCCAAATATGCCGGTCCTGCCACAATGCTATATTTGAGCATTACGTCGCTCCGCCCAAGCGAGAGGAAGGCGAACCGCGCCAATTCCCACGTGATGCCGGGCAAGATAGACAGCGCCAGCACCGCGAATATCTCGCCGCTGACCTCCCAACCCGATCCAAGCGCGAGCGCGACGAGAAACGTAGCATTTACGTATAGCACAGCGGCAAGCAGCGCACTTAACGCAGCGACGATGCGTGCAGTGCGGGTGAACAGATGCTCCCAGCGTGCGACATTGTCCTGCATTCGGCTTAATGCAGGGATGACCGCAGATCCGATGGGGCCGCTGATGATAGCAAGCGGCATCAAAAGGATCGAATAGGCGCGCGCGTAGTAGCCCAGTTCGACACTTCCCCAGCGCCAGCCGATCAGGGCGTTATCGGATTGTTTCCAGACCCAGCCCAAAATGTTCGACATCATGATCTTAATGCCGAAATTGAATGCGGAGCGCGCGCCATTGCCGCGGCGGGGCATGGTCGGGCGCCAGCGCGAGGCGATCCAGAAATACACCACGTCGATAAACCCGGTGGTGAGCTGCCCTACGACGAGAGACCAGTAACCCAGATCTGTCTGCCATGCGGTCATGCAAGCGGCTGTCACTCCGCCGATGTTCGAAACCAGCTGCCCCAGATTGAGCTTCAGAAATTCCATGCGCCGGCTGACCAAGGCGAGATGCTGTGCCCGCAGCGCCAGCATCGGCATCGTCAGCGACAGGAACACGATCACCAACGGGACCCGGTCATCGCTGAAAATCATGCCGGCGACAGGGGCCGCCAGCCAGCACAGCAGCATCAACCCAAGGCCAACGATCAGATTGAGGAAAAACAGCGCGCTGATGAGATCCTGGTTGATCGTTCGGCGCTGGATCGTCGCGCTCGTTAGCCCCATATCCTGAAACAGACGGATGAAGCCGGTGATTGCCATCGCCATGCCCACGATTCCAAAATCGTCAGGGGTGAGCAACCGGCTGAGGATTACCAGCTGCACAATCTGTAATGTGACAAAAATTCCGTGCGAAAGCAGCGCGATAGTGCTGCCCCGTGCCGCAAGAGACCCCAGATTGTTCGGCGTGTCCGATACCCCTAGAGCGCGTTCGTTAAGAGCGCGTCGCGCATCGCTGGGCGGCTGAACCTCTAACGGGATGTCATCATTCTTAGCCATCCGCCGCCCGGCGCGCTCAGACCGTTTTTCGCGTTAGGAAAATCACGTTTTGTGGTCCGCCCCGGCCTTCGCTGATGACCAGTTCGCGCATGCTTTCCTCGACGCTTGCCAATTGCGGGAAAAGCGCAGGATCATGGTCCATATAAGTCACCAGACGGCAATCATGCGTGTCCTTGAACCGTCCTCGCAACAATTGCTCCACACCCGGTGCCGGGCGTTCGTGCAGTTCGATCACCATGTCGCATTCGCGCAGGATCGGGCAAAGATCGAGATCGAAGAGAACGGCTTCATAGCCTTCGCAGTCGGAAAAGATCAGTGAGTTGGGCGTGACATTGCGGTTGATCCAGGCGGGATCGCACATCGATTCCACGTCAACATTGTGCGTCTCGTTCAAATCGACGAGATTCTGCGTGGCCTGACGGGCCCATCGGTCAGTGTCAAAACCAATCACTCTGGTGTCGGGCATCAATCGCGCAAAACCGACCGCATAGAACCCGTCCGCCGTGCCGATATCCAGCAGCATGCCATAATCTGATGCAGCGATCTCCTCGATCCAGGGGTGAAGCTCGCTTTCATAACTGCCAGTCAGCCTGTGGATCAGGTTCCGCTCCTGCGCAGTTGCTTCTGGATAGACCATGCCGGCAAAGGGGCCGGCCAGCACTGTGCGCCCATGTTCCGCAACGAATTTCTGCGAAGCCGCCAGACGGCCGGTGCTTCTCTCACGCTCAATGATAAATTTTTGCGAACGGGCCGACAGCAATTCCAAAGTCAGCTTCGGTGCCACACGCATTCCGGTGTCTTTGATTACATTTTTCAGCGACTTAAGCATGGGTATATTCCAATTGAGCGATTTGAGCCGCATCATGAAGAGGGCGGCGTCACGAGGCTATAGGCTGGCGCAATTTCCGTTATGGATTATGTCAGCAGCACCGCGTGCACGAAACTGGGGCGCGCCTATCACGCAATGATAAAATTTAAAGCCCAAATTGGTTCTCGGTCGATTTTCAACGTCTTGTTTAAGAGCAGTATAGCTCATTTGAACGTGCGGGCGATGACAAAGCACGACCGATTGAAAATTATAGTGTTTTTCGAAAAGTGGATTACGCCCTCGCCTTTCTTGGTTATAGCGCAGCGACTAAAGCTATAAACTAGTCTGCCTATTCAGATGCCGGGTAAGGGCCGCCGGATCGCGGCCTCTATGACAGGGAAGGGAATATCGCGCACCATATCGGGTGACAGCTGCAGCTGGGCGCGAAATTGAGAATAGACGATGTATATCAATACAGTGTCAAAACCGCATCACACGACGAGGGGCGCGTTATCTGCGCGGGCCTTGCAATTGGCGCTATATCTGTCAGCTGGCCTCATTCCTCCGGCTATCTATTGGCTGATTGCCGGAAATGATTTGGGATCGGTGTTTTTCGTCAACACCGCCATCGCGCTGGGCATTGCTGCGTTTTTCAGCTGGCAAGCCCTCACCCGTCTTCGCGAATACGCAAAAGCGCGCCAGCTTTCCTATGTCATGCCGGTCAATCTCGCATGCTTTGGCGGTGTGCTTGCCGGAATTGCGATTTTGCGGGTGAATTACTCAATCCCCCTGTTTGCGATCGGTGCGTTCTTTGCGGTCACGACCAGCTATCTACTCACCAATTACAACCGCCGTCTCCAACGTCCCCATTTTATTGTCTCGGGCGGGCGCGTGGGAGAGGTGAGGATGGGCGACCATTACGTTCCAGCGCCCAGCCTGCTGGACCTTGAAGCTCTTGTGCAGGCGGGGCATCTTGATTGCGCACTCGTCGCCGATCTTCACCACGACCACCCGGATGACTGGGAACGGTTGTTTGCCAAAGCGGCGCTGGCCGGGGTGCCGGTCTACCATTACCGGCAGGTCGCAGAAATGCAGAGCGGGCAAGTCCGGATCAGCCACCTTTCGGAAAACGATCTTGGGTCGCTGATCCCCAATGTGCCGTACATGACGACCAAGCGGCTGATCGATATTGTCGGATCGCTGGCGCTGCTGCCGGTGTTTGCCATTCCGTTCCTGATCATCGCGATCCTTATCAAGATGGATACGCCCGGCGGCGCTTTCTACGTGCAGGAGCGCGTTGGCCACCGCGGCAACACGTTCCGCATGATCAAGTTTCGCACAATGCGCCAGCGCGGCTCGGTGGATGACGAAGATGCCGAACGGCGCGATGCGATGACGCAGGCCGATGATGACCGCATTACAAAGCTGGGGCATTTCCTGCGCCGCACGCGGATTGATGAATTGCCGCAGGTAATCAACGTCCTGCGCGGCGAGATGAGCTGGATCGGCCCCCGCCCCGAAGCGCAATCCCTGTCAAAATGGTACGAACAGGAATTGCCGTTCTACTCCTACCGCCACATTGTGCGGCCCGGGATAACCGGCTGGGCGCAGGTCAATCAGGGCCATGTCACCGATGTTGCCGATGTGAATTCAAAGCTGCGCTATGACTTCTATTATGTGAAGAACATCTCGCTTTGGTTAGACCTTTTGATCGTGCTCAAGACCTTCAGGGTTATATTGACAGGAGACGGCGCAAAGTGAGAAACTCCTTGCATTAGCGGCCACATTGGGGCGGCCCTAGACTCGGCCGGGAAATCAATCTTGCGGACAGTATTAATCACCGGTTCGGCCGGTTTTATCGGCTATCACCTTGCGCAGATCCTGCTCGCAGAGGGCTTTCGGGTCGTCGGGTATGACGGGTTGACCGACTATTACGAAGTCAGCCTGAAAGAGCGGCGGCACGAATTGCTGGCCGAGCACCCAAACTTCACAGCCAATGTCGGAATGCTCGAGGATTTCGACAAACTGCGCGCGCTTTGCATGGCCGAAAAGCCGGATGTGATCGTCCACCTCGCCGGGCAGGCGGGTGTGCGGTACAGCCTTGAAAACCCCCGCGCCTATCTCGAATCCAACCTCGTCGGCACGTTTAACGTGATGGAGTGCGCCCGTGAATTAGGCGTCGATCACCTGCTGATGGCGTCAACCAGCTCGGTCTATGGCGCAAATGATGAAATGCCGTTCGACGAGCGGCAGAAATGCGATACCCCGCTGACATTTTATGCAGCGACGAAGAAGGCAAATGAGGCGATGGGCCATTCCTATGCCCATTTGTGGAACCTGCCGACGACGATGTTCCGGTTTTTCACCGTCTATGGCCCTTGGGGCCGTCCGGACATGGCGTTGTTCAAGTTTACCAAGGGTATCCTCGAGGGGACGCCGATTGATATCTATAACAATGGCGATATGTTCCGCGACTTCACCTATGTCGAAGATCTGGTGCGCGGCATCCGCCTGCTGATCGACACTCCGCCTGTGCGCCCTGATACAAAGGCGCAAATCGCGGAGCACGACAGCCTGTCACCCGCAGCGCCTTATCGCGTCGTCAATATCGGCAACAACGACAAGGTGCGGCTGATGGATTTCATTACCGCGATCGAGGATTCGTGCGGTTTGAAAGCCAAGCAGAACATGATGCCCATGCAAAAAGGCGATGTGCCTGCGACATGGGCGGATGCAACGCTGCTAGGCGAGCTAACAGGTTATGCCCCGCAGACCGACGTGCGCGAGGGTGTCGCCAAATTTGTGGCCTGGTACCGCGACTATTACGGCGTGTAAGCGCGCTGCGCTCTAGCCCTCTGGCTCTTCGTTGACGACGGGGCCGGTGACGGACTGCGGCGGTACGGCAAGCGGATTGTCGGTTTGGACGGTCACATCAGCCGCCGGCTCTTCTCCGGGGAGCGGCTGGTTACGCTCCCGTTCGAGCCGCTCCAGATACGCACGCTCGATCTGTTCGACACGGCCCTGCTCGGCAGCAGCATCCTGATCAATGGTGGACAGGCGTTCTTGACGCGCCTGTTCGATAAGCTGGCTGAAACGCACTGCCTCGCCCTGCTCACGCTCGGCATAAGCTTTGTCGATGAATTGCTGGGTGCAGCCGGTAAATCCGCCCGCGCCCGCAGGTGAGCAGCTCATTGCGCCGGATTCGGTAATATACCGGATCGAGACGACTTCACCGGTGCGCGCGGTATTCTCGGGCGAACCGCTTTGGCGCAGGTTTGACGGGATGCGATAGCGTTCCGCCTCGACCAGAATTTCACAGATGACGATTTCATCGCCGACCGCTTCGGGACATTCGCTTTCGTCATAGGCGATGACCATATTGACCTTGTCGCCTGCTTTATCCTGAGCCGCCGCCGGAGCGCACAGCGCCGCGAGCGTGCCGGCAAAGGCCGCTGGAATCAGGTTGGCTTTGAACACACTGGTCATCAATTGTCGTCCTGTTTTGTCGAATGCGGCGCGGCGGATATACCACATCGCACTGAATTGTGGCTGAACCCGCGCGGAACCGGTCTTTAAACCCGCTCGCTCACCTTGATCGCAATCTTGCAGCCAAGCCGGATTGCACCGGACAGGAATGGATAGGCCGGCGCGTTTTCAGCGCCATTGGCTAGCGCCGCATCGCGGTGTTCGCGTTCTTCCTCGCGAAATTCCTCAATCATCGCAGCGAGTTCGGGCTCATCGCCGGTTTCAGCCAGTCGGTCGAGCTGTTCCGAATAATGCTTGTCGATCTCTTCCTCGACAGCTGCGGTGCAGGCCATCGCGGCTTCTGGGCCGAGCAAGGCCGTGCCTGCACCCAGCGCATATCCCGCCGCCGACCAAATCGGATGCAGCGCAGTCGGGCGCACGCCGCGTTCGGCAAGCACCTTGTCAAAGCGGGCGCGGTGGCCCTCTTCCTGTTCGGCCATGTGCCGGATCTCGGCCGAGTGCGGCCCGCGATCGCCCATTACGGCAAGCTGGCCTTCGTAAATGCGCGTTGCGCCAAATTCTCCGGCCTGGTCGACCCGGATCATGCGGTGGAGTTCATCGCGTTTCATAGTCATTTCTCGTTTCCTGCACCCTTAACGCTCAAGGCAAGGATCGCGATCCCGCCCAGCGTTGAAAAGAGGAAGTTCCAGCCTGCCAGCGATATGCCAAACAGGCTCCACGGAGCGACATCGCACCGCACCAGAGGCGCAGCGGAAGGGTTCATCACATCCACCGCACTGCCGATAGTGGCGCAGCCGGTAATGCCTTCCCACCAGTCATATTCGACACCTGCGTGGAAACCGCCAATCAGCCCGGATGTGAGGATCGCAAGACCGGCCAGCGCCGTCCAGACGCGTGCGGGCGCCAGAAACGCGGAGAAAATCCCGGCGGCCAGACCGGCGAAATGCGGATAGCGTTGCCACCAGCACATTTCACACGGAAACAGCCCGAAACCGTATTCGGAGATATACGCTCCGCCCAGCAATCCCGCAGGGATTGCAATGGCGAGCAGCCGTGCCTGCTTCACACCTGTCATGGCGCGTTATCTAGGGTGCTTAACGCCGCAGCGCCACCGAACTTTTCGTCGTTCGGCGCAACGTTTCCAGCGCGTAATGCAACTGGAAGTCTTCAATGCCCTGCTCTTCAAGCTGCTCCGAGGTCAATTTGAAGCGCGGATCGTCGATCTTGTCGACCTCCAGCTCTTCATCCTTGATACCCAGTTCGTTGATCAGATGACCGCGCAGATCGCTTTCGCGGGTCTGGTATTTCTCGCGCAGGGCCAGATCGGGATCGGACAGCTGAGGCACGGCGATATCAGGCTTGATCCCGCCTTCCTGCACCGAATTGCCTTTCGGTGTGAAGTAGCGAGCCGTCGTCAGTTTGAGTGCGGCATCGCGCCCCAGCGGCAGCAGCGATTGCACGCTGCCTTTGCCAAAGCTGCGTTCGCCCATCACCAGCGCGCGGCGATGATCCTGCAGCGCGCCTGCGACGATTTCGGATGCGGAGGCGGAGCCGGCATCAATCAGTACGATGACCGGCACACCTTCGGCCATGTCGCCGCGAAATACGGTTTCCGCATCATACAGCAATGTTTCACCGCGGGCACGCCCGCGCTGCGAGACGATCCGCCCTTCGTCGAGGAACAGATCGGACAGCGCCACCGCTTCATCAAGGCTGCCGCCCGGATTGGAGCGAAGGTCCAGCACAAGGCCGCTGACCCGGCCTGTCGCCTCTTCCCGGATCTCGTTCCATGCGCGATATACATCCGCGCCAACATCGGCGGAAAATTCATTGACGGTGATGATGCCGACATTGCCGGATGCAAGCTCATGCGTCACCGGCTCAAGCTCAATCACGCCGCGGGTCACGGTGACATCGAACGGCTCATCGCGGCCGGGGCGGAAAATGGTCAGGTCAATCGAAGTGCCCGCCTTGCCGCGCATCTGCGCCACAGCGTCGTCCAGATCGCCGCCATAGATCAGTTCGCCGTTGAGGTGCGTGATGAAATCGCCCGACTTGATCCCCTGCTTGTCTGCCGGGCTGCCGTTGAACGGCGAAATGACCTTCACCGCGCCATCTTCCATCACCACGGAAAGCCCAAGGCCGGAATAATTGCCGTCGATCATCGTTTCGAGGCGCTGCAGATCGCTGCCGTCGAGATAACCCGAATGCGGATCGAGTGCAGTCAGCATCCCGTCGATCATGCCGCGCGTCAGCACTTCGTCATCCACCGGCTCCACATAGCTGGTCTTGATCCGCTGATAGACCGCAAACACCTTCGAAAACTCAGGATCGCCGCGCGCATCGCCTTGGGCAACGACAGTGGTTGTTGTGGCGAGGACCGCGCCGGTGGCGATAAGTGCGGTGTTGCGCAGCAATGCAGCGAGTTTCATGGGCGTGTGGGCTCCTTTTCAGATAAAGGTGTATATCAGCCCCGTGCTGAATGCCAGATAACAGTCGCGGCTTTCGCAAAGCGTCCCGGCACGGGGCAAACCAAGCGGGAAATGTCACGACAAGGGTGCAGTGAACGCGCCCCGCTTTCAAATTAGCCGAGGAATTGTAAGGGGTTTACCGGATCGCCGTCCCGCCGCAACTCCAGCGTGACGGGCGCATCACCCGCTCCCGCAGCGCCCATCGGACTGCCGCCGATAACACTGTCGCCCACTGCAACCGTGATCCGTTCCATCCCGGTGACAAGGCTCGTCCAACCGCCTGCATGTTCGATAATGACGATTCGGCCATAACCCCGATAGGGTCCGGCAAACGCAATGCGGCCCGATGCCGGGGCGACAATTTGCGCGCCGCGTTCGGGCGCCAGCGTTAGGCCGCTGCTGCGCAATCCGCTCTCGCGCTCTTCGCCAAATCCGGCAATCGTGCGCCCCTGAACCGGAAGCTGGAAATCACGCGGGGGCGCAGCGGCCGCTGTAGGCGACGCTGCTGGCACCGGAGCGGGCGCGGGCTGCGCGCTTTCACTGAAATCGGCAGGACGCAGCACCGGGCCAGGCAGAGCCGCTAGTTCCCGCCGCAAGGACGCCGCGCGGTCGATCCGCCCCATCAGACCGTTGAGATCGCGGGCTTCTTCGGCCAGTGCGAGCGAGCGTTCCGCCTCCCGCCCGGCCGTGCTCCGCGCATTGCGAGAGGCCAGCCGCTGGCGCGTTTCAAGGCTTGTGAGTTCCTGACGGCGCGATTGCAGGACCGTTTCGTTTTCGCGCAGCGCAGCAAGCGCAGCAGATGCCGCCTCCTCCAGCCTGCGCACCTCTTGCAGTTCGCCTCGAAGGGCCGAAGTGCGCTCACGTATCTGGGGGATCGTGCTGTCCAGAACGGCGCGCACATAGACCAAATCTTTGAGCGATCCGGGTTGCAGCGCAGACAGCGCGAGGGGACGGCGGGCCGTTGTCTGGAGCGCGCCCGTCAATCGCACGAGTGGCTCCTGCCGCTCGGCAAGGCGGGATGCAATCGCCGCGCGGTCCGACCGGGCGAGGGAATAGCGCGCCTTCGTCACCGCGATTTCAGCTTCGGCCTGCTGGATTTTTGCCGCGATCGCCGCTGCTTCGCGCGCGGTTTTCTCGGCTGCCTCGCCGGCTGCCTCTGCCTCGCGGGAGAGTCGCTGGGCGCGTGCTTCTGCCAGCCGCCCTTGCCGCGTCGCACGCTCCAATTGTGCCTGCGCCTCGGCAGGATCGAGCATTCCGGGATCGCGCTGCGCGATTGTGTGCGGCGCAAAGGCAGCGATTGCCGCAAACGCGGCGGCAGCAGAGCACAAGAGAACAGCGGAGCTTTTCACAATGTCACCCTGCCCGATGATAGGGATGGCCTGCAAGAATGCTGGCCGCACGGTAAAGCTGCTCCATCAGCATTGCGCGCGCCAGCAGGTGCGGCCACGTCGCGCGGCCAAAGGCCAACAACAGGTCGGCAGCATCGCGCTCCGCTGAAGAATGGCCATCGGCAGCGCCCAGCACAAACCGGGTTTCGCGAATGCCGTCATCGCGCCAGTTCCCGAGAGTGCGGGCAAATTTCTCGGACGACAGCGTCTTGCCCCGCTCATCGAGCAGCACTGTCTTGAAAGGGGTTTGCGGGTCGGGGATGCGCCCGCCGGTTTCTGGCAGCTCGGTCAGTTTCACCGGCCAGGTCAGCCGTTTTTCATAGCGCGCAACCAGCTCCGCCTCGGGAGAGCGGGCAATTTTACCGCGGGCGATGACATGCAGGAGCATTACCAGTTGAGCCTTTTCTTTGCGCGCACCAATAGGATGCGCAAAGAAACTACGCCCGGCCCTGCTGCGCCTCGCCGCCTTCGAACGACCACATGCGCTCAAGATTGTAGAAGCTGCGCACTTCGGGACGGAACAGGTGCACGACGACATCGCCGGCATCGATCAAAACCCAGTCAGCCTGCGGCAAACCTTCGAGGCGAACGGGGCCGTGACCGGCCTGCTTCACCTTTTCGGCAAGTTTCTGCGCCATCGAGGCAACCTGACGCGTCGACCGGCCGCTCGCAATCACCATGTGATCCGCGATCGAGCTTTTGCCCTCGAGCGGGATTGAAACGATGTCCTGCGCCTGATCATCGTCAAGCTGCTGCATCACCAGTTCGTGCAGTTCGTGTTTGCTCATGTCAGCTGCAGCCATGGACTGCGCTGCCGAAGCGATTTTCGATGCGCCGCCAGTTGCGGACGCGGATTGTGCCTGTGTCATAGGCCAGTTCAAGTCTCCAATTTATTGGAATAAAATGGGCATCGACATGCCATTTGGCAAGGAAAGTCATAACAGCGCCGTAGCAGCGCCTCATGAATCCCCGCTTGGATGGATTTGGCGGAACGTTAAACGGTCCCGCATCCCGGCGCCCTCAAATCGAGAGGCCCAGTTCGCATCGCCGCGGCGGATTGCCGTGGCAGAGCGTGGATCGGGATCGAAACGCATGAACACCAGTGCCGGTGCGCTCCATTGCCCCTTAGAACGAAAGCTGGCGGCAGACACGGTATGACGCCTGAGCCAGGCCGTGGCGGGGCTCGCCACGGCATCTGCGTTATAGCCCGGCCGCGCGATCACCGCAATCGGCATTGTCCGGGCAATTCGCCGCCAGTCTTTCCAGCGGTGGAATTCAACGAGATTGTCCGACCCCATCAGCCACACAAATTCACGCTTGGGATATCGCCGTTTCAGCGCGGCGAGCGTATCCACGGTGTAGCGCGTGCCCAGCTGCTGCTCTATCACTGTCGGCACGATCGGCGCGCGTTTCGCCTGCTCACGCGCAGAGGCGAGCCGCGCGGCGAGCGGGGCCATGCCGGCTTTCGGCTTCAGCGGATTGCCGGGCGAGACAAGCCACCACGCCTCGTCCAGCCCCAATGCATCAATGGCAAAGCGCGTGATGCGGCGATGGCCGCCATGTGCGGGATTGAAGCTGCCGCCGAGAAGGCCGGTTCTTTTCAGGAAATCTCTCCGTATCAGGGACGGGTCTGGCCGGTGCCCCGCACAAGCCATTTGTACGTCGTCAGCCCTTCGAGTGCGACCGGCCCGCGCGCATGAAGCCGTCCGGTAGCGATCCCGATTTCCGCGCCAAGGCCGAATTCGCCTCCATCGGCAAATTGCGATGACGCGTTGTGCATCACGATGGCGCTGTCGACCCGGCTCAGAAATGCCTCGGCAATGGCATCGTCATCGGTCACGATCACATCGGTGTGGGATGAAGAATGGCGGGCAATATGGGCGAGCGCATCGTCCAGCCCGCCAACGATCGCCGCCGACACAACCGCATCGAGATATTCGGTATCCCAGTCATTGGCGCTGGCTGGCGTCACTCTGTCATCTAGCCTGGCGACAGCCGCGTCTCCGCGCACCGCGCAGCCTGCATCGATCAGCGCGGCAATCACAGCTTCTGGCCGAGGGAAAGCGGCATCGATCAGCAGTGTCTCCATCGCACCGCAAATACCCGGACGGCGCAATTTGGCGTTGATCGCGATATCGCGCGCCATTGCGGGGTTGGCGGCGCGATGCACATAGGTGTGATTGATCCCGTCAAGATGGGCGAGTACCGGCACGCGCGCATCCGTCTGTACCCGCTCCACGAGGCTCTTGCCGCCGCGCGGAACGATCATGTCGATCAGACCTGCCGCCGTCAGCATTGCACCAACAGCCGCGCGATCCTGCGTAGGCACGATTTGCACCGCATCGCCGGGCAATCCTCCCTGTTCAAGCCCGGCGCGAAAAGCCGAGAGGATCGCGTGATTGGAATGCACTGCTTCGCTGCCGCCGCGCAGCAGCGCCGCATTGCCCGCACGCACGCACAATGCGGCGGCATCGGCGGTCACGTTGGGGCGGCTTTCGTAGATAATCCCGATCAGCCCGATCGGCACGCGGACCCGCGACAGGGCAAGGCCATTGGGCCGTTCATCGCTGGAGATAATTTCGCCAACGGGATCGGGCAGGTTTGCAACCGCCTCTATCCCTGCTGCAACCCCCTCTAGGCGCGCTTCGTCCAGCATCAGACGGTCGATCAGTGCGCCGGAAAGGCCGCGTTCCCGGCCCGCCCCGACATCCTTCGCATTTGCTGCAAGAATTGCGGAGCTATCCGCGCGGAGCCGTTTTGCCGCGAGTATCAGCGCCGCCGCGCGCGCTTCGCTGCTCGTTTCACGCAGGATGCGCTGTGCCGCGCGGCCCGCTTTCGCAAGATCGGCAATCAGTTGGACCGGATTTTCGGCGCTGGAGGCGGCAAGTGCAGTCATTACACCATCCATGCGCCAGAATTGATCACGCGATCAACTCACTTTGCGCGATCTGGACCACTGCACCGCTGGAATCTCACGAATTGGCGGCCGCAAACGCCATATGAATGCCTTGGTTCCAACAATTTAATGTCCTTTTTCGCCGTCTTGAACGGCTCGCCGCGATTTCGCATCGGTTCGCCGTTCACGTTAACACTCTGATTCGACCGATGCCGAATCGGTTGGTAGCCCCACGGACGGATCGCAAAACAAAACCTTTACGGGGTCGCATTGTCAGATAAAAAAACTTCCCGGCAAATGGGGGAACGGCTTCGTGAGTGGTTTCCGGATCGCGAGTTCTTCATGCGCTCGCAGGGCCACGTTCGTTTCATCAAAATCTCATCTAAACTGCAGGTTGCAGGCGTCAGCGGCGTCGCCGCATTCGCGCTCGTCTGGGGCAGTTCGCTGGGCGTCATGGCCTGGAACAAGTATCAGGCCGAAGCCGACCTCGCCTCGTTTCAGGATGAAAAAGTCCGCGTTGCCGATTCGCAGGAGCGGCTGAAAGCGTATGGCGGCGACCTGGACCGCGTGGTCGAAGACCTCGGCAGCCGGCAGGAATTCCTCGAAGAAATGGCGCGCATGCTGCCCGAGGATATTCGCGACACCGACACAAACGTGACCGATTCGACCACAGAAGCGGCAGAAACCATCGAGAAAGTCGGTGAATTCATTCCGCAGGCGATGGGCCTTGCCCAGATCGAGGCCCGCCAGCTGGCGCTGGTAGAGCGCCTCACCCGGTTCGCCGATGCGCGGGCACTGCGCGCAGAGGCAGCGATGCGCAAGCTCGACCTCGATCCCAAGGCAATGGCCCGCAATGTAGAGCGTCAGGGCGGCATCGGTGGTCCGTTGGAAATGCTGGCGACGTCAGCTGACGGTTCGATTGACCCGCGTTTTGAACGGCTTGGCCTCAGCCTTGCGCGGATGAATGCGCTGGAGCGCGCACTTGACGGAATCCCGCAGGTTGTTCCGGCCAGCATCGAAAAGATCACCTCCAGTTTCGGATATCGCCGCGACCCCTTCACCAGCCGGGGCGCGATGCATAATGGCATCGATTTTAAGGGCGCGCACGGCTCTCCGATCTTCGCAGCAGCCAAAGGCGTGGTCACTTTTTCCGGTCGCAAGGGCGGCTACGGAAAAACAGTAGAGGTTCGCCATGAAAATGGCATGATGACCCGTTATGCCCATATGTCCCGGCTAGATGTTCAGCCGGGCAAAGTTGTGGATGCGGGCGACACGCTAGGCGGTCTGGGTAGCACTGGCCGTTCGACAGGGCCGCACCTGCACTTTGAAGTTCGTATCGATAACCGCGCAATTAACCCGCGCCCATTCCTGGAGACCGCACCCGATGTTCTCAAAGAAGTCCGCGGAACCGGTTCCGTCCGCCCCAACCCAACGACCAGCGAGTAAACCTATGGCATCCGGCAACAGCTCAACTTTCTCCGTAATTGGTCCCGATATTACGATCAAAGGCGATATTGGCGCGTCCGCTGATCTGCATGTCGATGGATCGATTGAAGGCGACATCAAATGTGCCTCGCTCGTCCAAGGGGAAAGCAGTCATGTCAGTGGCGGGATCACCGCTGAAACCGCGCGGCTTGCCGGTCACGTCACCGGATCAATCACCGCAAAAGAGCTGGTAATCCTGAAAAGCGCCAAGATCGAAGGCGACGTGCATTACGATGCACTGACCATCGAACAGGGTGCACAGGTCGATGGCCGCTTTGCCCCGAATGCGCGGCGTCAGGCAAAGAACGTGACATCCACGCCAAATGCAAAGGACGCCTCTGGCGATCAGGCCCAGCTGCACATCGCCACATAAGGCGCTGACACAGAAACAAAAAAGCCGCGGCCTCAAATTGGGATCGCGGCTTTTTTGTGCCTGCCGAAATGGCCGCAATCAGCGGGCGTGACTAAAGCACCTCGGCCCGCAACGCCTTGCGATCCAGCTTTCCAATGATCGTTTTGGGAAGGTCTTCGCGGATCACCACCTTGTCCACCCGCTCATGTTTTCCGACCCGGTCATTCAGCCAGCCCCTCAAGGCATCGGCACCGATATCCGCGTCTTCTTCCAGCACAACAAAAGCGCGCGGAGCCTCTCCGCGGTAATTATCGGGGACACCGATCACCAGAACTTCTTTGACCTGGCTGTGTTCAAGAATGACGTCCTCGACCTGGCTGGGGAACACTTTGAACCCGCCCACCGCGATCATGTCTTTGATCCGGTCAACGATTTCCAGAAACCCGTCTTCGTCCATTGTCGCGACATCGCCAGTGCGCAGATATTGCTTTCCATTGCGCGATACGAAAACTTCGGCCTGCGTTTCGGGGCGGTTCCAATAACCGCGCATGATTTGCGGCCCGTGGATCGCCAGTTCGCCGGGCTCTCCTTCCGGGGCAAGTTTGGTCGGGTCTTCCTTGTCCAGCAGCACGATTTCGGTACGAGCGACCAGCTGGCCAATCGTGCCTTTCTTACGCGTGCCTTCGTAAGGATTGACCGACACCACGCCTGAGCTTTCGGTAAGGCCGTATCCCTCGACCACGCGCACGCCGGTTACCTCTTCAAACCTTGTATGGACCGGCGCAGGCATAGGCGCGCCGCCGGAAATACAGACTTTCAGCGTCGATAGATCGGTCTTGGCGAGATCCGGGTGATCGAGCAACGCCTGAAACATGGTTGGAACGCCGGGAAAACCGGTCGCGCCGTATTTCTCGATGGTTTTCAGCACCTGCTTCGCTTCGAACCGCGGGACCATCGCAATAGACCCCCCGCTGGCGACCGCATGATTGAGCAGCGCGGTGTTGGCAAAGACATGGAAGAACGGCAGCGCGCCCATGAACACTTCATCGCGCGGATTCTCAAACGGATTGATCGCGGCAACCTGCTGCGCGTTCATGACCAGCTGGCTGTGGCCAAGCATTGCGCCTTTTGGCCGGCCGGTCGTGCCGCCGGTATATTGCAGCAGCGCGAGGTCTTCACTTGCGTCGATTGTGATCGAAGGCGGCGCCTTGTCCGGCGTGCAGTCTTTCCATGCAAGAACGCTGGTTGAATAATCGACATATGCGATCTGGCTGCGTTTCAGCAGTTTGAGCGCGGTGCCCTTTACCCATGGCAACATGTCCGAAAGCCGGCCAACGACCAGCGTTTCAAGGTCCGAGCTACCCAGCACTTTTGACGCTGTTTCATAAAGCTCCGGCACGTCGAGCGTGACGAGCGTGCGTGTGCCGCTGTCGGCGACCTGCCATGCCAGTTCCTCGACCGAATAGAGCGGCGAGAAGTTTACCACCACCGCGCCCGCCATCATCGCGCCGTAATAGGCCGAAGCATAGATCGGGACATTGGGGAGGAACAGGCCAACGCGGTCGCCTTTGGCAATACCCATGTCCGCCAGCCCGGCGGCAAAACGCTGCGCCTCTGCATGCATTTCGCCATAGCTGTAGGTGCGGCCGAGGAAATGCAGGAACGGTGCGGAGGGATCGAATTCGGTGGTGTGCGCCAGCATTTCGGGCAGGCTCATCAGCTCGAAATCGGCGTCCCATTTGCCGGGATGGTGGTAAGAGGCTTTGTTTACATTCATGTCAGCAGTCTTGGGAGATCAACTGCGCAACCGCAAGCAATACTGCTCCTTAGCGGCCTAAAATCGCAGATGAATTGCCGGGGTGGCCCGCTCACGAAAAAGGGGCGGTTTGCGCCGCCCCTTTTCCATTCAGTTTTATGCCTGCTGTTTGCGTCAGCCAGCGTTTTCGTCTGTCTCATCGTCCGTGGCAGGCTCTTCGGCCACTGCGCCATCGTCAATTTCGCTGGGAGCCGGAGTCGAAGCGGCAAATGCTTCGTTCGGTTCGACCGCAACGCCGTTCTCTTCGGCTTCACGCTTGGCCGCGAGCCATGCTTCGGCTTCGGCTTCCTGTGCGGCCTGCGCTGCGGCTTTGACGTTAGCTTCGCGTTCGGCCTGAAGCTCTTCGATCAGCTTGTCCTTGTCGGAACGCTGGTCTGCGCCTTCGACCGGTACAGCCTCTTCCTCGGTGATGCCTGCACGCTTTGCCGCTTTCGCCACGACCGCATCCAGCTCGCGCTGCGAACAAAGGCCGAGCGTTACGGGGTCTTTCGGCTGGATATTCTGGATGTTCCAGTGCGAGCGTTCGCGAATCGCGCCGATTGTGTTGCGCGTCGTGCCGATCAGCTTTGAAATCTGCGCATCAGAAACTTCCGGATGGCTGCGCAGGACCCACGCAATACCGTCCGGCTTGTCCTGACGTTTGGACACCGGTGTGTAACGCGGGCCTTTTGTCCGGGTCACTTCGACCGGAGCCTTGTGCATTTTGAGCGAGTATTCCTCGTCCGCCTGACCCTTCTCAATTTCTTCGAGCGTCAGTTCACCGGCATGGACGGGATCGCGCCCGGTGTATTTGCTGCCCGCCAGGTCATCCGCCATCGCCTGCACTTCCAGCAGGTGAAGGCCGCAGAATTCTGCGATCTGTTCAAACGAGAGACCGGTGTGATCGACCAGCCATGTGGCAGTCGCATGCGGCATCAGCGGAGTGGGCTGCGTTTTGGCCTGAGCCATGGTTTTCTCCGTAAAAATATAAAGGGCCGCCCCTTGCGGAGCGGCCGTTGCCCCATCGCAGATAGGCGATAGGCGGCGGTTCGGCAAGCGAAAGCCTCAGCCGCTTATATCACACCTTCGCAGATCGGGCTTGTAAAAGGCGTTTCGCCTCTACCGATCAGAATGCGGGCTGCGCCATCAGCGACTGGCATTCATCTTCGCGCAGGGCGACCAGCGCGGTGAGAAACTGGTCCGTTGCCGTCTGCCAGCTGTATCGCGCGGCATGGTCCACACAGTCTGCGCTGCTGCAATAGCGCGCTGCATCAATGGCGCGCGGGAGGTCGTGTGACATTGCCCCCACATCGTCCGAGAGGATATCGACAGGACCGGGCACCGGAAACGCGGCGACCGGCGTTCCGCAGGCGAGCGCCTCTATCATGACAAGGCCGAACGTGTCGGTTTTGCTGGGAAAGACAAACACATCTGCGCCAGCATAGCACCCAGCAAGGTTCGCGCCCGTTCGCTTGCCCATGAAAAGGGCTTCGGGGAATCGGGTGGCCAGCTCTGCGCGCGCAGGTCCGTCACCCACCACAACCTTTGTGCCGGGGTACTCGCAGCGCAGGAATGCCTCGATATTCTTCTCCACCGCGACCCGGCCGACATACAGCAGGATCGGCCCCTCAATCCCGGCATATTCGGCGGGCGGCGGAGCGGCAGGCGAAAAGCTCGCAAGATCGACGCCGCGGCCCCAATGACTGAGGTTGGTCAGGCCTTCGCCGCGCAATTGGTCACGGATCGTATCGGTCGCCACCATGATGCGCTGGGCGGGACGGTGGAACCAGCGGATATAAGGCCAGAAAACGCGTGCCGGAAGACGGGTGCGGCGGGCGAGGTAATCGGGAAACTGCGTGTGATAAGCGGTGGTGAAGGGCACGCCGCGCTTCAGGCAATAACGCCGCGCGGCAAGGCCCAGCGGACCTTCCGTGGCGATATGGATGGCGTCAGGCGCGATGCTGGCCAGCTTTCGTCCGACCGTACCCGGGAGCGTCAGGGCGAGGCGGATTTCGGGATAGCTCGGCGCGGGGATGGAACGGTATTGGTCGGGCGATAAGACCGTGACGTCGTGGCCCCGCCCGCGCAATATCCCGCAGGTGGTCGACAGGGTGCGCACCACGCCATTGGTTTGCGGGAACCACGCATCGGTCACGATTGCGATCGAATGCGGAGAGGCGGAGCGTCCCATTTCAGGCAGGATCGAGCGGTGCTGGTTCATGCAGCCACCGGTTCCTCTACAGTATTCTGCGCAGCCTCTCGTTCTACCCGGGCGGCGATTACATCGGGCCAGTTGAGAATTTCCATGCGCCCGTCATGGTGTTCGACCAAAGCGTTGCAGCCCTCGACCCAGTCACCATCGTTCCAGTATTCGATGTTGCGGCCATTGTGCCGGAACACGCGCTGTTCTGCGGTGTGGATGTGGCCGCAAACAACCCCGTCGACCCCGCGCTCCCCAGCGGCTTTGGCAACGATCTCTTCATAGCGAGAGATGAACTGTGCGGCGTTTTTCACCTTGTGCTTGGCCGCTTTGGATAGCGACCAATATGGCAAGCCGAACGTCTTTCGCACCGCGTTGACGGCATAGTTCAGCTTCATCACGGCGTGATAGGCACCGTCCCCGACAAAGGCGAGCCAGCGGTGCGACAGCATGACAGCATCGAATTCATCGCCATGCAGCACCATCAATCGCC
The DNA here is from genome assembly GCF_042854385.1 of Erythrobacter sp. MTPC3. Taxonomy (NCBI): domain Bacteria; kingdom Pseudomonadati; phylum Pseudomonadota; class Alphaproteobacteria; order Sphingomonadales; family Erythrobacteraceae; genus Erythrobacter; species Erythrobacter sp. MTPC3. Next base: position 267,199 of record NZ_BTGP01000003.1, read on the forward strand.
GTCCGTCGGCGGTGTCGTGGAAGGCGGCGCGGCGGATTTCGACCCCGCCGAAATTCATGCCGGTAAACTGGCGAAACATTTCGTCATGATTGCCTGGGATATAAACAATGCGCGTGCCGCGTTTCGCGCGCTTCATAATGCGCCAGACGATGTCGTTGTGCGCAGGCGGCCAGAAGAATTTTTTCTTTAACCGCCAACCGTCGATGATGTCGCCGACCAGATACATCGTTTCGCTGTCGGTATGATCGAGGAAGTCGATCAGCATTTCGGCATTGCAGCCTTTCGTGCCAAGATGGACGTCGCTGATCCAGATAGTGCGATATCGGCGGCGCGCCCCGTCTGTTTCACCGTATTCAGGCGTAGCCGGCTCGGTAAGCGGAAAGGTCGAAACGTTGCCGAATTCGGCCCAGAGTTCAGGCTCGTTTTCGGGCTGGTCGCTTGGCATAAAGTCAGTCACGGGCATTCCCCTGATGGCTGGTTTCCCGGCCAAGCCATGACAGCCCAATGTTACAGGGGATTCACAGCCGCGTGACGGTTTCGCGGCAAATCGCGCGTTTGTGACGGCAAGATTTCAGAGAACTGCAGCCGGTCCCGGCAGCGGCTCAAGCCATCGCAATGAAGCGTTCAAGGTTTTGCACCCGCTCGATCCAGTGCCGGATCGCCGGAAAACTCTCCAAATCAAAACCGCCCTCATCCGCCACGTGGGTATAGGCAAACAGCACGATATCGGCGATCGAGGCGCTCGGCGCATCTCCGCCTGCAAACCAGTCATGCCTGACCAGATGGTTCTCCATCGCTGTGAGTGCATCCTGCCCGGCAATCTGTTTGGGCATCATCTGGCCGCGCTGCTGATCGCTCAAATTTTCCATGCCGACGAATCGGCACCAGAACCGCAGCGTCGCGATATTCGGTTCGTGGCTGTATTGTTCAAAGAACATCCAGCGCAGCATCTGCGCCCGGTCAAACTTATCGGCGGGGACCAGATGCGACCCCTCGGCCAGATACCAGCACGCGGCATTGCTTTCGGGCAGATACCGGTCCCCGAGCTGGAGTACGGGTATGCGGCCCTGCGAGTTGACGTGCGCGCGAAAAGCATCGGTTCGCGTTTCGCCTTTCAAGATATCGTATTGCCGCGTCTTCAGATCGAGGCCGAGCAGCGCCGCCGTCAGCTTTATCTTGTAGCAATTGCCGCTGCGGGGGTCTTCGTGAAGGATCAGAGGCGCGGCCAATTCAGGCAACCTCAAGCACGATCTTGCCGATATGCTCCCCTGCCTCCATCCGTGCATGGGCGGCGGCAGCCTCGGCCAGCGGGAACGTTTCGTCCATAATCGGTGCGAGCTCTCCCGAGGTAAACAGCGGCCAGGCGTTTGCTGCAATCTCATCCGCCAGCGCCGCCTTGAATGCGTCGGATCGCGGTCGCAGCGTCGATCCGGTCAGCGTCAATCGGCGCATCATCACCATCGGCATGAACAGTTCCGCCTTGGCCCCGCCCAGCACCGCGATGGTCACATGGCGGCCATCTTCGGCAAGGCATTGGAGGTTGCGCGGCACATAATCGCCTGAAACCATGTCGAGCACGATATTCACGCCGTCCCCGCCGGTGTAATCCTTGACCGCTGCAACAAAGTCCTCCTCGCGGTAGTTGATGGCCAGATCAGCGCCCACTTTACGCGCCGCTTCGCACTTTGCCTCGTCACCGCAGGTCACAATGACCTCGATATCGAATGCCTTGGCCAGCATGATCGTCATGGTGCCAATGCCCGACGTGCCCCCATGCACCAGCAACCGCTCACCATCACGTGCGCAGCCGCGCTCAAACACATTGTGCCAGACGGTAAACAGCGTTTCGGGAAGGGCGGCTGCAGATTTAAGGTCCATATCGCCGGGCACGGGCAGGCAATGCTGCCACGGCGCGGTGCAATATTCGGCATATCCGCCGCCCGGCGTCAGCGCAGCCACGCGCTGACCGATCATTTCGGCAGGCACGTTTGCGCCCACCGCCGCAACTTCCCCCGCAACCTCCAGACCCAAAACAGGCGATGCCCCCGGCGGCGCGGGATAATGCCCGGCGCGCTGGATGCAATCGGGCCGGTTGACCCCGGCAAAGGCGACCCTGATCAGGACATCATCCGCCCCCGGCGAAGGCACGGCGGCTGTTTCCGGCACAAGCACCTCTGGCCCGCCTGGCTGGGCAAAACCGATTGTGTTCATCGTTTCCGGCATGACCTGGCGATGGTTCACTGCCTGCTGTTCTTCCATGGAAATTTTATGTTCCCCCAAACTGACGCAATTTGGTGTCGCAATTACAGGCCAGACGCATTGACAGCAAGCCGGTTGACTTGCGATGTTGATTGCAATGGATGAACCCGATCTTCCCCGCCAGAAAGGCGATGCGGCCAGCAGGCTCGCCGGTGAAGATCTCGGCCCGTATTCTCAGGCTGAACTGGATGACCGGATCGCTTTGCTGGAAGCGGAAATACACCGTGTGCGGTCACACCGGGACAAGGCATCCGCCCATCGCGCCGCCGCCGATGCGTTATTCGGCGGGAAATCCGAATGAGGCAGCGGCGCGTATCTTTATCAGATTCGCAATTAGAGCCTTCCGTCCCATATATGGTAAAACCCGCCTTTACCGTATCATTTAGCGCCCTTCCCCCACCACTCTGCTAGAGACCACGACATGCCAAGTTTTGCCCAGAACCTAGAACGGACCCTCCACAACGCGCTCGGCAATGCGTCTGAGCGCCGGCACGAATATGCCACGCTGGAGCACCTTTTGCTCGCGCTCATCGATGATGAGGATGCCGCGCAGGTGATGGCTGCATGCGGAGTGGATCTGGCCGAGCTTAGCGAGGTGGTGAAGCAATATCTCGATCAGGAATACCAGTCGCTCAAAACCGAAGATGACGCCGATCCGCAGCCAACCGCCGGTTTTCAGCGGGTTATCCAGCGCGCGATCCTGCATGTCCAATCCTCTGGCAAGGATACGGTCACGGGCGCAAATGTGCTGGTGGCGCTGTTCTCCGAACGCGACAGCTATGCCGTCTATTTCCTTCAGCAGCAGGATATGAGCCGCCTGGATGCGGTCAGCTATATCAGCCACGGCATCGGCAAGGGCGGCCGCCAGATCGAATCGAAACAGCCGACCGGCAGCGAAGACACCGCCGGAGAGCCTGCCGAAGCGACGAAAGAGGGCGGCTCTAAGAAAGAAACCGCGCTCGACCAGTTTACCGTAAACCTCAACAAACGGGCAGAGGACGGCAAGATCGACCCGCTGATCGGCCGCGGTCCCGAAGTGGATCGTACCGTCCAGATCCTGTGCCGCCGTAGCAAGAACAACCCGCTCTACGTGGGCGATCCCGGCGTTGGCAAAACCGCGATTGCCGAAGGTTTGGCGCGCAAGATCGTGGAAGGGGACGTGCCCGACGTTCTCGAAGAAGCGGTCATCTACTCGCTCGACATGGGCGCATTGCTGGCCGGAACCCGGTATCGCGGCGATTTTGAAGAGCGTCTGAAGCAGGTTGTCTCCGAACTGGAAGGGATGCCGCACGCGGTGCTCTTCATCGACGAGATTCACACTGTAATCGGTGCAGGCGCGACCAGCGGCGGGGCGATGGATGCCTCAAACCTGCTGAAACCAGCGCTGTCAGGCGGCACGATCCGCTGCATCGGTTCGACCACCTACAAGGAATTCCGCAACCACTTCGAAAAAGACCGCGCGCTGCTGCGCCGGTTCCAGAAAATCGACGTGAATGAACCCACCATCGAAGACACCGTGAAAATCCTCAAAGGGCTGCGCAGCGCCTTTGAAGAGCATCACAACGTCAAATACACCCCCGATGCGCTGAAAACCGCGGTCGAACTGTCCGCGCGTTATATCAATGACCGCAAATTGCCCGACAAGGCGATCGACGTGATCGACGAGGTTGGCGCGATGCAGATGCTGGTTCCGCCCAGCCGCCGCAAGAAAAAGATCACCGCCAAGGAAATCGAGCAGGTCATTGCGACCATGGCCCGCATCCCGCCGAAATCGGTGAGCAAGGATGACAAGAAAGCTCTCGAAAACCTCGACCGCGATCTGAAACACGTCGTCTTTGGCCAAGATGAAGCGATCACCCGCCTCGCGACCGCCATGAAGCTATCGCGCGCCGGCCTGCGCGACCCGGACAAGCCCATCGGTTCGTTCCTGTTCTCTGGTCCCACCGGCGTTGGTAAAACCGAAGTCGCGCGCCAGCTTTCCAGCATCATGGGTATCGAGCTTAAGCGGTTCGACATGTCCGAATATATGGAGCGCCACAGCGTTTCGCGCCTAATCGGTGCGCCTCCAGGCTATGTTGGTTACGATCAGGGCGGGCTTTTAACCGATGCGGTTGATCAGAATCCGCATTGTGTTCTGCTGCTCGACGAGATTGAGAAAGCCCACCCGGACCTGTTCAACATCCTGCTTCAGGTGATGGATAATGGCCGTCTCACCGATCACCACGGCAAAACGGTCGATTTCCGCAATGTCGTGCTGATCATGACGACCAATGCCGGTGCGTCCGACATGGCGCGCAGCGGCATCGGATTTGGCGATGTGTCGAAAGAGGATGCCGGGACCGAGGCCGTGAACAAGATGTTCACCCCCGAATTCCGCAACCGTCTCGATGCGATTGTGCCGTTTGCCTATCTTGGCAGGGACACTGTCGCCCGCGTGGTCGACAAGTTCATCCTTGAGCTCGAACTCCAGCTCGCCGACCAGAACGTCCACATCCAGTTCGACAGCGATGCCCGAGATTGGCTTGCCGAAAAAGGTTATGACAAGCTGTACGGCGCACGGCCGATGGGCCGCCTTATCCAGGACAAGATCAAGCAGCCGCTGGCCGAGGAATTGCTGTTCGGCAAACTGGCCGACGGCGGCGAGGTCCATGTCACGGTCAAGGACGGCAAACCCAGCTTTGAACTGGCCCCGGCCCCGCCTAAAACCAAACCAAAGCGGAAACCCCCGGCAAAGAAAAAGCCTGCTGCGAAAAAAGCTCCGCCTGAAAAAAGCAGCGATTCCAACCCCGAAGCGTCCGGTAGCTCTGCCGGTAGCGACAAGGAGAGCTGATTCGTCCGGTGTTCGCGCCGCGGCTGCTCTGGCCTTTTAAAACCCGATGTGATTGATTGGCCTCCAAAGCAATTTGGGGGCCAATCATGTCTATACGCACACTTCCTTTTTTCGCGGGAGCGATCGCCACAGGAGCGCTCGTCTTTGCCCTACCGGCACTCGCAGACGATCATGTAGCCGATGATGATGGCGCGCCGAGCCCGTATTTTACCGGAGCCGACCTGTTCGGGCTGAGCGTTGCGGCAGACCCGCAAATCAGCCCCGATGGATCGCAAATTGCCTATGTCAGGCGGACCAACGACATCATGACCGACCGCGCGGCCGGATCGATCTGGCTGATCGACGTATCGAGCGGAGAGGAAACCCCGCTCGTCACCGGAGAGGGGGCACATGCCAGCCCGCGCTGGTCGCCCGATGGCAAACGGCTCGCTTATATTTCAACCGAAAGCGGCGGCGGAGCGGAGCTTCACGTGCGCTGGATGGATAGCGGAGCCAGCGCCAACATCACCGCCCTGCCCGAAAGTCCCGGCGGCATTTCTTGGTCACCGGACGGATCGCAAATCGCCTTTACCGCCCGCATTCCAGGCAAACCACTTGTCCTAGGCAGCCCGCCGCCAAAGCCGGAGGGCGCAGAATGGGGCGCGCCAATCCAGGTCATCGACCGGGTCACCTACCGCAATGATGGCGGCGGATATGTGAAGCCGGGCACGGTACAGCTGTTCGTCGTCGACGCCCGCGGAGGCGCACCGCGCCAGCTGACTTACGGCGAATACGACAATGGCGGCGCGGTCGAATGGTCGCCCGATGGCGGCACGTTGTATTACGCGGCGAACCGGAATGAGGATTGGGAGCTGGAACCGCTCGCTGCGGACATCTACGCGCTTGATCTGGCGAGCGGCAGTGTCACGGCATTGACCACTCGCACAGGGCCGGATTTTGGCGCGCAGGTTTCGCCGGATGGCTCGCAAATCGCCTATCTAGGCTTTAACGATGTCGGTAACGCCTTCGACCAGACCAATCTGTATGTGATGAACGCCGATGGCACCGGCTCGCGTCAGCTTGCCACATCGCTTGATCGCGGATTTGACGGGCTTGAATGGACCGATGCGGGCCTGTTTGCCAGTTACGAAGATGATGGCGAGCACCGGGTCGCGCGCATTTCGATGAATGGCTCGGTCACTCCGCTCTCCCCGCGCTTGGGCTCCACCTATTACGCCCTGCCGTATACCGGCGGCGAATGGTCGGTGAGCGAAGGCGGCACGCTGGCCTTCACCACCGCCAGCAGCACCAGCCCACCAGATATCGGCGTCACCACGCGGCGGGGCACCCGCACCCTCACGGCGCTGAACGCGGTTAAGTTCAGCGGCAAACGGCTTGGCCAGACGCAGGAATTGTCCGCAACCGCCCCGGACGGCACAATTATCCCGGCGTGGATCATGCTCCCGCCCGATTACGTCCCCGGCACGCCGGTCCCCACAATTCTTGAAATGCATGGCGGCCCCTACGCTGCCTATGGCCCGGAATTCTCCGCCGATTACCAGCTTTACGGCGCGGCGGGTTATGCGGTCGTCTTCGCCAATCCCGGCGGTTCAACCGGATACGGAGAAGCCTTTGCCGACCGGATCGAGGACAATTATCCGATCAGCAATTTCGATGAGCTGATGGCGGTCGTCGATGCCGCTATCGCGCAGGGCTTTGCCGATCCCAATGATCTGTATGTTACGGGCGGCTCCGGCGGCGGTGTGCTTACCAGCTGGCTGGTCGGCAAGACGGACCGGTTCAAGGCAGCGGCCACGCACAAGCCTGTTATCAACTGGGTCAGCCAGTCGCTGATGGCTGATGGCCTGGCGTTTTTCGGACGGTACTGGATGGGCGGCCAGCCGTGGGAGCGTCCGGAGCATTACTGGGAACGCTCACCGCTTAGCCTGATCGGCAATGTCACCACACCGACGCTGGTGCTGGTCGGCGCGGATGATTACCGCACACCGCGCAGCGAGGCAGAGCAATATTACGGCGCCCTGAAACTTGCAGGCGTGGACACCGCTTTGGTCATCACCCCGGATTCCAGCCACAACAACCTGTCGCAAACGCCCAGCCAGCAGGCTGCGCGCACGGCCAGCGTAATCGCGTGGTTTGACAAGTATCGCAAAGGCGAAGACGCCGAGTGACCTGACACCGATACGGGAACAGGTGCGCGCGCGCGGCTTTGATAGCGTGTGAGCGCACCTTTTTCCTGGATCCGGCCCGAACCGTGGGGCGTGCATGTCGTCCCTGCAGATTGCTGGATCGATCCGGGCCGCGCTGTGGACCGCGCGCTTGTTACCCACGGCCATGCTGATCACGCACGCGGCGGCCACGGTGAAACCTTCGCCACGCCAGAGACGCTCGCCATCATGGCATTGCGATACCGGACAGGCATAGCCGATGACAGCGGGGAGATCCCGACCAAAGCGGTGCCGGTTGAATATGGCGAGACGATCCGTTTGGCCGGCGGCGTTGATGCGACATATATCCCGGCAGGACACGTTCTGGGCAGCGCGCAAATCCTGCTTGAGCACGCTGGCGAGCGCGTCGTCATTACCGGCGATTACAAGCGGCGGGCCGACCCCACGTGTGCCCCGTTCAAGGTAACGCCCTGCGATATCTTCATCACCGAGGCGACTTTCGGCCTGCCAGTGTTCAGCCATCCGCCGATCGCAGACGAGATGGACAAACTGCTGGGCGCGCTTTGCGATGCGCCCGATGGCAGCGTGCTGGTCGGCGCCTATGCTCTTGGCAAGGCGCAGCGGGTGATCGCGGAACTGCGCGCGGCGGGTCACACAGCGCCAATCTACCTTCACGGCGCGATGGAGAAAATGTGCCGCCTGTATGAAGATCACGGCGTCGATCTGGGTGAATTGCGGCTGGTGTCAGACCATGAGAAAGACACCATGCGCGGCAGCATAATTGTCGCCCCGCCCAGCGCGCTCAATGACAGGTGGAGCCGCCGCGTGCCCGATCCGATCACCGCGATGGCGAGCGGGTGGATGCGCGTTCGCGGACGCGCGCGCCAGCGCGGTGTCGAATTGCCGCTGATAATTTCCGACCATGCCGATTGGGGTGAGCTTACCCGGACGATTGACGAAGTTGACCCGCAAGAAGTCTGGGTCACCCACGGGCGAGAGGCTGCCTTGCTGCGCTGGTGCGAGCTTGGCCAACGAAAAGCGCGCGCGCTTGCATTGGTCGGGCGCGAGGAAGAGGACGAATAATGGAGGAGTTCGCCGCCCTACTCGACACGCTCGTCTACACCACCAGCCGCAATCGCAAGCTGGCGCTGATTGCCGACTACCTGCGCTCTACGCCCGATCCTGATCGCGGCTGGGCGCTGGCCGCGCTGACCGGTGAGCTTGATTTTCCAGCGGTCAAATCCTCGACCATTCGCAATTTGATGATAGACCGGGTTGATCCGGTGTTGTGGACCCTCAGCCGCGATTTTGTAGGCGATACAGCGGAAACGGCGAGCCTGCTGTGGCCCGAACCCGATACGCGCGATGGCGACATCCCCAGCGTGGCGCAGGTGGTAGAGATGCTCACCGCCCTCAACCGCAACACCGCGCCTAAAGAACTGCCCAAATTGCTCGACCGGCTGGATGCGAATGGCCGCTTTGCACTTATCAAGCTGGCCACCGGCGGTATGCGGATCGGCATCTCCGCGCGGCTTGCAAAAACGGCATTTGCGCAAGCGTTTGATGTTTCTATCGAAGAGGTCGAGGAATATTGGCACGCGCTGGATGCGCCCTATCCTGAACTGTTTGCGTGGGGCGCGGATGGCGGCAATCCGCCGGATGTGTCGAGCCGCCCCCGGTTTCGCCCGTTCATGCTGGCGCACCCGCTTGAGGAAAACACGGTCGATCTCGCTGACTATGCTGCCGAGTGGAAATGGGACGGCATTCGCGTGCAATTGGTCCGGGTCGGCGGCGAAACACGGCTCTATTCGCGCAGCGGAGACGATATTTCGGCCAGCTTTCCCGAGCTTCTGGACGTGCTGCCAATCGACGCCGTGCTTGACGGGGAATTACTGGTGCGAGGGTCATCGCAGGGCGGTGAAGAGGGCGGCGCGGCTAGTTTCAATGCGCTTCAGCAGAGGCTCGGGCGCAAGACGGTTTCCAAGAAAATGCTCGCCGAAGCGCCTGCATTTGTACGGCTCTACGATGCGCTGCTGATCGAAGATGACGATCTGCGGGAGCATCCGTGGACGCAGCGCCGCGAGGCACTGGAAACGTTGATGGAGCGCCTGCCCGCAAGCCATTTTGACATCTCCGCCGTGGTCGAGGCGCGCGACTTTGATCATCTGGCGGAAATTCGCGAGGGCGCGCGCGAGGATGCGATTGAAGGCTTGATGCTGAAACGCCGCGACAGTCCCTACATCGCCGGACGCAAGGTTGGGCTGTGGTACAAATGGAAACGCGATCCGCTGCTGATCGACGCGGTGATGATGTATGCGCAGCGCGGCAGCGGGAAACGGTCTAGCTTTTATTCCGATTACACTTTTGGCTGCTGGGACGGCGATCCCGACGCAGGCGCGGAATTGCTTCCAGTGGGCAAGGCCTATTCCGGCTTCACTGATGCCGAGCTTAAAAAGCTGGACAAGCTGGTGCGCCAGACAACGCTCAACCGTTTCGGCCCGGTGCGCGAAGTTGAACGCTCGCTGGTTTTTGAAGTCGCGTTTGACAGTGTCCACACGTCAAAACGGCATAAATCGGGGCTCGCCATGCGCTTTCCGCGTATCCACCGCATCCGCTGGGACAAACCGGTTCACGAAGCGGACCGGATCGAAAGCCTGCGCGCGCTGATCCGGGATTAATGGCGGCGCAGGGCGCGCGGCAGGATCACGCCAGCCCGCACTCAAACACCGCAATCGCGTGCTGTTTGGCATTTTCAGCATAGTGGGTCACGCCCATCCGCATTCCCGCAATGGCCGCGTCGGATAGCTCCTTCATCGGCTTGGCCGGGCGGCCTGCCCATAGCATCCGGTCCTCCATCACCTTGCCTTCTGTCAGCATCGCTCCGGCGGCCAGCATTGCGTCCGATCCGATCACCGATTTGTTCATCGCGATCGCGCCAAGTCCCACAAAACCGCGATCCAGGATGGTGCAGCCATGGACCATTGCCATGTGTCCGATCAGCACATCGTCGCCGATGATGAGCGGCGAGCCGTCCTCATCTCCCGGACGCGGCGGATCGCAATGGAGGACACTGCCATCTTGCACATTGGTGCGCTCTCCAATGCGGATTTTAAAAACGTCTGCGCGCAGCACGCAATTGTACCAGATGGAGCTGCCAGCCCCGATCTCGACATCGCCGATAATGGTCGAACCGGGCGCGACAAATGCGGTCTCGTGGATATGCGGCGTCTTGCCGTGGATCGGAATGATGTTCACGCCGGGGCGATACATTTGCGGCTCTCCCATTGATGTTTACCAAGCGAATACTGGATCGTCGGATTATCCGCATCCGAAAATGCGGGATCGCTGAAATCAAGGTCGCGTCGCCGCGTCAGGCCAAGCTTTTCCATCAGCTTCCAGCTGCCGGTGTTCGCCTCTGATGTCAGCGCAACGACGTGCGGCGCGGCTATGGCTGGCCCGAAAGCCCATTCTATCACGCTGCGCATCGCTTCGTAAGCGTACCCGCGGCGCCAGCGATCTTCGCTCACCAGCCAGCCAATTTCGTGATCGCCGATATTGGGCGCGTGGGTATTATCGACCCGCTTCAATCCGCAATGGCCGACAAGATCGCCCGTCGCCTTTTCGATCATCATCATAAAGCCGAAGCCTTCGCGGGCAAAGCTGGCCATGGTGCACGCATGTTTCGCTTCGATCTCGTGAAGCTCCTTCACGCCGCCCAGATGCTCCATCACGCGCGCAGTGTTCAGCAATTGGTCCTGCAATTGCGCATCACCCTCCGAAATACGGCGCAAAACAAGCCGCTCCGTCTCAAGCACCAGGTCACCCATTGATGATCGCCCAGTCATCCCGGTCAATTGAATAGACGATGATCGTCGCGGTTTCCGGGTCAAAATCGGCATTGGCAAAATCGAGGTCTTCGCGCCGGATCATGCCCAAGCGTTTCATCAGTCCCCAGCTTGGCGAATTGCGTTCAACGGTCAGGGCGATGACTTCCGCTGCGCCAAACTGTCCGAACGCCGCATCTAAAGACGCCGTCGCCGCTTCCTTGGCATAGCCGCAGCCCCACGCATCTTCGCGCAGCCGCCAGCCGACCTCCATCATGCCCATCGGTCCGCCCGCCTGATTGCTGCGTTTCAGCCCGCAAAATCCGAGGATTGCGCCATCTTCCTTGCGCTCTACCGCCCAGGATGTGTGGCCGTGCTGCTGACGGTAGCTTTCCAGCCGCCCGCGCGCAGATGACATGCCGTCCTCGTCCAGAACCCCGCCGAGCCATCGCATGACAGCCGGCGTATTCGTGCTCTGCCAAAACTCTGCCCAATCTTCCTGCCGCCAGTCTCGCAGGATCAGGCGCGGCGTCTCCAACCGGAATTCAGCCATTGAGGATGCGCGCGGCGACCGGCGCGTGATATGTCAGCACGCCGCTGCACCCGGCGCGTTTGAACGCGATCAGTTTTTCCATCAGCAAAGCATCACGATCACCGATACCGGCGGCCTGCGCAGCCTCGATCATCGCGTATTCGCCGCTTACCTGGTAAGCGAAGACTGGCACGCCAAATTGCTGTTTTACACGGTAGATAATGTCGAGATAGGCAAGGCCGGGTTTTACCATCACGCTGTCCGCACCCTCTGCAATGTCCATTTCAACCTCGCGCAGGGCCTCATCACTGTTGGCCGGGTCCATCTGGTAGGTTTTCTTGTCACCTTTCAGCAGACCGCCTGATCCCACTGCATCGCGAAATGGTCCGTAAAACGCGCTGGCGTATTTTGCTGCGTAACTCATGATCTGGACGTTCGGATGGCTGCCCATTTCCAGCGCCATACGGATCGCGTGGATGCGGCCATCCATCATATCCGAAGGGGCGATGATATCCGCGCCCGCCTCTGCCTGATTGATCGCCTGATCGACCAGCGCGGCGACTGTATCATCGTTGGTGACATACCCTGCGTCGTCGAGCAGACCGTCCTGACCGTGACTGGTATACGGATCGAGCGCAACGTCGGTAAGAACGCCGATGTCATCACCGCACGCATCTTTGATCGCGCGGATTGCGCGGCACATCAGATTGTCGGGATTATGCGCCTCTTCGCCCCTATCACTGCGCTTGTCAGCGGGCGTATTGGGAAACAGGGCGATCACCGGGATGCCAAGCGAGACCGCTTCTTTTGCACGGGCGGCGATGCCATCGACCGACCAACGCGAAACGCCCGGCAGCGTCGCAACCGGGTCTTCGACGCCGCTGCCCTCGGTAACGAATAACGGCCAGATGAGATCGGTCGGCGTCAGCAGGGTCTCGCGGTGGAGCGCGCGGCTCCATCTGCTTGCACGAGTGCGGCGCAGCCGCGTATTGGGATATTTTGCCGTCATGCGCGCATGTCTAGCCGCATTTGCAGCGGGCCTGCAATCACTTGGATGGCGCGCACCGGCGAGCGGTGAAGCAGAAAGCTAATCCGCCCGGCTAGCGAGGTTGATTTTCTCGATCTCGCGCAGCGGCTCCTCGGTTTCTTCAGGCCGCTTTTCCAGATCGGCAAGGGCAGCGCCCACCTCGACCTCTTTCAATTTTATCAGCTGACGTTTAAAATCAATCAGCTCTGTCCCTGACAACTGCGCGCGGGTCACGAACTTAACGCTGGCGGGATTGATCGACCTGCCGCCGCGATACATCTCGTAATGAAGATGCGGACCGGTCGAAAGCCCGGTGGAGCCGACATAGCCGATCACCTGACCTCGCCGCACCTGCTGGCCGCGGCGCACAGACATGCGGCTCATATGGCAATAGCGCGTCGACAAATTCCCGCCATGGTTCAGCCGAACCGCGATACCGCAGCCGCCCATCCGGCCCGCCCCGCTGACGGTGCCATCGGTAACAGCCACAATTGGAGTGCCGCTCCGCGCTCTGAAGTCGAGCCCTGCGTGCATTCGGCGATAGCCCAGGATCGGGTGACGGCGCATGCCATAGCGCGAGGAGATACGCCCCGGCACTGGGGCGAGCAGGCCGCCGCGCTGTTCGCCGACGCCGGATGCTTCGTAAAAGCGGCCCTCATCACCCCAACGCATCAGCTGTGTCTTGGGCTCTCCTGCGCGGTCAATCCCGGCAAAGAGCAATTGTCCGGCCTGCCGCTCGCCAGTCGCGGCCCGGCGGTAAGACAGGATGATGTCAAATTCATCGGAGGAACGGACCTCGCGGTCCATATTGATCTGGTTGTCGAGCGCCTTGATATATTCCTGCACGGCAGTGGCGGGAACACCGGCTGATCGCATGGAGCGATAAATGCTCTGCCCGACCTTGCCGCGAACGCGCAGCGGCGTGTCGTCGACGCGAATGAAATTGCGCTGCAGCGCCAGTGATCCGCCTTGGCCGGTTTCCGCGTCCGCGCCGTTTCGCCCGACCTCCAGTTCCAGGTCGAAACGCGCGCGGAATTTCAATTCATCAAGCGGACGCGGCGCCCCTTGTGCTGCCCTGCGCCCCAGCACGATATCGATCTGCGTTCCGGGGCGGATTTCAGACAAAGGCATCGCCTCGTTCACCAGCGTGCTGACCCGGTCGATATCGCTGCGCGAAACGCCCGCGCGGCGCAGCATCGTGGCAAAACTGTCGCCCGGCGCGAGGGTCGCCACCAAGTCGATTTGCGGACGTTCGGGCGCGCTAGCAAGCGGGATAACCTTGTCCGTTGGCCCCATCCGCCGCCCGCTATCGGCCCCGAAAGCCAGCGGTGTAATCATCTGGCTTCGCAATTCCTGTTGCACCTGATCATCTTGCGGCATGGCCGCGCGCGCCTCAAGCGGGGCAAAATCGGGCCAGAAAGCCAATGCCGCCGCACCAAGAGCCAGCATCGTGCCCAATCCCCTGAACCACCGGCGGCTCCCGATATTCTCCGCAAGGTCCGGTGTCAGGTCGAGTTCGCCCAGACGCTGTCCTGCGGCCAGCTTCCATTCGTCATAACGCTCCCCCACTCCGCTTACGCGGGTGATTACGCGCTTTTTTGCCCGCTGTGCGCCGGTGGGTCCGGCCATCTGTTTGGAATTGCGGAAATACGGCAGGATTGCGCGCGCAGTTTCATCGGCGGCCTGCCGTTCGTCGGCAGGCTCCGTGCCATCTTCGTTGTGCGGAAAGTCACCGCCGATGTCGCGTGCGTGGTCCAAAGCGTCTTTCTCCGCGAGGCGCTGTGCGCTCGCTGCGTTGCACATGGCGGAAAACCTTGGGCGAACAAAGTAAATGACGCCTTAACCAACGCCGAAGCGACTCATGCCTGCGACCAGCCGTTGCTGCAAGCGGGCGGCGCGCGCAAACACGGCCATTGCTCCGCCCGGCCAAGCCTGACAAAAGCCGCTGGTGAACGGAAATACGAGCGATTCCAAAGTCCGGGCGGTGCTCGGCCCCACTAACACCGGCAAAACGCACCTCGCGATTGAGCGGATGTGCGGCCATTCGAGCGGTATGATGGGGTTCCCGCTGCGTCTGCTGGCGCGCGAAGTTTATGACCGTGTGCGCGCTATAAAGGGCGATGATGCTGCCGCGCTCATCACCGGGGAACAGCGGATTGAACCGCCGAATGCGCGCTATTTCTGCTGCACGATGGAGGCGATGGACCGTTTGGGCGGCGGCCATGCTTTCGTCGCCATAGATGAAGCGCAAATCGGGGCCGATCCCGAGCGCGGGCATATTTTCACCGACCGATTGCTGAATGCGCGTGGGCGCGAGGAAACGATGATCCTCGGTTCAGCGACGCTCCAGCCGATTGTAAAAGCGTTGATCCCCGGCGCTGAAATGGTCGAGCGGCCGCGCTTTTCCACGCTGACACATGCCGGGACGGCCAAGTTGTCCAGACTGCCGCCGCGCAGCGCGGTTGTCGCCTTTTCGGTCGAGCAGGTCTACGCCATGGCAGAGGCGCTAAGGCGGTTTCGCGGCGGCGCTGCGGTGGTAATGGGCGCACTTTCACCGGAAACACGCAACAAACAGGTGGAATTGTTCCAAAACGGTGAGGTCGATTATATCGTCGCGACCGACGCGATTGGCATGGGTCTTAACCTTGATCTCAACCACGTCGCGTTTGCCGCGCTTACGAAATTCGATGGACAACGCAAACGGCGACTGATCCCGGCTGAAATGGCGCAGATCGCAGGCCGCGCCGGTCGGCACCAGCGCGACGGCAGCTTTGGCACGCTGACAGGCGGCGGCAGCCGGTCGGGCGCTCCGCTGGAGTTTACCGAAGAAGAGATCTTCGCAATCGAGGAGCACAAGTTTGCTCCGCTGACGAAACTTTACTGGCGTGAGGCGGAGCCGCGCTTTGACACGGTTCCGGTGCTGATCGGCGATCTTGAAAGCAGGCCGCGGCACGATGTTCTGCGCGGCGCGCCCCAGGCCATCGATCTTGCGGTGCTCAAACGCCTTGCAGAGGAACCGCTGGCAAAATCCGTTCGCGGCAGCGGATTGGTGCGCCGGTTCTGGGAGGCATGCTCACTCCCCGATTTCCGGCAGGTGGGCGTCGATCCGCATGCCCGGTTTGTCGCAAGGTTGTGGCAGGATCTTTGTGAAGGGTATCTTGGTGCGGATTTCGTGGCCGCCCGCATTGCCGAACTGGACCGGACAGGCGGCGATATTGACACTTTGCAGGGGAGGATAGCCGCGATCCGATCCTGGGCCTATATCTGCCAGCGACCCGACTGGGTGCTGGCGCGCGACGAAATGGCTGCGCGGGCGCGCGCAGTCGAAGCAAAGCTATCCGATGCGCTCCACGCGCGGCTAACCGAACGCTTTGTCAACCGAAGGACGACGATACTGATGAAATCGCTTGGGCAGGATGCCAGCGCACTACCCGTTACACTCGAAGCCGATGACCGCCTGACTGTCGAAGAGGAACCGATTGGCAAGCTCGACGGGTTCCGGTTTGTGGTTGACCCCGATGCGGGCGTTGCAGATCGCAAAATGCTGCTCGCCGCCGGGGAAAAGGCGCTTCCGGGAATACTCGCACAGCGGGCTGACTGGTTGCTTGCCGATGGTATGTCCGAACTGGCGATAGAGCGCGGTTCGATCACGTGGCAGGGCCGCCGGCTGGCAGACATCGCGATGCCGGACGATTTCAGCACGCCGCGCCTCTCGCTCACCCGCGACATCGCGTTGCTTGCGGAGCCTGCGCGCAGCCGCCTCGAATCTGGTTTGACCGATTGGCTCGACAAAAAGCTGGAGCCACTTTTGCCGCTGCGCAAACTTGCCGAGGCGGCGCGCAATCCAGAGGCCGGGTCGCAGGCACGCGCGCTGCTTATAACGCTGATCGACGCGCGCGGCGTGATCAGCCGCGAAAAAGCGGGGCTGGAGCATCTGCCTAAGGAAATGCGCCCCTTCCTGCGCAAACTGGGCGTGAACTTTGGCGCGCTCGACATTTTTGCCGGCGCTCTGCTCAAACCTGCGCCGCGCCAGCTGTTGAACGCGCTCGGCCTGGATAAACGGCCTTTGCAAGACGCGATGCTGCCCGTGATTGCGGAGGCAAAGCCGCTGCCAGCGGGATATCGCCCTGCCGGTTCGCAAGCGATCCGCGTCGATCTGGCAGAGAAGATTCTTCGCGCCGCTTTCGATGCGAGAGCCAAGGCTTCGGGTAAGGCGGCGAAAGAGCGCAACGTGCGCTTCAGGATCAATCTCGCTTTGCCAATCTCAATCGGGCTTCAGGAAGAAAACGCCCGCCGCCTGCTTGGCAGTGCAGGTTTCAAGGTTCAGCGGGTACGCACGCTCGCAGACGGCGCACACGGCCCTGCAGTGCCCGATAGCTGGACCTGGCGGCCGCGCCGACCCGGAGAGCGCATCGCCAAAAGCCGCAATGAAGAACGGCGCGACAGGAATGGCGGGCGCAAAGATGCAAAGAATGAGGGCCGAAAGCGCTCGGCAAAACAGGGATCGAAGCCGGGCGATGCACCCCGCAAAAAGCCGCAGGTTGATACCGGTCCGGCGCGCGCCAGCGGCGCTTTTGACGGGCTGGCCGATCTTTTGGGCAGATGACGCAAAGCGTGCAGGACATCGAAGGCGAACCAGCACTCCGACTGGACCGTCTGCTCGTTTACCTGCGCTTTGCCCGCACACGCTCCGCTGCCCATGCCATGATCGAAAAGGGCGCGCTGCGCCATAACCGGCACCACGTCCGCCGGGCGAGCGAAGCTGTAAAAGTCGGTGATGTGCTGACCTTGGCGCAGGGCGAAGATATTCGAATTGTCGAAATCCTGTCTTTGCCCAACCGGCGCGCATCACCTGCCGCAGCAAAGGCGCATTACCGCGAACACAGCCGCGCATGAAGATCAGGTGCGCACCTGCATACTTTAGATGACTTGACCCACGCGGCTAAATCGACATAGCAGACGCGCAAACACGGACAATTGTCGAAAGCTTTTTTAATGACCTACGTCGTCACCGATGACTGCATCAAATGCAAATACACCGATTGCGTCGAGGTGTGCCCAGTAGACTGTTTCTACGAGGGTGAGAACATGCTGGTCATCAATCCCAGCGAATGCATCGATTGCGGCGTTTGTGAACCGGAATGCCCGGCAGAAGCAATCCTGCCGGACACCGAAGATGGCCTCGAAAAATGGCTTGAGTTGAACACCAAGTTTTCAGCCGAATGGCCGAACATCACGAGCCAGAAAGAACCGCCCGCCGATGCTGATGAGCATAAGGGCGAAAAAGGCAAATTCGAAAAATACTTCAGCGAAGAGCCTGGCGAAGGCGACTAGGCCCGCTTCGTCCAAAGTCAGGAACAGGTGAGGCTGCACTCGGTTTGAAGTGCATGCTGTCATTATTCGAAACGTTGAAACGCGCTTTTGCACGCGCGACTGATAACAACACCGGGCTGCTTGCTGCCGGTATCGCCTATTATGGCTTCTTGTCCTTCATGCCGCTGCTCGCCGCGATTGTGCTGACCTACGGCTTGCTCGTCGACACGCAAACCGTTGCCACACACGTTGCCTCGGCTGCCGAAGCCCTTCCCCCCTCGGCAGGCGAGCTCGTCGGCGAACAGCTCGAAAGTGTTTCGGAAGCGCGCAGCGACACTGCCGGGCTCGCGCTGTTAGCTGCAATAACATTTTCGCTGTTTGGCGCACGGGTCGCCGCAGGTTCTGTCATCTCCGCGCTCAATGTCGCCTTCGAAGCTGAAGAAAGCCGCGGCATCA
Source organism: Erythrobacter sp. MTPC3 (assembly GCF_042854385.1). Lineage (NCBI taxonomy): Bacteria > Pseudomonadati > Pseudomonadota > Alphaproteobacteria > Sphingomonadales > Erythrobacteraceae > Erythrobacter > Erythrobacter sp. MTPC3. Next base: position 285,605 of record NZ_BTGP01000003.1, read on the forward strand.
TCCGCAGCAACCTGCTCGCCATCGCAATCACGCTGGGCGTCTTGATTGCGCTCTCGGTTGTCGGCGGCGCCACAGCGTTGGTCTCGTTCGTCTTGGGCGGACAGGGCGGCGCATTCACAAGCTATGCAGTTGTCGGAGCGGCTGGCATTGCCGGGGCAATTTTTGCCTACCGGGTTGTCCCGAACACCCCCGCCATTCCGATGCGAGCCGCGTTTCGAGGCGCAATTCTGTTTGGGCTGGGGTGGATGGCGGCGAGCGCAGGCTTTGGCTTTTATGCCTCCAATTTCGCGAGTTACAATGCCACTTACGGATCCCTGGGTGCGATAGTGGTCTTCCTGACATGGTTATACCTCAGCGCGTATCTGCTGCTGATCGGCGCTCATCTGGCCGCTGATGTCGGCAAGGATACGGGCGCTTGAACTCTGATTCGCAATTTTGTTACGAATATGTTATGTAATGGAACAACCGCATCGGCTGGTCCCGATGCTGGCTGATTAAAACCAGAAAGGCCGCATACCAGCAATCGCATATCAGGATGATTTGAACCCGGCGCTCACGTCCAAGGACAGGGACGGAACGCCGCTGGAACAGTTGTCCCTATGCGCCGCGCAGTACGGCTAAATGAAAGGAATTCGCATGGCAAGCAATGCGCCCGCATTTGTCGTCGGAGATTACGTCGTTTACCCAAAGCACGGCGTTGGCCGCGTGATCGAGCTTCAGAATGAAGAAATCGCCGGTATGCAGCTGGAACTGTATGTCCTGCGGTTTGAAAAAGAGCGCATGACCCTGCGCGTGCCCATCAACAAGGTTGAATCCATCGGCATGCGCAAGCTGTCTTCGGACAAGACCCTGAAAGAAGCGATGGAAACGCTCAAAGGCAAGCCCAAGGTAAAGCGCACGATGTGGTCGCGCCGCGCCCAGGAATACGAAGCGAAGATCAATTCGGGCGAGATCGTCCTGATTGCAGAGGTCACGCGCGACCTTTTCCGTCCCGATGACCAGCCGGAGCAAAGTTATTCCGAGCGTCAGATTTTCGAAGCGGCGTCCAGCCGTCTCGCCCGCGAACTGGGCGCGATGGAGGAAACCGACGAAGCGACCGCGCTTGAGAAAATCCTGGAAGTCCTGCGCGAACACGCTCCGCAATATTACAACAATGAAGAGGATGACAGCTAAAGGCTGCTTCCCTCATCGACCTTTTAAAGGGCCGCTCCTGACGGGGCGGCCCTTTCCGTTTCAGCTATCGGCTCGCACCCGGCCGTGCCGGGACCACCTTGACCTCCGATATTGGTGTATTATATCACCAATACGCCTCGCGGCGAATGTCGCGATCCGGTCAGGTAAATGTGGAGGTACAATTATGATCCAGCGGATTTTGAAAGGTCTTGCGCCGATTGCCGCGCTCGCAATGGGGGCCAGCCTCGCCGGCTGCGATGGCATGGATGTTACGATCAACGGTAAGGAGGGCGTGCCGCTTTCCGAACTCGACATGACCGGCGCCGCCCCTACCGCGCTTGTCGTCACGACCAATGCCACAGTTGTCGTAACCGAAGGGGATGCGCTTTCAATTTCGGTCGAAAACGATCCTGAGAACGCCTTGCGCTTTGTACTGGATGACGAAACCATCGGCGTGACCAGCGATCCCGATCTGGAGATCAAGGATGGCAAGGCTGTCGTCACGGTCACAATGCCTGCTCCGCACTCCATTGTCATAGGCGGATCAGGATCTGTCGAAACGCAAAGCGTCGGGACTAATCCGTCGCTGGCAATCGGCGGTTCCGGGTCGATCGTGATCGATCAAATCGCTGCAGAAACGCTTGAAATTGCGATTGGCGGATCAGGCTCCGTAATCGGCGCAGGCACGGCCGAACAATTGGAAATAAGCATTGGCGGCAGCGGCAGTGTCGACCTCTCCAATTTGAAAGCAGGCAACGCTGAAGTCGCCATCGGAGGATCGGGCGATGTAGCCTTCGCCTCTGACGGGACTGTTGAGGCGAGCATGGCCGGGTCCGGCGATGTCACTGTGACCGGCAATGCGACCTGCACCGAATCGTCCATTGGCAGCGGCACGCTGACTTGCGCACCCGGCGCGTAGCGCGAGCCAGCAGAGAATTCTGCTGCGGCTGAAGAGGCATAACTGCGCCCCGCCCCCGATCAGCTGATCGAAGCCAGCTTGCAATCCAGACAAGAGCGCGCAAGGTATCAGCCATGCGCGCTCTTCCTGTCTTCACCGTAAGCATTGCCGCTCTTTCCCTGTCGGGCTGTCTCGCCAGAACCGCTGTCGATGTGGTCACCGCTCCGGTGCGTGTCGGCGCGAAGGCTGTCGATCTCGCCACGACAAGCCAATCCGAAGCGGACGAGAAGCGCGGGCGCGATATTCGCAAGCGCGAAGAAGAGCTGGGCAAGCTTGAGCGCAAATATGACAAGCAGATCGCCGAATGCCGCGAAGGTGACGATGATGCGTGTGACGAGGCCCAGGAAAGCTATGCCGAGATGCAGGCGATACTTCGCACGATACCAGCTGAACCCGACACCAATTAATCAGCCGGTGCAGCCGCGCGCCGCAAACGATCATTGATTGCGCGCCCAATACCTGTGTCTGGGACAGGGGCCACAGCAATGCGCGGCTTATCAGATGCTGCGGCCAGGTGTAGGCATTCGTAAAGGTTGGCCGCCGCTTCCTCCAGCATCCCCGCAGATGACAGCGTGCAGTCGCCAGCCCATCTGCCAAACCCGATAGAAAACTCGTCTGGCGCGACTTTTTGCACGTCGAGCCTGACCGGCTTTCCCGGCGCATAATGGCTGGCGAGCTGGCCCGGCGCTTCGACCCGATCATCTGCGGGATCGCTGTGTATTTTTTGCGGAAGCCCCGTTTCAAAATAGTGCCGGTGCAGCGCATCAAGATCGACCGGGCCGGGCCGAAGCTCCTCCCACACACCGCCGTCACGGATCGCGAGAATGGTCGATTCAACTCCTTGCGCCGCCGGACCGCCGTCCAGAACAAGGTCGACCTTTCCATCCAGCGTCTCAAGCACGTGCTGCGCGGTTGTCGGGCTGATAAATCCGCTGCGATTGGCCGATGGCGCGGCCAGCGGGAAATCGACCTGCTCAAGCAGAGCGCGCATCACAGGATGGGCCGGACAGCGCAGCGCCACAGTATCAAGGCCCGCCGTAACCGCCTTGGCCAGAGCAGCATCAGGCAGCGCCGGGACAACCACAGTTAGCGGACCCGGCCAATGGATCATCACCGCCGCCTCTGCCGATGTATCCCACACAGCATAACGCCGGGCCTGATCTTCGTCGCGGATGTGGACGATCAACGGGTTGAAATCCGGCCTTCCCTTAGCAGCATAAATCCGCGCCACCGCGTCCGGGCTATCTGCCCGCGCGGCAAGGCCGTAAACCGTCTCTGTCGGCACAGCGACCAGCCCGCCGGATTCGAGGATTTTCGCCGCGCGCGCGATTCCCGCAGCATCGGCCAGCACCACTTCCGTAACGTCCTTGTCGCTCATGCGATGGTCGCTATATTCTGTAACAGGCGCTGCCAAGCAAAAGGCGCTCTCCCGCATTTTACCGCGACCCAATCAACAGGACGATACCCGCCCGTGACACCCTATACTCCCCCCACCCAGGATCAGCTGCTTGCCATTCGCGTCAATGCCGGGATCGAGGAAATCGCCAAAAGCGAAAAATTCGCCCATGCGGAGCCAGACCTTGTCGAAGCCATCGTCGAAGGCGTGGGCCAATTCGCTGCCGGAGAGTTCGCGCCGCTGAACCGCATCGGCGATATGGAAGGGGCGAAGCTGGAAAACGGGGTTGTGCGCCTGCCTGACGGGTTCAAGGAAGCGTATGATGAATACGTTGCCCAGGGCTGGAATTCGATTGCCAGTTCAGCGGATTTTGGCGGTCAGGGTCTGCCCTTCACGCTTTCATGCAATGTGTTGGAAAACCTTGGCGCGGCGAACATGGCGTTCAACCTGTTGCCGATGCTGTCGGTTGGCGCGATTGAGGCGCTGGAACATCACGGCAGCAAAGACCAGCAATCGAAATATCTTCCCGATCTGATTTCGGGCAGGTGGTCGGGCACGATGAACCTGACAGAGCCGGCGGCCGGCAGCGATGTCGGCGCATTGCGATCCACGGCCGAGCCGATTGAAGACGGCGAACATGCGGGCAAATACCGCATCACCGGACAGAAAATTTACATCACTTGGGGCGAGCATGAACTGGCGGACAATATCATCCATCTCGTCCTCGCGCGGCTGCCAGATGCGCCAGAGGGTTCGCGCGGAATTTCGCTCTTTCTCGTGCCGAAATATCACGTCAACGACGATGGCTCATTGGGCAATCGCAACGATCTGCGCTGCGTCAGCCTTGAACACAAACTCGGCATCAATGCGTCACCGACGTGCGTGATGAGCTACGGTGACAATGGCGAATGTATTGGTGAGCTGGTCGGGCATGAGAATCGCGGCCTGATGGCGATGTTCACGATGATGAACAATGCGCGCATCAATGTCGGCAATCAGGGCAATCAGATCGCTGAACGGGCAACACAGCAGGCGCTGTATTATGCGGCGGACCGGGTCCAGTCGGCACGCGCCGGATCGCCCGACAAGTCGCCCGTTTCGATTATTGAACATCCTGATGTTCGCCGCATGATTCTGCGGATGAAAGCCCTCACCGAAGGCTGCCGTGCCCTGCTGTATTACTGTGCCGGCCAGGTCGATCGCGGCACTATCGGCCATGAGCATGCGAAAAACCGGGCGGAAATCCTCGTCCCGCTGCTAAAAGCGTGGGGCACCGATATTGGCGTAGAGGTCGCTGGCATCGGAATTCAGGTCCACGGCGGCATGGGCTTCGTCGAGGAAACCGGAGCCGCCCAGCATTGGCGCGATTCGCGAATTGCTCCGATTTATGAGGGCACAAACGGTATTCAGGCAGCAGATCTGGTCACGCGCAAACTTGGCCTGGAAGGCGGAGAGGCGATGATCGGCCTGTTCGAAGAGATCGCCCGTGACGCTGTCAAAGAACCTGCGCTGGCGGGCCTCGCTGCGGATTGCGCCGAAATCGCGCGCTGGATGCGCGATGAGGCAAGCCTGGACGATAGGCTTGCGGGGAGTGTGCCGTTCTGCACGATGGCGGCGGTCGCTGTTGCAGCGTGGCAGCTCATGAAACAAAGCGAAGCCGTGGCAGCAGGCGCCGCGCCCTCTCTCGCCGAGACAAAGCCTGTCACCGCACGCTTTTTCATTGATCGCATAGTGCCGGAGGCCAATGGCCTGAAAGCGGGCGCCATTGCGGGTGCGGATTTGCTCTATACCTTGCCAAGCGACAAGCTCGCCGGATGATCCAGCGCAAATGAACAAGGGGCGTGATCCGCTGGAGCGTATTGCCAATGCGCTTGAACGGCTCGCGCCCTCTGCCCCGCCCGCGACCAATTGGCTCTCTGCGCCCGCCTATGTGTGGGAAGGGTCTGGCGCGCGCGAGGTGGGCGATCTGACAGCCTTGCCGCTGTCGCTATTGCGCGGAATCGACGATCAGAAAACGCGGGTGCATGACAATGTCGCGCGGCTTGCCACCGGCAGTGCGGCGCATGACATGCTGTTATGGGGCGCGCGGGGCATGGGCAAATCCGCATTGCTGCGCGCTGCGGTAAAGCAGGTTCAGGATGGTGCGCCCGGTGCGCTGGGACTGGTGCAGATCGCACCCGATGCGCTTGATACCCTGCCGCGCCTGTTTGAGAGCCTGTCGGCAGCAGAGCGCAAATTCGTGATCTTCATCGACGATCTGGGTTTCGCCGATAACGATGCGGTCGGTCCGCGCAGGCTAAGAAGCTGGCTCGAAGGCGGGGTCGAGGCGCGATCCTCCAATTGCCGTCTGGCAGTCACCGCGAACAGAAGAGCGATCCTCGCCCGGCAAGCGTCAGAGCAAGATCCCGATAGCGGCGATGCCGCGCTGAACCCCCGCGATGCGGTGGATGACAAGCTTGCGCTGGCGGATCGCTTCGGACTTTCAGTCGGATTTCACCCATGCGACCAAAGCGATTATCTCAAAATAGTGCGCGGCTATACTGATCCACTTGGCCTCGATTTCACAGACGCAGACGCGCTGGAATGGGCATCGCGTAGGGGACAGCGTTCGGGCCGGACTGCGTTGCAGTTCGTGGTGGAACTGGCAGGCCGCGCTGGGATCGCTCTGTAATTCGCTACCCAACGCGCCTTACTGTGCTTGCCCGCCCTGCCTGCGAAGGTAATCCTCTTCAAATGTCGCCCTGGGATCGCGCAATTCGCGCTGGGGCGGCAATGCTTCACCGCTGAGCCGTTCGGGTGCCGCGCCCGGCTCAGCATTCGGTGAAACAGCGCGCCAGATAATACCCGCCGTGTCATCAGAGACGAGCAAAGACCCGTCACCGGCCCACTCAACCCAAGTCGGACGCCCTTTGGTCGTGCCATCGTCGTTCAGGAACCCGCCCAGCAGCTCAACCGGTTTTCCGACCGGATTTCCGCGCTCATCAAAATCGACATAGACCACGTCGTATCCCGACGGCGGCTTGCGGTTCCACGATCCGTGGCGCGCGATGAATGCGCCGTTGCCAAATTCTTCGCCCATCATGTGCCCATCTTTTGTAAAGACAAGCCCGAGTGCCGCGACATGCGGGCCGACGGCGTAGACCGGGTTGCGGGTGTATTCCATCAGGAACGCGGGCATCGGTGCCTCGACCCGGCGGTCAATGTTGTTCTTATAATAAAGCCACGGCCAGCCATATTGCGCCCCGATGGGGACGTTGGTCAGGTAATCGGGCACCAGGTCAGAACCAAGCATGTCCCGCTCATTCACGGTGGTCCAAAGCTCTCCCGACCACGGGCTGAAATCCATACCGTTGGGGTTACGGAGGCCAACCGCAAACTGGCGCTGGCGATCAGTGAGCAGGTTGTATTCCCATATCATTGCGCGGCCGGTTTCGATTTCCATGCCGCTTTCGCCGATATTGCTTACGGAGCCTACGGCTATATAAAGTGCCTCACCGTTTGGGTCGATCTCCATGTTCCGCATCCAGTGCCCGCCGCCGGGCGGCAAATCCATCAGTTTGCGCCCTTCACCGTTCACCGCATCACCGCCCAGTTCGTAATCGAAAGCGAGAACGGCATTGTGGTTGGCAACGTAAAGAGTGCCGTCATTCCAGCTCATGCCAGAGGGGGAATCGAGACCCTCTTCGCGAATAACAGTCTGTATTTCCGCTGTTCCGTCACCATCTGCATCACGCAGCAGCACGATCTGGTTCGCCGAATCGCCAGCCGCGCCCGCTTCGGAAAACAGGTAGGATGCCACCCACCCGCGAATTGTGTCCATGAAGCCGTCTCCGGCGTCGTCCACTTTCGGCGCGCGGGTCAGCGTAACCAAAATATCCCCATTGGGAAGCGCGTAAAGGACCCGAGGATGGTCCAGTCCTTCGGCAAAGCGATTGACGGTTAGCCCATCTGGCGCAGTTGGCAGATCGCCGTCTTCCCATCCGACGGGCTCAGCAATCTGGACCGTCGGAAAACTCTCCGGATCAGGCTCCTCCAGCGTCGGTTCGGTCCCGGCAACTTCATCGACCGACAAGGTCGCGGTGTCTCCGCGCGACAGAACATAAAATGCGATGCCCAGAACGGCGATCAAAACGATGAGAGCGATTGCAAGTTTGCGAAGAATAGCCATGTCTTGCGAAATACAGGCGCGATGCGCTGGCGGCAACAGCGGAAGCGCAAATGGCCTGCGCTGCAAGGAGTGTTTATGTACGATTTCGCACCGGATGCGGCGCTTGAACCGGTTGAACGATACCGCCAGCTTTGCGAAGCCGCAGACGCTTTGACTGCGGATGAGCCTGATGCGGTGGCAAATATGGCGAATGTCGCAGCCTTGATGTGGGAGTTTATCCCGGATCTTAATTGGGCCGGATTTTACCGTATCGCGCCGTCGAAATTGGGTTCGGACGAGCTGGTGCTCGGGCCATTTGTTGGCCGCCCCGCCTGCATCCGAATTCCGCTAGGCACGGGTGTTTGCGGCGCCGCAGCTTCACATGGGCAAACCCAGCTCGTCGAGGATGTCCACGCCTTTCCCGGCCATATCGCTTGCGATGCTGCCAGTCGTTCCGAGCTTGTCGTGCCGGTCATGCGGCAGAGCAGCGTTGTGGCGGTCATCGATCTCGATAGCCCATCACCTGCACGTTTCACTCAGGCGGATGCCGATGGGATTGAGCGGCTCGCGGCAATCATTTCAGATCGCATCTAGGGATCGACAATCGAGCGGCGCGCAATCGCCCCGAAACGAGACATGGCGCCCGCCTGAATTTCTCAGTCCCCGGCCACGGTGGTAAAAGCGGTTTTAACAGGGCTTTCTGCGAATCTTGCGATTCACAAGGGCGCTCGCACGCTGTTGCCATCCGGGGGATTTTCTAATGGGTTTGTCTATATCGTTTCGTAAGTACGCCAGTTCGCTCGCGTTTCTCTGCGCACTTGGGTCACCGGCTATCGCTTTTGCGCAGACTGGCGAGGTGATGAGTGACACCGAGATTGCTCAGCTTCCGGCTGAATATCGATCCGCGCCCGTGCAGGACACGGTGACAGAGACAGTCACGAACGATGCGGGGGTCGAAACAATTGTGCGCACGCGCCGGATTGAGCGTTCATACCCCGTCCGGCGATATCGTTCACCCGGCGATGCCTCCAGTTACGGGCCAACAGGCTACGAAAACACCGCGTACGCACCAGCTACTGCCGTGTTCGAACGCGATCAGTGGGTCGAGGAATGCAACCGGCGCACCAACGGCCGATCCGAAGATGAAAAAGGCGGCATTATCGGCGGGCTGCTGGGCGCGTTTACGGGCGGTTTGATCGGCAACCGCATCGCTGACGGAGATCGGCTTGCGGGCACATTGATCGGAGGTGCGACAGGCGGACTAGGCGGGTTTCTGCTCGGTAATTTGATCGGTGGCGGTAAAAAAGATGATGCGTATGATTGCGAGGCGGCGCTTGACAGCTACCTCTCACAATACGGCCCCGGTCCGAAGCGCATTGGAAGTCGCACCATTCCCGCTCCTGCATATGGTAGTCCGTCATATGCGCCGCAGCCGACATATGGGTATGCGCCCGGCTATACTTACACTCCGCAGCAGCAAATGATTTATGTGCCTGTGCGATATGAACAACCGCAGCGCGTGATTGTCCGCGAAACCATTCGAGAGGAGACATACGAAGTGCCCGGTTCCTCCCGGACTATCGATGGCCCTCGCCGTGTAGAAATACCGCCTTATGATACAGCGCCGGAATAGAGTGTCCGATAAGGCGTTTTAGTTGCGCCGCCGGCAAAGTTGCGCCGCACGACTCTTTACTCGCTGTCGGAACACGTCACATATGGCGCGCTAGCTTTAATGCTAGCTCAAAAGTCTCCGCCGGTCAGGCGCTGGCATACCAGATCAAGCTGGTCGAGCGACGCATAGCGGATCGAAATCGAACCAGTGCGCGGATCGGCATCCGCTTTAATGCGTACCGGCAGTCCGAGAAATTCTTCGAGGTGATTTTGCACCGCAGCGATATCGGCATTGTTTGCCCCGCCGTCTCCTTCATCAGAGGTTGGCGTAGTTCCCTTCACACTTTTGGCAACTTTGCGGACCATCTTTTCGATCTCTCGGACCGAGAGATTGTCATTCACCGCCCGCTTGGCGATCGTGGCTGCGTCCTCGTGACCGATTAGTGCCCGCGCATGTCCCATGGACAGTTTCCCACCCTCCACGAGATCAAGCACTGCGCCGGGGAGACCAAGCAGTCGCTGGATATTTGCGACGTGGCTGCGCGATTTTTCAACCATGCGCGCTATTTCAGCCTGGGTCATGCCCTCTTGGTCGGCAAGCCTTTGATAAGCCCGCGCTTCCTCGACCGGATTGAGGTCTTCGCGCTGGAGGTTTTCAATTAGGGCAAGCGCCATAACCTCGCGGTCATCCAGTTCGCGCACCAAAGCTGGGATTTCATGCAGACGCGCTCTTTGTGCAGCGCGCCAACGGCGCTCACCAGCAACCAGCTCATACTTGCCGTTGGATTTGGGCCGGACGATGATTGGCTGGATTACGCCCCGTTTCGCTATTGAGGCTGCCAGTTCGTCGAGCGCACCCTCATCGAAATGCTTGCGAGGATTGCCTGGCAGCGGGCTGATCGACGCAACCGACAATGATTTCAAAGGTGACGGACTATTGTTTGCTGCATCAGCGGCAGCGTCAGAACTCCCAACGCGAACCAGCGGTTCTTCACGTTTACTCTCTCCGAGAAGCGCGCCCAAGCCCTTACCAAGGCCTTTCTTCTGCTTGTCGGCAGGATCACGTTGGGGCACGGAAAAACGGATTGGATCGGAATTCTTGTTCATGCTGCCTGCCTTTCGGGCGGAAATCGACCGATTAGCTCGCGCGCCAATGCAATATATGCGCGGCTACCGGTACAGGAGTGGTCATATACAAGAGCCGGAAGCCCGTGACTTGGCGCCTCGGAAAGGCGGACATTGCGCGGAATGACAGTGTCAAACACCAGATTTCCAAGACAATCGCGAACATCGTCGGAAACTTGATCGGTCAAGCGATTGCGGCGATCGTGCATCGTCAAGGCCACACCGATAATATCCAGCGAAGGATTGAAACGCTGCTGTATCCGTTCAACGGTCTGTAAAAGCTGGCTCAGCCCTTCCAGTGCAAAAAATTCGCATTGCAGAGGAACAAGCAGAGTATCCGCCGCACAAAGGGCATTCAGCGTCAAAAGGCCAAGTGACGGTGGGCAATCGATAAAACATATGTCATGGCCGAAATGCTCACCCAGCGCCTGCTGTAGACGCGCGGTGCGTTCCTCAACTGAGACAAGCTCAATCTCCGCACCGCTAAGATCCTGGGTCGCTGGCACAATGTCGAGCCCCGGAATCGTCGTTTCGACAATTGTCTCAGCCAGCGGCACCTCATTTACGAGCAAATCGTAGCTGGATAGCCCGCGAGAGGCCGCACTGACTCCCATACCGGTCGAGGCATTTCCTTGCGGGTCGAGGTCAACTAACAGGGTGCGCCAGCCCGTTGCTGCCATTGCGGTGGCCATGTTGATGGCGGTCGTGGTTTTGCCAACACCGCCCTTTTGGTTTGCGATTGCAATCGTCAGCATGGTTTTGGTCCTCATTAGCCGCTTTTCAGAGCGATTTGCGCTAATCGCGCGTATGTGCACTCACGATGATACCTGCATCGTCATCGGTCAATGATTGTTCCACGTGAAACATTCTTCGAATCGACGCTTTTTGCTCATTTAATTCGTGCGCCGCCGAGCGGCCCTTCGGCAAGAGGTAGGTCGTCCCTTTTGTGGAGAAGGGTGCGGATAACCGGACGAGTTTCTCCAACGGGGCAAAAGCGCGTGCCGAAATGACACTGGCTTCGAATGGTTCAACCCGCTCCAGACGCTCACCAAGCACTGTGCACTGCTTAAGGTCCAGCTCTTCGATGCAGTGGGCGAGAAATTCGACGCGCCGCGCCCGCGATTCGACCAGTTTTACCGGCAAATCGGGCCTCAGGATCGCGATAACGAGCCCCGGCAAGCCAGCGCCAGTGCCAAGATCAAGCCACGGCCCGCGCTTGGTCAATTCGGATGTTTCACATGAAACAAACCTTAGCAATTGGGCGCTATCTGCAATATGACGCTTCCACATATGCGCCACGGAAGGTTTGCTGACCAAATTTTGCCGTTTGTTTTCATCCAGAAGCAATCCGATGAATCGGTTGAGCCGGTCCATTGCGAGCTTATCACCCCAACCCTCGACATAGATCTGGGCTTCATCTTCTCCGTCTAACCGTCGAGCGTCCATTACGCAGCGAACTGTTCGGACTGCTGATACCGGCGTGCATGCACCAACAACGCTGACAGCGCGGCAGGTGTTACGCCTGCAACCCGCCCGGCTGCTGCCAAGGTCGATGGCGCAGACTTAGTCAGCCGCTCGACCATCTCGTTTGAAAGTCCCGGCACCTCTGAATACGGAAAATCGCAAGGCAGCATCAATTGCTCGCTGGCCCGCAAATCCCTCAATTCGGCCTCTTGCCGCGCCAGATAAGGGGCGTACGCCGCATCTTCGGCGACTTCTTCCGTAATCTGCGCATCCAGATTAAGGCCATCTGGTAGCCAAAGCTCCAGCGCCGCCAGATCGATCCCTTCGTGGCGCAGCCATTCGGATAGAGGTTTATCTCCTGCATCGCGCTTTACAATGTAACCCGCATCCGCAAGTTCACGTGCGTTAATTGTGATCTCCAACGCGGCAGCGAGATCGTGCCGTATCCCTTCGCGTTTGTTGAACCAGTCCAGCCGATCTTGACCAACGCAGCCTGCTGCGATCCCGAGTGCCGTCAACCTCGTCGAAGCATTGTTCGCGCGTAACCGCAGGCGATATTCCGCACGCGACGTCAGCATCCGATAAGGCTCCGTCACACCCTGCAACGTCAGATCGTCGAGCATGACTGCGATATAGGAATTGGCTCTATCAAGTTCAGGAGCCTGAGCCCCCTTAACGGCAGCAGCCGCCTCAAGTCCGGCGACCAGACCCTGTGCTGCGGCTTCTTCATAGCCAGTCGTTCCGTTGATCTGACCGGCGCAATAAAGACCGGGTATGGCGCGAACCTGCAAATCGCTGGTCAGAGCGCGCGGATCGATGTGGTCATACTCGACTGCATAGCCGGGAACGACCATCTTAACATCGGCAAGCCCAGGCATTGCCCGGAGCATTTTCTCCTGCACATCGACCGGCAAGGACGTGCTTATCCCGTTGGGATAAACCATGTGAGTGCCGAGACCTTCCGGCTCCAGGAATACCTGATGCCCATCCCTGTCACCAAACCGATGGATTTTATCCTCGATGGAAGGGCAATAACGCGGCCCTGCAGCGCCTATCGCACCAGAAAACAGCGGCGAACGATCCAGATTTGCGCGAATAACATCGTGCGACGCCTGTGTTGTGCGTGTGATGGCACAAAACACCTCAGGGTTCGGGCGCACTTTCGTGATGGGAGACATTGTCCATGCCTCTCCATCAGAAGCCTGTTCCGGTAAAACCGCCCAATCGATGGTCCTTCCATCCAGTCGTGGCGGTGTGCCGGTTTTTAACCGCGCCATCGGCAATTCGGCACCTCGGAGCTGTTCTGCCAATCTCGTGGCCGCATTTTCGCCAATACGCCCGCCTTCGAAACGCTCTTCGCCCCGGTACAGAACGCCGCCAAGGAAGGTTCCGGTACACAGAATTACCCGCCCAGCATGTAAAATTGTGCCATCGGATAGTTCCAGACCGCCAATCCGCTCTCCATCCATAACGAGCGCAGCTACTTCACCTTCGATCAGTTGAAGATTTGCCTGAGAACGAACGATTGACTGGACCGCCGCTTTAAAGAGCACGCGGTCGGCTTGGACCCTCGGACCCCAGACAGCACTTCCTTTCGAACGGTTGAGCATCCGGTAATGGATGGCGCCTGCATCCGCTGCGCGACCGATTACTCCGTCTAGCGCATCGACCTCGCGGACTAGATGCCCCTTCCCCAGACCGCCAATCGCAGGATTACAGCTCATCGCCCCGACCGCATCGAGATCAAAGCTGACCAGACCGGTCTGCACACCCATGCGTGCCGCGGCACAGGCGGCTTCCACACCGGCATGACCGCCGCCGATCACAAGGACATCGAATTTATGCATAGAAGGCCAGATAGTGATTTCGCGCGGAATCGTCAAAACCTGATTGGCGACAACAGAACACAATGTTTCACGTGAAACACTATCGCACAGCAAGACTATTTACCGATGCAAAACCGCCCAAACAGCGCGTCCAGCATGTCTTCTGTAGTGGTCCGCCCGATAAGCCGATCAAAGGCAACCCGCACATTCCGTAGCTCCTCACCGATAAGCAGTGGGTCGCGAAGGCTGGCAATTGCGCCAAGAGCCTCGCCGGCCTCAGCCAAACGGCGATGTTGACGCTCGTTAAGTACGGCTTGAGATGGCGGTGGCAGCATTGCTCGTGCAGCTTCGACAAGTTGGCCCTTTAAACGTTCTAGCCCATCGCCTGTATCGGCCGAAACATTGAACGCTCCGTCCGCAGCCTTAGGCGTGAAGCTATCAGAATCGCTTTTCGCCGCGATCTCCCATGAATCCGCCGGCCCCGCCCCCTCGTCACCCAGCCAGAGAACAGTTTGCGCCCCCTTTACAGCTGTTCTGGCCCGATCAATCCCGATGGCCTCAATCGGATCCCCATCTTCGACCGTCTCAAGATCACGAAGACCGGCAGTATCGATGAAGGTAAACGGCACCCCAGAAATATCGACAGAGCGTTCAATCACGTCACGCGTCGTCCCCGCAATCGGCGATGTGATTGCAGCTTCGCTCTCGACCAATGCATTGAATAGTGTCGATTTGCCCGCATTGGGCGGTCCGGCGAGCACCACACGTATCCCCTGCCCCAGCGCCTCGGCACGCGGCCGAGCCAGCCAGATAGCGATGTCATTCTCCAAAGCAGCCACTGCCTCACCGAATTCTGCAGGAAGCGCTTCGACATCGTCCTCGTCCGAAAAATCAAGCACAGCTTCAATCTGGGCAGAAAGACGCAGAGCTTCATCGCGCCAGCCCTCCACCTGCCGGGACAAGGCCCCACTCGCATTCGCCATCGCCGCAGCACGCTGAAGCTCGGTCTCGGCAGACAGCAAATCGGCCAAGCCTTCTGATTCGGCCAGATCAATCCGGCCATTGGCGAACGCTCGGCGGGTAAACTCTCCAGGCTCCGCCGGGCGCAGGCCATCGAAGCACGACAACGCGTCTTGCACCGCTGCAAGAACGGCTTTGCCCCCGTGACAATGCAGTTCTACCAGATCTTCGCCTGTTGCTGTGTGCGGACCGGGAAACCAGAGCAGCAGCGCGCTGTCGAGCACCCTACCCTCACGGTCTCGCAACTTGCCCAAGCTAGCGCGTCTTGGCTCAACCTCCCGCCGGGCAAGCCTGCGCAGGGCGCTCCCCGCTTCCGGCCCACTTACGCGGATAACACCGATGGCCGCAGGCGGAGAACCGCTCGACACCGCATAGATCGTCTGTTTTTTCACGTGGGACACTTTGGTAACTTCAAGGGTATTTCGATAAGGCTCCCCCTCAGTCCCCACTCTCTCCCGATCCCTTGCCAACCGATTGCCCCGCTTTCATGCCGCCTTCGACGAAGCTTTGAAACAACTTCAGCCCCATCTGGCCCATAGGTGCGAGCGCCTGGGCATATTGCTGGAGTTGATCTGGGTTGCTGACGCCCTGCATTGCCTTGGAGATATTCTCGACATAAATGCTGTTGGCCTCTGTTACGTCAGGCAATCCCATCAGGGTGCGCGCCTCTTCGGGAGTGCAATCGACTTCGACGTTGATCTTCATGGCGTATTCTCCTGTCCCGGCAACGCAATCCGCCCGGTATTGCGACCTATCTGTGTCATTTGCGATTGATAATGCCAAGGTGCAAAAGATAGAGCATTGTAAGGCCGGGATCGCGCGGCACAAACCATCCACTTACCGAGAGGATCAGATATGAGCGAAACAACCGCCATTCACACCCTAGACAACACCACCTCCTTCAATGCTTACGTCGCGCATCCGGCCAGCCCTGCAACCGCTGCGATCGTCGTCATTCAGGAGATATTCGGTGTGAACGAAGGCATTCGGCAAAAATGCGATAAGCTGGCGAAGGACGGCTACCTTGCCATTGCGCCTGACCTGTTTTGGAGGATTGAGCCAGGCGTCGAGCTGGACCCTGATGTGGAACCCGAATTTCAGCGGGCGCTCGACCTGATGGGAAAATTTGATCAGGACGCAGGAATCCGCGATATTCAGGCCACCATAAACTATCTGCGAAATGAAAAAAGTATCGCGAAGGTTGGGTGCGTGGGATATTGTCTGGGCGGTCGGCTCGCGTTCATGACGGCAGCGCGCACCGATATCGACGCGACTGTCGGTTATTACGGCGTGGGAATTGACGGTCTGCTCGCGGAAAAAGAAGAGATAGCGAACCCGTTGATGCTCCACATCCCCACGGAGGATGGCTTTGTCGATAAAGATACGCAAAAAGCCATGCACACAGGGTTGGATGACCACCCGAAGGTGTCTCTGCACGATTATGTCGGTCTGGATCACGGTTTTGCCACCGAAATTGGCAAGCGCCGGGATGAAGAAGCAGCGACAATCGCGGACGGACGCACCGCGGCCTTTTTCGCAGGGCATCTTGGGCAGACGCCAGCCTGATCTAAAGGCTGGATTTCGCCGTCTTTGGGTTTCGGGCCTAATTCAAAACTGCGAAGTTCATGATGATTGTGCGCAGCCCGGGATCCATTGTCTCCGGTAACTCCGCATCGAGCATTTCGCGGCGCTTTTCGACATCCTCCGAAATCACAACGCGTTTCATGTTCCAGTCCGGGCACGAACGCTGTTTGATCGTTCTTCTGTCCAGATAGGAAATGCCGGTGTGGCGCGGATCCTTGGCGATCCGCGCCATCAATGACACCAACGCCTTCTCCTCACCTTCAAGGATCTGGAGAAAGTTGCGCCCGTTATAGACCAATAATCCCGTAATGCCGTTTGCCGGATTATTCCGTGCAGAACTGGCGAGGATTGCCTCGACTTGATCGCGCGAAAGCTCGGGCGCGGTGCTTAAGTAACAATACTGATACAGCATAGGCGAACCGCTCTAGCTCCGGCAGCAAGAATTTTAAAAAGCCAATTATGGTAGGTTTCCAGCTTAAGTCTCAAGGACTGCCGTGCCCAAATCTATCATAGAAAAGCATAAGCTTACTGGTTCATCGTGTCGAAGAAATCTTCGTTGGTCTTGGAATCCTTCATCTTGTCGAGAAGGAACTCCATCGCATCGATCGTGCCCATCTGCATAAGGATACGGCGCAGGACCCACATCTTGGACAGCTTGTCCTTTTCGACCAGCAGCTCTTCCTTGCGCGTGCCGGATTTGCCGACATCGAGGGCCGGGAAGATGCGTTTGTCGGACACCTTGCGGTCCAGCACGATTTCAGAGTTACCCGTACCCTTGAACTCTTCGAAAATGACTTCGTCCATCCGGCTGCCAGTATCGATCAGCGCGGTGGCGATGATGGAAAGCGAACCGCCTTCCTCAATATTACGCGCCGCGCCAAAGAAACGCTTCGGACGCTGGAGGGCGTTGGCATCGACACCGCCGGTCAGCACCTTGCCCGAGCTGGGGACGACCGTGTTGTAGGCGCGGCCCAGACGGGTGATGGAATCGAGCAGAATGACCACGTCGTTCTTGTGCTCGACAAGGCGTTTCGCCTTCTCGATCACCATTTCGGCGACCTGGACGTGGCGATTTGCAGGCTCGTCAAAGGTTGAGGAGATCACCTCGCCCTTAACGCTGCGCTGCATGTCCGTGACTTCCTCGGGGCGTTCATCGACCAGCAGAACCAGCAGAAATACCTCGGGGTGGTTGTCGGTGATAGCCTTCGCAATGTTCTGCAACAGCACCGTCTTACCGGTGCGCGGCGGTGCGACGATAAGCGCACGCTGGCCTTTACCCTGGGGCGAGATGATGTCGATCACCCGCGCAGACTTGTCCTTTACCGTGGGATCAAGCGTGTCGAGAGACAGTTTTTCATCCGGGTAAAGCGGCGTCAGGTTATCGAAATTGGTCCGCATGCGAACCTGGTCGGGATCTTCGAAATTGACCGTGGTCAGGCCGGTCAGTGCGAAATAACGCTCGCCTTCTCTCGGCGCGCGGATTTCCCCTTCGACGGTATCACCGGTGCGCAGACCCCATTTGCGGATCTGGTTGGGCGAGACATAAATATCGTCGGGACCAGCGAGGTAATTGGCCTGCGGCGAGCGGAGAAAGCCAAAACCATCCTGCAGCACTTCAATCGTGCCGATGCCCATGATTTTTTCTTCGTACTCTTCGTCTTCGGCCAGTTCGCGCAAGATGCTGAACAGCAAATCCTGGCGGCGCATGGTCGAGGCGCCTTCGACGCCCAGTTCTTCGGCCATCTGAACGAGTTCGGCCGGAGTTTTGAGTTTTAACTCTTTAAGATGCATGAGAAAATATTCCAGAAATTACAGATTGGCCGGACCATCAGTACCTCTTTGGACGAGGTGCCTTTCGCGATTGAAAGACTGGGCTTGGAGAAAGCAGACGGGGCTGCGCGGGACGCGCGGCCCAAACCGGATTGGACAGTGAAATACGGACCACGCACGGCGCGGTCAATCACCAATCGTCAGAACGGCTTGAGATATACGAGCGCGACGATCAGCACGAGCAGCAGGCCGGGCACTTCACCGATCATGCGCAGGCGTTTTTCAGTCAGTGGCCGCTCGCCGCGCGCCATCTTTTTCGTCTGGGCAACCAGCCAGCCGTGATACCCGCTGAGGATCAGGACGAGCGTGAGTTTGGCGTGCAGCCATCCTTCGCTGAATGCACCGATCGCGATGGCAATGGCCAAGCCGAGCACCCAGACGATGATGAGACTAGGCGTCAGGATGATCTTGCGCAATTTGCCCATCCGCTCGGCCCATTTTGCCTCGCCATCCGATCCCGGCGCATGGTCGAGCATGTAGATGCACTGGCGCGGCAGCATGAACAGCCCCGCAAGCCAGAACACCATGAAAATGACGTGACCGATTTTCAGCCACAGATAGATCGAGAGAAGGAATTCCTGCATTGCGCACCCCTAACGCCGAATTGGACGGGTTTCACCCCCTGAGTGCAGCGAGAAGCTCCTCGACATGCGAAATCGGCGTAAACTGGCCGATACCATGCCCCAGATTGAAGACATGCGGACGATCTTCAAATGCTTCGATGATTGTGCGCACGCGCTTTGGCAGCTCCGGCCCGCCTGCCTCGAGCAGGAGCGGATCGAAATTGCCCTGCACCGGCATCCCGTCCGGCAAGCTGGCATGCGCCCAAGCCGGGTCGAGCGTTTCATCCAGTCCGACCGCATCAACGCCTGTTTCGCGGGCATAGGCCGGCAGTTTAGCCCCTGCCCCCTTCGGAAAGCCGATTACTGGCGTGTCAGGGTGCGATTGCTTGATCGCGGCAGTAATCTTGGCATTGGGAGCAACCACCCAGCGTTCAAATTCATCGGGGGCTAGGCTGCCGGCCCAACTATCAAACAATTGGACCGCCTCGGCCCCTGCATCAATTTGTCCGCGCAGATATTCAATCGACATATCGCTGATCGCATCACAAATCGCCTGCATACGCGCAGGATCGCGGTAGGCGAGCAAACGGGCAGGTTCCTGATTTTTCGATCCCTGACCTGCGATCATATAAGTCGCGACCGTCCAGGGTGAACCTGCAAAGCCCAGCATCGTTACATCGTCTGAAATGAGTGTGCGTGTCCGGCGCACCGTTTCATAAACCGCATCGAACCGCTCTTTCTTCTCCGAGAACGAGGAAAGCTCGGTTTCCAGCAAAGTCGGGCTGAGTTTCGGCCCTTCGCCTGCCAGAAATTCAAGTCCCTGCCCCATCGCATGCGGCACGATCAGGATATCGGAAAACAGGATTGCGCCATCAAACGCAAACCGGCGGATCGGCTGCACCGTAATCTCGGCTGCAGCCTCGCTGTCATAGACAAGCTCCAGAAATCCGCCCTTTTCGGCGCGCAGCTCACGATATTCGGGAAGATAACGGCCTGCCTGACGCATAAGCCAGACCGGGGCGATATCCTGTTTCTTACCGTTCAAAGTGTCGAGTAGCGGACCCGGCATACGTGTTCCTCTAAACTAAAAAAATTATATTTATATAAAGAGATGATGGAGTCTGTTGGCCCTGTGGAAAGCGGGAATTACCGGCACCTGCCGGTTTCGTCCAGTTTTGCAAAAGCTTTTGACATGAACCGACTCTGCCGCGTTTCGTGGTCAAGCGCAATCTATCCCCGTTCTCCCCAACCTGTTGATAGTGGCCGCCGCGTGTCGACAAACCCTGAGATCAAATAGCTGGTAGCGAGGATGAAATTTCCTCCCCTGCTTGTCGCCAGTTTCGTCCCGTGGTTTATGCCGGTATCTATCCACAGCCCGGCGTAAAGGCGCAATTTCCCGTCCATGACCCGATTGAACCTGCACCTCGTTTCCGATTCCACCGGTGAAACGCTGGAAATGATCGCGAAAGCCGCGCTCGCCCAGTTCGATGATCCCACGGTTGCCCGGCATTTCTGGCCGATGGTCCGCTCACGTCAACACCTCGATCGGATTGTCCCCGAGCTTGCGGACAATCCGGGCCTCGTGCTGTTTACACTGGTAAACCCGGAGACTCGGGCTCGGCTGGAGGAACATTGCCGTCATCTAGGACTGCCCGCCGTGCCTGTGCTCGATTCTGTGACCGCCGCGCTGGAATCGCAACTGGGGCAGGAGGCGCATGGCAGGCCGGGCCGCCAGCATCTAATGGATGACGATTATTTCCGGCGGGTGGATGCTATTCAGTACACCATCGCGCACGATGATGGCGTGGGGCATGAAAACTGGGAGCAGGCGGATATCGTCCTTGCCGGAGTGTCGCGCAGCTCGAAAACTCCAACAAGTATTTACCTCGCCAATCGCGGGTATAAGACAGCCAATATTCCGCTGGTGGTGGAAAGCCCCCCGCCTGACAATCTGTTCCGCCTGCGCCATCCGCTTGTTGTTGGCCTGACGACCGCACCGGAGCGGCTCGTGCAAATCCGCCGCAACCGCCTGCTATCGCTGAACGAAGGGACAGAGACGTCCTATGTCGATGACGAACGGGTGCGCGCCGAGATCCAGTTTGCCCGACGGATGTTTGCCGATAATGGCTGGCCAGTGATTGATGTGACGCGCCGCTCGATTGAGGAAAGCGCCGCCGCCATCATCCGGCTGGTGCAGGAACGCGAACGGAAAGACCGGCAGGTCGATGGAGTGGCAAAACCTATATGATGTCACCTGCCCCTACCCCTAATTCTGCCCCTCGTCTGATACTCGCGTCAAAATCGGCATCGCGCCGCGCAATGCTGGACGCGGCAGGCGTGCCGTATGAAGCGATCCCCGCCGATATCGACGAACGCGGTATCGAACGTGGGCTGTCCCAATCGTCACCGCCAGAAATAGCCGAGGCGCTAAGCGTCGCCAAAGCCGCCGCCTTGGCCGCGCAGCATTCCGATGCGCTGGTTTTGGGCAGCGATTCTCTAGTCGTCGCGGGCGGTAAAAGGTTCGATAAACCGGGATCGCGCGAAGAAGCATCGGACCATTTGCGCTTTTTCTCCGGCAAAACGCTCAAACTGCACAGCGCCGCCGCGCTCGTGCGGGGCGATACCTGTGTATGGGCCGCGCCAAGCCTCGCCCGGCTGGAAGTTCGCGAATTGTCCGAGGATTTTATCCAGCATTATCTGACCGAAGAATGGCCTGAGGTCGGGTCCACCGTCGGCGTCTTTCGGATAGAGGCGATGGGCGTGCAGCTTTTCAAAAGCATAGAAGGTGATCAGTTCACGGTTCTCGGCATGCCGCTACTGCCATTGCTGGATGCGCTGCGCGAAGAGGGAGTGTTGCTTGCATGACGCAGCCTTATGCCCACGTCATTGGCGATCCCATTGCACACTCGAAGTCGCCCCTGATCCACAGTTTCTGGCTGGAGAAACTGGGTATTGCCGGGCGATACAAGGCCCGGCATGTGGAGCCTGCCGGACTTGGGGAATATCTCGACAGGCAGCGAACCGATGGCAACTGGATCGGTTGCAACGTCACTATGCCGCATAAACAGGCAATCATGGCGCATCTTGATCATCTGGACCCTGACGCGGAGCGGCTGGGAGCGGTGAACACAGTGGTGCGGCAGGAAAACGGCGCGCTGAAAGGGTTCAACACCGATGCCCCGGGATTTCTGGAACCGCTGCTCTCGATACTCAAAACGCAGCACCTGTTTCGAATGGCGCGAATCATTGGCACGGGCGGAGCAGCGCGGGCCATTATCGCAGTGTTGGCCGATAACGGTTTCACGCTGGTTGTGACGGGGCGCAACCCGGATAAAGCGCGCGCCATGTTGGATGAGCTTGCGCCCGGCGGCGAGCACCATGCTGTTGCCCTGCCCCATTTTGCGCAGCCGACCGATTTTGCCTTTGACGACCGCGAAAATTGCCTCGACCTGGTAATCAACGCCTCACCGCTGGGTATGAACGGCGCTCCGCCGCTCAAATTTGATTGGAGCCACGCGCCGCCCGGCAGCATCGCCTATGACATCGTCACCGATCCTGCCGAAACTGAGTTTCTTACCGGTGCCAAAGCAGCCGGCCATCCTGTGATTGATGGGTATTCCATGCTTATCGGGCAGGCGGCGACCGCTTTTGAGAAGTTTTTCGGTGTTCACCCTCCGCGTGAATACGATGCCGAATTGCGCGAGCTGCTGTTGTCATGAACAGGCCAATGATCGTCGGGCTGACCGGATCTATCGGGATGGGCAAATCAACCGTCGCAGCGATGTTCGAGGCGGAGGGCATCCCCGTGTTCGACGCCGATGCAGCGGTGCGCGCGATGCAGGGACCGGACGGCGAACTGAACGCCCGGATCGAAGCGGAATTCCCCGGCTCGACAGGGCCGCAAGGTGTGGACCGCGACGCGCTGGGCAAAATCGTTTTCGGGGACAAGCAGGCGCTCGCCCGGCTGGAGGGAATCGTGCATCCTGCCGTGGGCGAGCGGCGCAGCGCATTTCTCGAAGAAAACGCTGCTGCACCGATCCTTGTCTTCGATATTCCGCTATTATTCGAAGGTAGCGGCCATGCAGCCGTCGATGCGGTAGTCGTGGTTTCCGCTCCGGCGGACGAACAACGCCGCCGCGTTCTTGCCCGGCCCGGCATGACCGAGGAAAAGTTCAAGCATATTCTTTCGTTGCAGGTTCCCGACGCAGAAAAACGCAAGCGCGCCGATTACGTCATCGATACGGGCACGGCTTTGACTCAAACGCGGGCGCAAGTGCGCGATTTGATCGGCGAGCTGCGCAAGAAAGCAGCAGATCTGTAAAATTCCCGATGACACAGCCCCTTGCGCTAAGGCTCGCATGGGTCAATAACTCTTGAAATGCGTGAGATTGTTTTTGACACCGAAACCACCGGCCTAGACCCCAAGACGGGGGACCGGATGGTGGAAATAGGCTGTGTCGAGATGGTGGGACGGGTTGAAACCGGCAACACGTTCCATGCCTATTACAATCCCCAACGCGATATGCCTGCGGCAGCCGAAGCTGTTCACGGCCTTTCCGCTTCTTTTCTCGCGACCAAACCCCTTTTTGCGGACACGGCTGGCGAATTGCTCGATTTTATCGGTGATGCTCCGCTAGTTGCGCACAATGCCGGGTTCGATTTCGGATTCTTGAATTGCGAGCTGGAACGCATTGGCCGGGAACCGGTATCGCTGGACCGGATGATTGATACGGTGGCGATTGCCCGCAAACGGCATCCGGGCGCAAAATTGTCGCTGGATGCGCTGTGCACCCGATACGGCATTGATCGCAGCCACCGGGTCAAACACGGCGCATTGCTGGACGCAGAGCTGCTCGCGCAGGTTTACGTCGAATTGAACGGCGGGCGGCAAATCGGGCTTGAGCTTGCCGGTCAAACGGCTGGCGATGTGGCCGAAACAAACAGCCAGCCACCCGGTGTTGTTGGCGCGGCGCCCACAACACTCAAACCGCGCCGCGAACCCCGGCCCCATGCGGCCAGCGCAGCCGAAATTGCGCGTCACAAGGATTTCGTCGCCGGAATCGACAAGGCGATTTGGGCCAGTTGAACGCTCACCCTCGACCGGACAGCCGTGAGGGTTTTAAACAACACCAAAGGAGACCGAGGCATCATGGATATTCGGATTTCGGGTCATCAGGTTGAAACCGGGACTGCCTTGCAGGAGCATGCGACCGACAGGCTGGGCGGCATCGTCGATAAATATTTCGAACGGGCGATTTCCTCTCACGTGACGTTCGGCAAAGCGCCCGCCGGTGCGTTTTCCTGCGATATCGTCTCCCACATCAATCATGGCACCATCCTGAAAGCGCAGGGCAGCGCCCACGATGCGCATCAGGCGCTTGATAATGCCGCCACCAAAATCGAAAAGCAGCTGCGCCGGTATAAACGGCGCCTTACCGACCGGCACGAACGCGCCAGCCATGCTCGCGCCGAAGAAGAAGCCGCTTATACCATCTTTGCCGTCGAGGAATCCGAAGAAGAGATCGCCGCAGACGCGCCGCCCGTTATCGCGGAAACCAGTGTCGATGTCCCAACGGCCACGGTGGCAGATGCGGTCATGATGCTCGATCTGCGCGACACGCCTGCCTTGTTTTTCAAAAATGCTGGCACAGAACGGCATAATATGGTTTACCGCCGCGCCGACGGCTCAATCGGTTGGGTTGAGCCTCAATAGGGCCACACAAATGTTGTTAACGCGTCCGCGTATATAAGCGGACACACAGCGTTTTTTGGCCTAGCCCAAGACCACCAGCTGCGCCGCCGCCCCATTGTCAGCGGTGAGCATCACGTATGTGCATTGGGTTTTGTCTCGCGCCCTTTCTGACGGGCGCATGTGAACCGGGATTTGATTTCGTAATGGACGTTAATATCACCATGCTTCCCGAGGCCGTTGTCATCGGCCGTTCGGGTAACAAACAGCAAATACTTGCGCAGGTTTCGCAGTGTTTTGCCGATGTTTACGGGCTTAGCCAGGAAGACGTGCTCGAAGGGTTGGAGCAGCGTGAGGCACTAGGCAGCACCGGTTTTGGCCGTGGCGTCGCAATTCCACATTGCCGCAGCACAGAGGTAAAGCGTCCGACGCTCGTTTTGCTGCGCGTTCAGGAACCTGTCGATTTCGGATCAGCAGATGCGATGCCGGTTTCCCTGTTCTTTGGTCTTGTCTCTCCGGCGAATGCGGGTGCAACGCATCTACACGCGCTTGCCGCGATTTCACGCTTCGCACGCGACGAAACGATGCTGCAATCTCTCGTCGATGCCCCGGATAGTGAGGCGATGTTTGCATTGCTGACCAATCAATTCCTGCGCGATGCCGCCTGAGGCAGATTCGGTGACCGGCGATACGAGCGGAGCAGCTGGCGCAGGCCTGCATCACCGCGCGCTTGAAAGACTGTATGGCTCTGCGCCTATAAACGAAAAATTCGCCTCATCGCTTTCAATCCCCGGCGAAGGGCTTGCCGAAATCCGCTTTACCATTGGAGAAGAAGTGTTCCACGCTGCTGGAGCGGCGCACGGGACGATCTATTTCAAGATGCTCGATGATGCGGCGTTTTATGCGGCAAACACGCTGGCCACCGACCGGTTTTTGCTCACCACCAGTTTCAACCTTCACTTCACAAAGCCTGTAGGGGCTGGTGAAATCGTTGCCGAAGGGCGCTGGGTAAGCGGTAAGCGCCGGGTTTTTGTGGCCGAATCGCGCCTCGTCGATGCCGAGGGGGACGAGATTGGCCGCGGCACCGGCACATTCATGCGGTCGCGCATCGCCCTTTCCAGCCTCCCCGGTTATTCCGCAGCCGAATGAGCGAACCGGTCCGCCTTCCCGCGCATCTCGAAATATCCAGCATTATCCGCCTTGTAGAATCGAAAGGCGGCATGGCGGCCGTGCTTTCCAAAGGGGAGCGCGACGCCGGCACGATCCTGCTGGTAACCATGCATCGTGGTGAAATGGCAACACTTTGGGAGCGGTTGCCGCAGCTAGATGGCTCGCGCTCATTCGTCCGTACAAAGTCTCAAGAGCCTGATAAAATTAGAGAATTTGATGAATACCTCGCCCGGCGGAGCGCGCAGGATCCCGATATCTGGGTACTTGAGGTGGATATCGCCGATACAGAACACTTGGTCGATCTTCTTCCCCGTTAACTTGACATAGTTTCAAGTGAGACTATTTGCCTCGCCACCTCTCCAGGTGCGCAGGCTCTTACCACGACAATTCGGTCGCGGTCTGGGCACGCAGCCGGGGGGCGGCCGGCAGGCACCACGAACCACCTTTTACTTTGCGCAATATCGCAACAGGTTCTCACCTGCGTCGGAGCTCGCTCACCGCACAAAAAGCGAATTTGATGAGTCGTAAGACTTACACCCTCTCTGCTGCTGCATTTATCGCGACAGCTGGCCTAAGTTTCTCCAGCGCCGACGGTGCCGGAGCTTTCGCCAAAGATGCAGCCGATTTGCCGGTTGCTGAGGAAACCGACCAGACCGGCCAGGAACTGGTCGAAATCATTCCCAAACCGACGGTGTTCATCTCGGAAGAGATTGTTCAACCAGTCGAGGAAGCCCAGCAGGACGCTCCGCAAGCAGAGACGCTGCGCGAGCTGGTTGGCATTGTCGATGCACCTGACGACCTTAGCGAGCAGATGCGCTGCCTTGCCGGGGCTGTGTATTTCGAATCGCGGGGCGAACCGCTCGCCGGTCAGCTCGCTGTGGCGCAGGTTGTTATCAATCGCGCCGAAGATCGCAGGTTCCCGGCCAGCTATTGCGGCGTCGTTTATCAGCGCGCGCAGTTTTCTTTCGTGAAGAACGGCCGGATGCCGCGGATCAAGGCATCCTCAGCCGCTTGGGAACGCGCAAAATCGATTGCGCACATCGCCCATGACGGCCTGTGGCAATCAGAAGCCGAAGATGCGGTTTATTTCCACGCGACCTATGTTCGCCCGAAGTGGAGCTATCGCAAGCAGCGCACCGCGCAGATCGACACGCACATCTTCTACCGGTGATTTCTGCTGTATAGACAATTCATTGAGCCCCGCCCTTATCGGCGGGGCTTTTTGCTGGTGCGTCAGATAAAATTGGCAATCAGCCGCTGAAATTTGCCCAGACCGGCGTGTGATCGCTCGCCTTTTCGCGTCCGCGATGTTCACGGTCCACGCCAACCGATGTTAGTCGGTCAGCCATTTCAGGGGACAGCAGGATATGGTCGATGCGAAAACCATGGTCGCGTTGCCATGCGCCTGCCTGATAATCCCAATAGGTCCACACGCCTCCGCGCGGGTTGAGGGTGCGCACCGCATCGGTCCATCCATCGGCCAGCAGCGCAAAATACGCCGCGCGGCTTTCAGGCTGCATAAGCGCGTCTGCCGCCATGGCTTTTACCGAATAAGTATCATCGTCGTGCGGGATCACATTGTAATCGCCCAGAACCAGCGCTGGCACCTCCTCGGTCCAGATTTCCGTCATGCGCGCGCGCAATTTCTCCATCCAGGCCAGTTTGTAACTGAATTTCGGGCCAGGATGCGGATTGCCATTGGGCAGGTAGATGCACACAGTGCGAACGGTCTGCCCATCCTTGTCGGTGATGTCCGCTTCCAGATAGCGCGATTGCTCGCCCTCGCCTTCCTTGGGCCCATCGACGCCAAGGCCGCGCTGGATTTCTTTCGGCGGTTCATAACCAGCCTCGCCATCGGTCAGGATCGCTACCCCGTTGAAG
This sequence comes from Erythrobacter sp. MTPC3, assembly GCF_042854385.1. Classification (NCBI taxonomy): domain Bacteria; kingdom Pseudomonadati; phylum Pseudomonadota; class Alphaproteobacteria; order Sphingomonadales; family Erythrobacteraceae; genus Erythrobacter; species Erythrobacter sp. MTPC3. The sequence goes on from NZ_BTGP01000003.1 coordinate 313,042, forward strand.
CTTTTCTGGCCGTGCCAGATCGCGTGATAGCCCAGCTCTTCAAACTCGGCAGCGGGAAAGCCTTCATCCTGACTTTTGATTTCCTGAAGGCAAGCGACGGATGGCCGCGTTTCCGCGAGCCATTCTTTAAGACGCGGCAGCCGCGCCTTGATCCCGTTGATGTTGTAGGTGGCGATCTTCATGCGGGCCTTAGTGCCCCAGAAACCAGCTGGGGTAAAACCTAAATCCCGAAGCTGGAGCCGCATCCGCAACCAGCGGCCGCATTGGGGTTTTCAACCTTGAACGCAGCGCCGCCCAGCGATTCGACAAAATCGACAACACTGCCGCCGACCAGATCGAGGCTGATGGGATCAACCACCAGTTTCACGCCATCAGTTTCGCTGACGCTGTCATCGCCCGCCGGACCTTCGGAAAGGTCGAATTTATACTGAAACCCTGAACAACCCCCGCCCTCGACCGAAAGGCGCAGGATTGCAGGCTTCGTCTGCTTTTGCGCAATCCATGCGACGCGCTTTGCAGCAGCAGGTGTCAGGGTAAGTGTTTGGGACATGCAATCTATCTAATGCGCGCGCCGCCAATCAACAAGGCTGCGCAAGGCAGCCTCAGGCGGATTGGATGTAGGTTCGGATCGCTTCGGCTTCCTGTTCGACCGCATCAATCTTGTCCTTCACCAGGTCGCCGATCGAGATAAAGGCGACGAGCGCCCCGTTTTCGACCACTGGAAAATGACGGAACCGGCGTTTTGTCATAAGGGCCATCGCTTCATCAATAGGGGTGGCCGGCTCTACGGTAACGGCTGGCGAAGTCATGATCGCCTCGACCGGTTTGTTCAGCACGGAACCGCCGCTTTCAGCGAGGCGATAGATCACGTCCCGTTCGGAAATGATGCCCACGACACTGCCGCCGCGCATCACAGGAAGCGCGCCAATGCGTTTTCCCGCGAGGATTTGAACAGCCTCCGACACGGGGGTGGTGACGTCGCATGAAACGATATCGGCGGATGAACGGTTGGCGATGATCTTCGCAATGGTCATGGCGCAAATTCCTCTCTCAAATACAAAATGCCAGTTTTTGCCGAAAAAAGCGAATCCGCTCGTGAGCGTCACCGTGAGTGCAATGCACCGCATATGCGAACCTTTGCAGGCGATTGGCAGCGCCAAGGGCATTGCAATGCGTCTTGGCCACGGTCATGTGGAGGTAATGGCGAAGAAATCACCTTTGGACGATCCGGAAACCGCTGCGTACGCTTGGGCGCGGTATCGTCAGATCATGCGCATTCTGATGATGGTCACGATCGCGACTGTGGTGATTGCTCTTGCTGTGTTGTTCTTCTTCAATGGCGCGATTTCGGTGCATTTTTATATCGCCGTCGCGCTCGGCATTTCATTCACCATGCTGCTTGGGGGAGGGCTGATGGGTCTCGTCTTCCTGTCCAACGGCACCGGCCACGACGATTCGGTCGATAACAATCTGCCAAGCGCCGATGAACTGTTTGGTGACAGGGATGACGATCAGGACCGGTGACCGTGCCTGAGGTCTGACGGCGCGATCCTATTCCGGGGCCGCCAGCCTGAATTCTTCTACCGGTGTGCCGCCGACAAGGTGTTCTTCGATGATTCGGTCGAGCACATCGGGAGAGCATGAGTGATACCACACGCCGTCCGGCCAGACGACGGCGATGGGGCCAGATTTGCAGATCTGGAGGCAGTCCGCCTTGCTCCGCTGAATCCCGCCGCCGGGTCCGCGTGGGTGATCCGCGTCCCGGGTGGGGCCGACCAGACCGCGTTCTTTCAGGCGATCTTTCAGGTATTGCCACGAAACCGCGCCCGCTTCACGCGCGCAGCATTTCTCCTTGTCGGAAAGCGCGCACAGAAAGATGTGACGTTCCACCGCGTTACCCTTGGCCGGGTCGCCGTAATGTTTGGCCAGCGCGGTTTCGGCGGCCAGTTTGTCCTGATTGTCCATCGCAGCTTTGCCTTTTGCCGCTCTCAGCGGGCGTAGAGGCGTATCAGCCTTTTTTACCGGCGATCCGCGCGATTTCGGCGCGCACCATTTTCTCGACCATACCGGGCAGGTTCTGGTCCAGCCATTCAGCGAGCATCGGGCGCAGCAATTCGCGGGTTAGCCCTTCGAGAGAGGTTTCACCCGAGCGGACGATCTGCGGTTTCGCGCCGGGTTCTGCCAGCATCGCCAGCGCAGCGAGATTTTCCTGCATCGCGCCGCGCACCTGCTCCCCGATCAGCGGTGTATCATCGATTTCGGTGCTGGCATCATCATCGTCATCATCCTCTTCCAGATGATCGTTCAGATCGATGAAGTCGGCCTCGCTTTGCGCGCTTGAACCTTCCGAGGCATCCTCTGCCATTTCCATTTCAGACAGGTCGAGCACTTCTTCTGCGCCGAAATCGGCCGATGCCTCGTCGATCCGGGCCGCCTCTTCTTCGCGCTGGCGGCGCATTTCAATCGCACCTTCGCGATTGTCTCGCGCGATCACTTTCTTGATCGACTCAAGAATTTCTTCGACTGATGCTTCGTTGTTGTGAGCCACGTTTAGCCTTGATTGTGTTAACCATCCCGAATCGGAATGCGGCGTTACTCGCCCGGTTCCAGTTGCGGCCCGATTGTTGCGTCAGCGGCGGGAATGTCAACGGTTCTGGTGGAATTCGGCGCGGGTTCGGGATCGCGGTCCCAGTCCCAGAACTTGCCGCGAACCCGGTCATAGTTAACCTGCGGATCGTAAAGCACGCCGCCGGTGTCGAGGTTGAGATCGCGTGCCTCTGCCCGTCCCGAAAGGGCCAGCAGATTGAAACCCGCGACATAGGCATTGCGCCGCGCCGTGACCAATTGCGCCCGTGTGGACAGCAATTCCTGCTCGGCATTCAGCACATCGAGGATCTGGCGATTGCCGATTGAATTTTCGGCCCGCACGCCTTCTAGGCTCAATTCAGCGGCGTCGACAGCGGTCTCAGAACTTTCGATGACCGCGAGGGCTGCCTGCCAGTTTGCGTAGGTCGCGCGCGTTTCTGCGATGATTTGCCGTTCAATCGCGATAACATCTTCCAGCGCAGAGGTTTCGCGCGCACCGGCCTGGCGCTGGCGTGCAGCGGTCAGACCACCCTGAAACAAAGGTATCGACACGCGAATGCCGACATTGGCAGTTGTCTCGCGTTGCTCAAAATCTTGCGCAACCGGGCCGCCCAGTGTGCCGAAGAAATCGCTGTAATCGCCATTTGCGAACACGCCCACAGTGGGCAGCCGCCCTGCTCCTGCAACTTCGGTGTCATAACCTGCCGCCTGCGCCAATTCTTTCGCTGCGATCAGATTGGGGTTGTTTTCAAGCGATGTGACTATCGCCTCGCCCACTGTATCCGGCAGTCCGGGAAGAGGCGGGGGTGCCTGCAAGTCATCCGGCGCGCTGCCCACCAGTTGCAGATAGGTTTCGCGCGCGGAGATCAAATTGGCCTGCGCCAGCCGAAGATCGCCCTGCGCGCTGGCCAACCGCGATTGTGATTGCGCCACGTCTGTCCGCGTAAGATCGCCGATTTCAAACCGGTCGCTGGTCGCTTCGAGATTGATCGTAAGAACCTGGACCTGATTCTCGGAAAGAGCGGACAGCGCCTCTGTGCGCAGCACGTCCATATAGGCGGCAACGACTTGCGCAAAAACGGCGCTTTCGGTGTTGCGCAGGCTGGCCTGTCCAGCGGCAACGCGCTCTTTCGCCGCCTTGATGTTGTTTTTAACCGCTCCGCCGGAATAGACCGGCACCAGCAAGGCCGCGTTGACGCCCAGATTGCGATCAGGCGCAGTGAATGAATTGGCCGACTGGCGGATAAATTCGATATGCGTCGCGGTCAAATCGGCCGATGGCAGGCCCGGTGCTCTCGCAATCGGGACGCCTTCATCGGTAGCGCGCTGGTCCGCGCGGGCGGCCTGCAGGGTGGGATTGGTGTTATAGGTCTGTGACAGCGCCTCACGCAGCGTGTCAGCCTGTACGGGCGATCCGATTGCCGCCGCACTGGCGCTCGCTGCAAGGCAAAGCGCAGCGCGCAGGCGGGCAGGGCGGTTCATCAGAATTTCCAGCTTTTCGGTTTGTTGAAATCGGCAAGGATCGGAATGCCGAGGTCTTCGACCGGTTGGAGCGCGACCTGTCTGGCCACCTTGCGCCCCGAAGCAAGCCGGGTGACCTGCCGCAGCACATAGCCAGTTACGATCCGTCCGTCTTCGGCAATGCTGCCTGCCAGCGCGCCGGGCAATTGCTCAATCGCGCCGTCCACCATGACCAAAGAGAATGTCCTGCCAGAGGATAGCTTGCCCGCAGCCGCATCGGCCGCGCTGACGGTTTCGATGGATTTGACCAGTGGGCGCACCAGCTGCGCCAGATACCCGGTTCCGCCCTCGACGATTAGCACGTCGTCGGTATCGCGCGGGTCGGCCTCGATCAAAAGCTTTCCGTAGAACAAAGGCGAAGCCAAATGCCCGCCGCCGTCCAGCAGCACGGCCCGATCAATATAAGCGAGCGCGAGCTTGTCTTCGGGAAGGAAATTTTCCCGCGGCACCGTAATCATGCGGGAAAGCACAAACTCTTCATTGATGCCGCTGGTTCGCAGCTGGCTATCGATCATCGCCTTACGGGCAGCAGCGGAATCTGGCTGTGCAGTCATGGTCGTCATATCAACTCCGTAAAGCTGTATTATTCAGGCAATACAGCACGTCAACCCTTCCTAGCCATAGCGGCCCGATTGGCCAAGGGGTTTGGCGCTAAATCGACCGGTGCATTCCCTTTGACGTGCGGGGTGGGCGATGCTTATGGAGCCGGGCCTAGGGTGCCCATGATCTATCGCGGCATCCTGATCGACCGAAATAGGGAACACTTCGATGAGCGACATTCAAAGCCAGCATAACGACGGATCAATCTTTGGCGCAGTGGGCGATGTTCGGATCGAAACCGACTCGCTGGGCGAAGTTGCCGTGCCGGTCGATGCACATTGGGGCGCGCAAACGCAGCGCAGTCTGGCCAATTTCGCCATCGGCACAGAAACGATGCCTGAGCCTCTGATCAAGGCGCTCGGTATCCAGAAACAGGCCGCCGCGCGGGCGAACATGGCCCTGGGCGTGATGGACGAGAAAATCGGCAACGCCATCATCACCGCTGCCAGCGAAGTGATCGAAGGTGCGCTCGCCAGCCAGTTCCCGCTTAGCGTGTGGCAGACCGGTTCGGGCACCCAGTCAAACATGAACGCGAACGAAGTGATCGCCAGCCGCGCGAATGAAATTCTGACCGGCACGCTTGGCGGAAAAGAGCCCGTCCACCCCAATGACCATTGTAATATGGGGCAAAGTTCAAACGACACGTTCCCCACCGCAATGCACATCGCCGCAGCGAGCGAGGCGATCGAGCAGCTGATCCCCGCGCTCAAACACCTTCACAGCGGGCTCGATACCAAGGCAAAGGCATTTGCCGATATCGTCAAGATCGGCCGGACCCATTTGCAGGACGCGACGCCGCTGACGCTGGGTCAGGAATTTTCAGGTTACGCCAAGCAGATCGAATACGGCATTGCGCGCGTTGAAAATGCGCTGCCGCGTGTATTGGAGCTGGCGCAGGGCGGAACAGCGGTTGGCACCGGCATCAATTCCAAGGCCGGCTTTGCAGAGAAATTTGGCGCCAATGTTGCCGACATGACCGGCCATGATTTCGTCACCGCGCCCAACAAATTCGAAGCGCTCGCCGCGCACGATGCCTTGGTCGAGCTTTCCGGCGCGCTCAATTCAGTCGCTGTTTCGGCAATGAAAATCGCCAATGATATCCGCCTGTTAGGGTCTGGTCCGCGCAGCGGCTTGGGCGAGATTGCGCTCCCTGCGAATGAGCCGGGATCATCGATTATGCCGGGCAAGGTCAACCCCACCCAGTGTGAGGCGCTGACCATGGTTTGCGCGCAAGTGATGGGCAATAACACAGCTGTCAGCGTGGCCGGTTCGCACGGGCACCTGGAGCTGAACGTCTTCAAACCGGTGATTATCTACAATGTCCTGCAATCGATCCGTTTGCTCAGCGATGCAGCGCGCAGCTTTACCGATAACTGCGTGACCGGGATTGAGGCCAACACAGACCGTATAGACAAGCTGATGAACGAAAGCCTGATGCTCGTCACCGCTCTCAACCCGCATATCGGGTATGACAATGCTGCAAAAATCGCGAAAAAGGCCCATGCTGATGGCACTACGCTGAAAGAAGCGGGCGTGGAGCTGGGGCTGCTGACAGAAGAGCAGTTTGCGCAGTGGATTGTGCCGTCAGAGATGATCAAGCCGCGCGATTAGACCCTGCGCGGCGGTGCGCCCTGTCCGCGACGGATCCTCCGCACGCTTTCGACCAAGGCATGACCGTGTCCGACAATCCGTCTGCACTTTGGTAGCGTTCGTGAGGCGCGCCCGCTACCAAGGTGGGCAATAATGGTAACAACTCGTCCTCTCGAGGCGTCATCGCGCCCATCGCAAGCCAGCGTCCCGTTCAGCAGGGTCCTGCTATCCATCGTCGGCCTTTGGGCGGTGTATTTCGTGCTGATTTCCGCGCGCGGATCGTTTCTGGGCGTCGATATCCAGTTCGAACTGTTCTGGCGCCGCAGCATTGTGTGCGCTTTTGCCGTGCTGATTACGCTGGTCTTGTGGCTGATCATCCGGCTGTTCGAGGCGCGCAAACGCTGGGTGATGTTCGTGGTTGCAATGATCGCGGCACTGCCCTGCGCGCTTGCCATAGCAAAAGTGAACCAGACGCTGTTTGCGCCGCTTAATGACCAGTTGCAGCAACGCTTTGCCGAAGAGCGCGGTTTTGCGGTGCGCCGGGATGAATCCGGCAATCTGCTCGCCGAAATCTCAGCTCCGCAGGAATGGCAGGTCAAGAACGAAGGCGATTTCGATCCTGACAACCCGCCGACAGTGACTTTGGTGCTGGAGGTGGCCAAGGATCAGGCCGCCACGTGGTATCCGATCATCGGAGAATGGCTTAGCCGCTATTATATCCTGCTGACATGGGCGGCGCTGTATATCGCGCTGCTGGCGATTGCGCAGGCGCGCGTGGCGGAACGCAGGGAACAGGAATTCCGATCAGCGGCGAAAGCGGCAGAGCTGCGATCGCTGCGGTATCAGGTGAACCCGCATTTCCTGTTCAACACGCTCAATTCACTGTCCGCCCTCGTTATGACGGGAAAGGCGGACCGGGCCGAGCGGATGATCCAGACCATCAGCCGGTTTTACAGGCACAGTCTGGCCGATGAACCGACCAGTGATGTGCCGCTGAAAGACGAATTCGATCTGCAAAAACTGTATCTCGATATCGAAGCGGTGCGTTTTCCCGAGCGTCTGCACTGCGATTTCGATCTGCCTGCCGACCTCGCCGATGCGCGGGTTCCGGGGATGATCCTGCAACCGCTGGTTGAAAACTCGGTAAAATACGCCGTGTCCGCGGTGTCTCGCAAAGTGACCATCAGCGTGACGGCGCGAGAAGAATTCGACCGCCTCGTCGTTTCCGTAGCCGATGACGGCCCCGGCGTTCCCGAAGGGGCACCGCATGGCTTTGGCATCGGCCTTGCCAATGTAAGAGACCGCCTTGAGGCTCGATTTGGACCCGATATCGGTTTCACCTCGATGCCGCTATCACAGGGTTACAAGACCGAAATACGGATACCGCTGACACGCCATGGCTGACAAAACCGACACCAAAAGCGCGCTGCGCACCCTGATCGTGGATGACGAACCGCTTGCGGTTGAACGGATACAGGTGATCTGCGCCGAATTGTCCGACATCAACGTGGTCGGCACGGCTAGCGACGGGGCGGCGGCCCTGCGACTGGCGGAAAAACTGGACCCCGATTTGATCCTGCTCGACATGACCATGCCGGAACTTGATGGGCTGGGCGTCGCGCGGAAACTGGCGGAGAGCGATGAACCCCCGGCGGTGATTTTCGTCACTGCGCACGATCATTTCGCGGTGGAGGCTTTCGACCTGGAGGCGATTGATTACGTATTGAAGCCTGTTTCAGGCGACCGACTTGCCCGCGCAATTGAGCGCGCCGTCGCCCGGCGCGGCGAACGCAAGGAAATCGGGAGCAAATGGCTGGAGGAGCTGTGGGTGCCGCATCGCTCCGAATTGCTGCGCATCGCGGTTAGCGAAGTGCACCAGATCGATGCGGAGCGCGATTATGTTCGCCTGCATGTCGGCACGTCCGAGGCGCCGCATTCGTATCTTTTGCTGCAAACGATTGCCGGGCTTGAGGCGCGTCTGGATCCCGATCAGTTCATCCGCATTCACCGCTCTACAATTCTGCGGCGCGACAATATTCGCGGCTTGAGGCACGACGGGCTTGGTGTCTGGTCAGCAGAACTCCAGAATGGAGAGGCGCTTCGCATTGGCCGGACATATCTGTCAAAGGTCAAGTCGATGGCGGGCCGCTGATCGCCCGCCCGCACCGCTTTGCGCACATAACCGTAATAAAAAGATGCGGCCCAAACCCCCGGGACTGATTGGGAGTTCGAGCCGCGCCTTCTACTCCGCAGGGTTTTGACAACCACATGCTGAGCAGGGGATCGTAAAGGTCAGCTGCCGCGCTGGGCGTCTGACGTCAGGCTGGCGACCTGCTGTTTCGCGCTGGCGCGGGCTTTCGTCAGACATTCGCGAGCGCGAATTGATTGGAGCCGTGTTCCGGTCCGGTGCTCGCTCATGCCGCAAACCTGACGCGCTACGCGTTCGATCCGCTGATCGAGCAGCTTTTGACCTTCGGGAGTGGCCAGGTCGATACCGGCGGTGCTGACAGTTTTGGTCTGATGCACGGTCTCACCGGCAAAGGCGGGGGCAGCTGTCACGGCGAGGCCCAGAACGGCGGCCGAAAGTGCGAGATTCTTCATTAAAATTCTCCTCCATCAGGCCGCTGGATGTTCGGGCGGGGGTCCGAACCGGGGGTAGCCAATCGGCCTGCTGGAGTGAGAAATACGGCAGGCTGGGCGGCAGATCACGTGTTGCTCGACCAAACCGCGTCTGTGCCTCGACCGAGGCAGACGGTCCCGGACCGGCGCCGCACGATGGCCGACAAACCGATATTTGGACCCGACGGGCGATTACGCCATACTGACACAATGCCTATCACTGTCCTTGCTCTGTTCGTCCTCGGCATCGGAAATTTCGCCCTGCACAAGGCTGTGCTGGAAAGCGATCATCCGATGATGAGCCAGTTTGCTCCGCTGACCCGCTTCATGGGGGGCAAGCTGACGCTGGTGGTAGAGTTTGGCATTCTGGTGGCGGCGATGATCATGGTCGCAAATGGCTGGCCGGGATTACTGTGGGGATACGTCATCTACACCGCGCTCAACGCGGTTTCTGCATGGCTGATGTTGTCGGGGCGGGTATGATCGCGGCGATTGGCGGTTGCATCGGCGTCGTCTTCACGCTTTGGAGTGCGGCATGACCACACGCCTGTTTCACATCAGTGACGTCCATTTCGGTGTCGAGGACCGCCATGCCCTTTCCATGGTAGAGCGCGCCATTGCGCAAGAACGTCCCGATGCGCTGGTGTGCACCGGTGATCTGACCCAGCGCGCCACCCGTCAGCAATATGCCGATGCCGCCGAGTGGTTTTCGCAGTTCGATGTCCCTGTTCTGCTGGATCCGGGCAATCACGATATGCCCTATTACAATCTGTGGGAGCGTTTCACCGACCCGTATCGGCGATACCGCCAGCTTAAACAGCAGGTGGGCGGGACGCTTTTCTCCGACGATATCGTGTTGGTGCCGCTAAAGACGACGGTGCGCGCGCAAAGACGGTTCCCGTGGTCCGACGGAGTCGTTCTGGACGACGCACTGGCCGAAACGATCGCGCATCTCTTAGCTTTTGAGGGCGATCCACGTACGATCATCGTCACCGCGCATCACCCGCTGCTTGGCCCGGACGATGGCAGCGCAAACCCCACCATCGGCGGCGCCGCCGCGTTTGAGGCCATCGCCAAAGCCGGCGCGCATGCTGTGTTGACCGGTCATGTCCATGTCCCGTTTGACGAGGTCCGCTCTGCGGGCGGGCGCAGTGTTCGGATGATCGGGACCGGAACACTTTCCACCCGCCTGCGCAAAGGTGCGCCGCCTTCGTATCGGGTTCTAACCTGCGAGGCGGGGGGCGTCATTGCGACCGAGCTGCGCCAGGCGGGCACGGTTCCGGCCTGATTGCTGCCGGTCACAGGTCTTCGCAAACCCCCAAACACGGCTTTAACCTTTGTTAGGGGAATGCCGTTAAGGATTGGTTCGGCATATCGACACGTCCTTGCTCGGCAGGTCCGGGCGAGGGGTTTAGCTCTGGTTCGAAGGGGGCGTTGGCAATGGATTTTTTGAAAGCAGTTGTTCTGGGCGCTGTCCTCACCGGAGTGGTCGCCGTGGTCATAGGATCACAAGGATCGAGCGGCGGCGCGCTCGCCATTCACGCGATGGCGGTGGGTGACCAGCGTGTATTCTGGTCGTGGCCCTTGTTCCTTTCGGGAACGGGGCTGTCGTGGGGCCTGCTCGCGCTGCAACGCTAAGGCGTTTCGAACGAGACAGCAGATAACATGCAAAAAGGGCGGCACCCGCTGGGGATGCCGCCCTTTTTATAATTGGACGTCCAGATAAGAGGCGAATTAACGCTTCGAGAACTGGAAGCTACGACGGGCTTTCGCGCGGCCGTATTTCTTACGTTCGACAACACGGCTGTCGCGGGTAAGGAACCCGGCCGATTTGACCGTAGCGCGCAGTTCCGGCTCATACTTGGTAAGAGCCTGGCTGATGCCGTGCTTTACCGCGCCGGCCTGTCCCGAAAGACCGCCGCCTTTTACAGTTGCGACGACATCATACTGGCCTTCACGCTCTGTGATCGCGAATGGCTGGTTGATGATGAGACGCAGGGTCGGGCGTGCGAAATACACTTCCTGATCCTTGCCGTTGACCGTGATCTTACCCGAACCCGGCTTTACCCAGACACGGGCGGTCGCATCTTTACGGCGGCCCGTGGCATAGGCGCGGCCCTGTGCGTCCAGTTCCTGCTCACGCAGCGGCGTGGGCGGGTTCTGCGATACGGTTTCGGCGATATCCGCTGCATCTGCAGCCGGAGCGTCACCAGCGATTTCTTTCAGATCCGACAGATCGGAGACGGTGTTGTTTTCGTCAGCCATTACGCGGAGACCTTGTTCTTACGGTTCATGGAAGCAACGTCGAGCACTGCCGGGCTTTGCCCGTCATGCGGATGCTCTGTGCCATTATAGAGGTGCAGCGCGCGCATCTGCTGACGGCCCAGTGGACCGCGCGGGATCATACGCTCGACAGCTTTTTCAAGCACACGCTCAGGGAAACGGCCTTCGAGAATTTTCGCAGGGGTCGTTTTCTTGATGCCGCCGGGGTGGCCGGTGTGCTTGTAATAGACCTTTTTGGTGGCCTTGTTGCTGGTGAACTTTACCTTGTCGGCATTGATGACGATCACGTGATCGCCGCAATCGACATGCGGGGTGTAGCTTGGCTTGTGCTTGCCGCGCAGGTGGTTCGCGATGATGGCAGCGAGACGCCCGACGACAAGGCCGTCCGCGTCGATGATGTGCCAGTTCTTTTCGACCTCGGCCGGTTTGATCGACCGGGTCTGCTTGCTGATAGCCTTCATGGCTCGTGTATCCTTAAAACCAAAATCGGTTGTGAAGTTTGCCAGGCGATGTCTGATGACCTGCCCGGCGAATCGCGGACAGGCTGTTTACCCATCCATTCAGATGGCGCGCATTTGTGCCGAAAACCCTGCCAAGTCAAGCAAAACGGCGGTGTTCGGGAGAGGTAAAATAATACCGTGACCTATCAAGGCAGGTTCAAATGGCGGCCATTTCCCATGTTTCTGTCGCTCTGCGCGATGAGCTTCCGATACGGGTAACAACGCTGCGCTGCGCGTTTTGCAGCCACCCGCCCGCGGCCTTGGTGGCCGTGTAAGACACCGCCAATTCGCCCGACAGCCCGCCGGGCAGATCGACATCTTCGCGGATCGTGCGCGGTGCCTCGTCATGCGGGAAGAACAAATCGGGCGGCAATTGGTCGATCAACCCGCCCGCCGCGCGCTGCATTTGCGCAAGGTTCTCGGCATGGCTCGCTGCCGACCCTGCGGTTTGGGTGCTGGCTGAAATCAGCGATTGTGCCGTTCTAACGGCCTCCCTCACATCGGCCTCTTGAGTGTACCGGCCGGCGCCCACGATGGTCCCGCTAGGCGAAAGCAGGATGGGCCACATATCTGCGGTTGATCGCTGCTCTTCTATGCTTGCAATTGGGGTGAGGTTTGCCGGGGCCGTAACCTTGGCAAAGGTCTGCTCGCCAGTCAGCACAATCCCCCGGCCCTGAAGGGCAAACCGGATCGTCCACCGGCGCTCAACCGAAAGCGAAGCCATTTCCCCCAGATCGCGCGTCAAAATGCGCGAAAGGCGCATGGGGGCAGCGGGTATCGCTGTTGGGGGCAAAGCGCGAAGCGATCCCCCCATCCCAAACGCGGCCATGCCCGCGCTGTATCCTGCAATTTTGAAAAGTGCATCCCTTCGGCCGATGCTTGCCATCCCGTTCCTCCGACCCCTGTATCCCGCATCGATGCGGTGTTTTCAACTTTCGCCGGTTGAAAGCTGGGTGCCCAGCCATTCAAGTGTGTCAGGATGCGTCCCGCCACACGGCCAACCGAAAATCGCAGGCGTATCATAGGGATGGAGCTTGCCAAGGACACTTACCAAATCCTCAAGCCTGTCCCCGGAGGTCTTGAAAAGGACGCCGATCTCCGTGTCGCTGGACCTTGCCCCCTCCCACTCGAAGATAGATTCGATCTCGCCGATCAGGTTGGCGCAGGCGATCAGCTTTTGATCGAGCAGCTTGCCCGAGATGGCGCGTGCGCTTTCGCGGTCGGGGAACGGGCACCAGACCAGCGCAGCACCCGGCCCTGTCATGCGGCAGCTGTTTCAGCCTGCCGCGCGGCGCCTTCGCTGTTCATGGCCCACGCGGTCGCCGCGACCAGCAGCGCACCGACGAGCTGGTGCATGGCCGCCATCCACAGCGATACCCCGCTAAGCACGGTCGCAATGCCCAGCACGACCATGATCCCAAAAGTGGCATTCAGCAGTATTGACGCAAGCCGATCTGTCCCGCGCGTGCGCCGCGCCTGCCATATCAGGGCCGCAACCGCGATCCATGCCCACCAGCGGTGCAGGAAATGCAGGAGAAACGGATCATGGGTCAGCGTCCACAGGAACCCGCTGGACCAATCGATCTCTGGCGCGACACGGCCATTCATGAGCGGCCAGTCATAGGCGGCGTGACCGGCATTTAGCCCGGCAACCCACGCGCCGAGCAGCAACTGGATGAACAACACCGCAGCGACAATCCCGGCAGCCTTTGTAAGGCGCGCACGCGCCGCTTCTGGTGACCTGACAATCCGGCGCATATCGCGCGCTGTCCAAACCAGTCCGGCCAGCAGTGCGAGAGCCGTGAGCAGGTGAAGCGACAGGTTGAAATGGCTCACATCGGTCATATCGCCAACCAGCCCGGACTGGACCATCAGCCAGCCGAACAGCCCCTGCAATCCGCCAAGCGCAAGCAGGCCCAGCAGCCGGCCCTTATACCCAGCGGGAATCGCGCCCTTCAACCAGAACCACGCCAGCGGCAGCGCGTAAACCATGCCAACAGCGCGGGCGAGGAGGCGATGAAACCATTCCCAGAAAAAAATGAATTTGAAATCGGCCAGCGTCATGCCGCCCACGCTCGCTTCCAACCGGTATTCCGGGGTCTGGCGGTATTTAGCGAATTCCTCCTGCCACGCCGCTTCGGTGAGGGGCGGGAGAATTCCGGTTGCTACTTCCCATTCGGTGATCGAAAGCCCGCTTTCGGTAAGGCGGGTTATGCCGCCGACCAGCACGATGACGATCACGAACGCTGCCGTAATCTCCAGCCACCGCGCAATCGCCAGTGGGCGAAGGCGTGATACGCTGCCAGCATTGAGTGCGGTTGAGGGAAGGGCGGTGCTAGCCATAGTGCACGCGTAAATGTGCGCACTGCGGCGCTGGTGCAAGTCTGTTTGCCGCAAATGAGGGTGCGCAGCGCGCAATAGCGGTCATTTTCGCGCTTTGCTCTTGCGAAATGTGATATTGTTACATATCTGCGGATTACTCATGGAAGACGCTTCAACCTCGATTCGCCGCCGGTTCGACCGTGCAGGCATTGCGATTGCAGGCTTGTGCGCGCTGCACTGCGTGGCGACCATTGTTGTTGTATCGGCGCTGGGGCTGGGCGGCCATTTCCTGCTTTCGCCGGAGATTCACCGTCTCGGGCTCGCATTGGCACTGATCGTTGCCGCAGTTGCGATCGGATGGGGCGCGCTTAGACATCGCCGCGCCGCTCCGTTTGTGACCGCCATGACCGGCCTATCGTTCATGGGCGGCGCGCTCGCCATGCCGCATGGCACGGGCGAGGCAGTTCTGACGCTGATCGGTGTTGCCTTGGTCAGCTTGGGCCACATCCTCAATCTGCGACCCTTCGCACGCCGCACTTAAATCGGCACGGCTTCCTGCCCACTGGCAAACTGACGGTTGCGCTTGGCGCGGCGCGGTCTATTTCCCTCTCCATGAGCGATACCAAGAACATCACCCTGAATGGCGAGACGCGCCGCACCGCCGCCGCAACAATCGCCGACCTCGTCCGCGAGCTTGATCTGGCCCCGCAAAAGGTCGCGGTTGAGCGCAACGGAGAGATTGTCCCGCGCTCAACACTGGAAGAGGCCGCTCTTGCCGCCGGCGATAGGCTGGAGATCGTGCATTTCGTGGGCGGGGGCGATCACCGCGCCGGCGCGGCCGATGACGACACATGGACGGTCGCCGGGCGGACATTCAAATCGCGGCTGATTGTCGGCACAGGCAAATACAAGGATTTCGAGCAGAACGCCGCCGCGCTTGAGGCGAGCGGTGCGGAAATCGTCACGGTTGCGGTTCGCCGGGTGAATGTCAGCGATCCAAACGCCCCGATGCTGACCGATTTTATCGACCCCAACAAGACGACTTACCTGCCCAACACTGCTGGATGCTTTACGGCAGATGATGCGATCCGCACCCTGAGGTTGGCGCGCGAGGCGGGGGGCTGGGATCTCGTCAAACTCGAAGTTCTGGGCGAAGCGCGGACGCTTTACCCCGATATGCGCGAGACGCTGAAAGCGACCGAGACCCTCGCCAAGGAAGGCTTTCTGCCGATGGTTTACTGCGTCGATGATCCCATCGCCGCCAAACAATTGGAAGAAGCTGGCGCGGTTGCGATCATGCCATTGGGCGCGCCGATCGGATCGGGCCTCGGCATCCAGAATCAGGTCACGATCCGCCTCATCGTTGAGGGGGCGAGCGTTCCGGTGCTCGTCGATGCGGGCGTGGGCACGGCCTCCGATGCGGCGGTCGGCATGGAGCTGGGGTGCGACGGTATTCTGATGAACACGGCCATCGCGGAGGCGAAAGACCCGATCCGCATGGCCCGCGCCATGAAATTGGCGGTCGAGGCCGGGCGCGATGCGTATCTGGCCGGGCGCATGGGGCGGCGCAGATACGCCGATCCGTCCAGTCCGCTCGCGGGCCTGATCTGAATTTCGGCAACACGGTTACCGTAAATTAACCACGCTGACGCACAACGTCTCCCGACCACAGGAGACGACAGTGACACTTGCCAGCACCACCAGCCTGTCCATCGGCGAAATGCGCGAATTTGCAGGTTTTGCCGCATGCGAGCAGCGTTATATCAAACGCAGCCTCGATATCGGGCTGGCGCGCTGCGATGCGTTTCGCCTGTGGGGGCGCACGGAGCATGAAAATACCGCCATCCGCCGCCAATATGTCGCCTACCAAGATTTAAAGGCGCTGCGCGACATGGTGCCGCAGGTCGGTGCAATGGGAGAAATCGAGGCGTTCCTTGGGAAGCTGGTGCGCATGGTCGCGTTTGATCTTGGCCAAGACCGGCTCACGTGTTTTTCGGCGTTTCGTTTTCTCTACGAACGCCTGCTTGGCCCCGAAGCGCGGCCCTATCTGCCCGCGGCATTCTGTGCCGCCGCCGCCCTGCCGCAAATCCGACCGGACCGTCGTAAAGTGCTGCTGCAATCGCTAAGCGAAGCCGCAGCAACCGCGCCCGCATGGTCGGACGCACAGCCAAGCTTCTACCCAGAATTTATCGAGGATGTTGAGGCGGCTTAAATCGGACAAAGTTTCGCGATCCGCTTCGCTGTTTAAGCCTCTAAGTTACCGATACATTCCGTCGATCCGGTCCTGATAGCGGTCGCGGATCTTGTGGCGGCGGATTTTCATGCTGGGGGTCATTTCCTCGTTCTCGATTGAGAATGCCTCGTCTGCAAATTCAAACTTGCGGACCTTTTCGGTCACGGAAAGATCTTTGTTGGTCCGGTCCACCGCCGCACGAACGGCCTGTTTGAATGCGGGCAGGTCCTGCAATGCTTTAAGATCGAATTTCTCGTCATTGGCGCGGCACCATTCAACCGCCCACTCCGCATCCGGCACAATCAGTCCGACGATGTAGGGCCGTTTGTCACCGCTCACCATCGCTTGCGCGATTTCGGGCTCGAGCGTCAGCATCCCCTCAATCTTTTGCGGAGCGACATTGTCGCCCTTGTCATTGACGATCATGTCTTTCTTGCGGTCGGTGATGACGATCCGGCCCTTTGGATCGAGATGACCGATATCGCCAGTGTGCAGCCAGCCATCCTTGATCGTGCGAGCGGTTTCAGCATCGTTCTGCCAATATCCATGCATGACGAGTTCGCCGCGGCAAAGGATCTCGCCGTCATCGGCAATCTTGATCTCGACACCGCGCATCGGCGGGCCAACCGTATCCATCTTCAGCCCGGCTTTGGGCCGGTTGCAGCTCATCACCGGGCCGGCCTCGGTCTGGCCGTATCCCTGCAACATGGTGAGGCCCATAGCCTCGAAAAAATTGCCGACATCGGGGTTGAGAGGTGCGCCGCCGGACACCATCGCCTTGATCCGTCCGCCGAATTTCTGGCGGATTTTGGGGCGGAGCGTGCGTTCAACCAGCGCGTCAAGAGGGCGATCGCGCAGGCGTTTTTTGCCCTCTTTGGAATTTTCGCTGATCTTCAGCGCGGCATCCATCATGAAATTGGCGAGTTTGCCCTGCTTTTCCACCTGCTTCATGATCCGGGTGCGCAGCACCTCGAACAGGCGCGGGACCACGACCATGATTGTCGGACGCGTCTCTTCGATATTGGAGGCGAGTTTCTCCAGCCCTTCGGAGTAAAAAATCTCCGCTCCGACCGAGATTGGCAGGTATTGTCCGCCGGTGTGTTCGTAAGCGTGGCTGAGCGGCAGGAACGATAGGAAACGTTCCTGGTCGATCCCGAAATCGGTGATCAGAATTTCCGCCGCGCCCGCAATATTGCACAGGATAGATCCGTGATGCTGGCGCACGCCGCGCGGCGCGCCGCCTGTGCCGCTGGTGTAGATGAGGCAGGCTGTGTCCTCGCGGGTAATCTTTGCAATGCGCGCGTCCACCGCCTCGCGCGCGGCGGCAGCGTCGCCTGCGATGAGATCATCCCAGTTGTGATAATCGAAACTGCCCGCCTGCTTGCGGTGCAAATCTTCGATCCCGATCACGTGGTCGGCAATTCCCGTCCGGCCAATCGCGCCGACCACCGGGCCAAGCAGCTTTTCGGTCGAGACAATAACGCCGCGCGCGCCGGAATTGTCCAGAATGTGTGAGTGATCTCGTTCGGTATTGGTGATGTAGGTCGGGACAGAGATACAGCCCGCCGCCATGATGGCGAGATCGGCAATGCACCATTCGGGCCGGTTTTCCGATACCAGCGCCACCCTGTCACCTTCACCGAGGCCGATATGGCGCAGGCTTTCAGCCAGCAGACAAACCTGGTCTGCAACTTCGCGCCAGCTCTGCGTCGTCCATTTGCCCGCCTCCTTGCGCCCAAGGAATGGGGCATCGCCTTTTTCATCGGCGCGTTTCAGGAAAAGCTCGACGAGGTTGTTGGCCGCGTCGATCTCTTGCAACGGCTGCGCATCGGTCGGGTCGATGACCGGACGTGCGCCGGATGCTGGATTTTCAGCTACGGGATTGGCAGCGTTCAAAAGGGTCTCTCCTGCGCCCCGGGAGGCAGTCTGAATCGCTGGCTTTTGCCATGCGATTGTGAATTGTTGATCGTCTGGAAAACCGAATTAGGCAATTGCTGGCGCAGCGGCAAGAACTGGTCGATGCCCGCCCAGCCGCTATTCGTAGCCGAGCATATCGGCAATGCGCGGGTCGCCGGCCGCTTCCCAGCCGCCCTCTGTCCTGAGCAGGGCATTGGCCTTGCCGCGCGGAGATACCGTGCGGACCTGTTGATGGCCCAGCGCCTGAAGCTGATCGGTCATTGCAGCAACGCGGCTGCCCTCCTCTGTGATGACCGTTTGGCCGAACGCCATGATCAGGGGGAGCGCTAGCGCATCCTGCGCGCTCATACCGAAATCGATCACGCCGACGATGGAGCGCGCGACCTGCACGGGGATGGTCGGTCCGCCTGCCGCGCCGATTACAAGCACGATCTCGCCATTGGGGTCAAAGACGATGGTCGGAGCCATCGATGATCGAGGGCGTTTACCCCCTTCGACGCGGTTGGCCACCGGCTTGCCATCCACTTCGGGTGTGGAGCTGAAATCCGTAAGTTCGTTATTGAGGTAATACCCGCCAAAATGCAGACCCGATCCAAACGCGCCTTCGACTGTGGAAGTGTAACTGACGGCGTTGCCATCCGCGTCCACCACCGCAAAATGCGTCGTTCCGTTTTCCGGCGGTTCGTCCCCGTCCGCGCGGGCAAGCGGCGCTCCGGGCGGAGTGCCGGGCTGTGCCTCGTCCATGGCGGTAGCCGGATTGATGAGGGCGCTGCGCTGCGCAATATAGGAAGGATCGACGAGGCCCGCGACTGGCACGTTTACGAAGTCGCTATCGCCAATATACAGCTCGCGGTCGGCATAGGCGAGCCGCTGCGACTCGACAAACAGATGCCAGAACGCCGGGTTATCGGGGCCAAGCGCGGCCAGATCGAAGGGCTCAAGCTGGCCAAGCATCTGCGCAACCGCGATCCCGCCCGATGATGGCGGCCCCATGCCGCACACTTTATAACCGCGGTAATCGCCGCACACCGCGGCGCGCTCTTTTGCCTGATAGCCGGTAATATCGGTCACCGACAGTGTGCCGTCCTGCGGCGTTTCGGCGGCCACATAGGCGGCAAGGGCGGCAGCGCTCTCTTCATACATGGCCTGCGGGCCGCGCTGCGCGATCGCCTCGAGCGTATCCGCAAGCGCCGGGATCGTCACAAGCGATCCGACCGGCAGCGCCTCTCCATCCGGGCCAAAGAAAATCGCCCGCGCCGCGTCGCTTTTGTCGGAGCGCCCTTTGCTGACGTTGAGCGAGTTGTTCAGCCGGCGGTTCATCACGAAGCCTTCGCGCGCCAACCGGATTGCGGGTGCAAACAGGTCTGCCCATTCAATTTTGCCGTGTTTCGAATGCGCCTCGGCTGCAAGCGCGATGTTGCCGGGCACGCCAACACTCAGGCCGGAAGTGACGCGGACCGCGCGGTCCAGCCTGTTGCCCTCTTCATCGAGAAACCGCGTGCCTGTCGCACTGGCCGGGGCGGTTTCGCGTCCATCGAACGTCACGATGCTGTCGCCGTCCGTCCGCACCATAAAGCCGCCGCCGCCAATGCCCGAGCTTTGCGGTTCCACCACAGTCAGCGCCAACATCACCGCGATTGCCGCATCAGTGGCGGATCCGCCTTTTGCGAGGATCGCTTCACCTGCCGCCTGGGCGCGCGGGTCAGCGGCACTGACTGCGCCGACCAGCTGCGGTTCGGGCGATATCGATGCGACCGGTGTGTTGTATGGAGTGCAGGCGGCGAGGCCGAGGCCGAAGATGGCGGCGATCAAAGAGGTGTTGCGCATACGCCTCTCGCTATTCGGTTCCGACCGCCTCTGCAATGCTGGTGAACCCGTCGCGCTTCATCATTCGCTCGACACCCTTGGCGATCCGCGCGCCTAGGCCTGGCCCTTCGTAAACCATCGCGGAATATACCTGCACCAGACTGGCGCCAGCGCGGATACGCTCCCACGCATCATCGGCGCTGGCGATCCCGCCCACCCCGATGAGCGGCACTGCGCCGCCTGTTGCGGCGCGGAAATCGCGCACCCGTTGGAGGGCTAGCTGCTTGAGCGGGGCACCCGATAAACCGCCGGTCTCCGCAGCGTGGCGCGATTTGAGTGCGGGGCGCGATATGGTTGTATTCGACACGATCAGCGCGCCTAGCCGTTTTTCAAGAGCGATGCGGGCAATCGCCTCTATATCGGCAGGCTCAAGATCGGGGGCGACCTTAAGGAAAATGGGCGGCGGATTTTCCGGCGAAACGGCATCGCGCGCCGCGATCACTCCATCAATCAGCGCCGTCAGCGCATCTTCGTCCTGAAGTGCGCGCAGGCCGGGTGTGTTCGGGCTTGAAACGTTGACCGCAAGGTAGCTTGCGAGCGGGGCCATGAGCCGCGCCATTGCGGCGTAATCGGCAATCCTGTCCTCCGAATCCTTGTTCGCGCCAATGTTCACACCGACCATGCCCGACATGCCGCGCGCGCGGCGTTGCTCCAACTGCTCCAGCGCCGCCTGTGCACCAGCATTGTTGAAACCCATCCGGTTGATGACCGCTCGATCTTCGGCGAGGCGGAACAGGCGCGGTTTAGGATTGCCCGCTTGCGGGCGGGGGGTGATCGATCCGACCTCTGTAAAGCCAAAGCCCAGCCGCAGCAGCGCATCGGGCACTTCGGCATCTTTATCGAAGCCCGCTGCAACCCCAACCGGGTTGGGAAACTGCAAACCCGCAACATCAATCGCAAGCGGCCCCGATCCCAATGCCGAATCGCCGGGGCGTGCAGGCAATTTGCTGAGCCCTGCGATTGCGAATCGGTGCGCAGTTTCCGAATCGAGTGCGAAGATGGCAGGCTTTAAAAGGCGAAACAGCATGCGCTGCGCCTATCGCAGGATGGCCCTGCGTGTCGAGCGCCCAAAAAAGCGCCGTCTATGCCCACGGTAAAGCGCGAAATATCGCCGTAAACATGCGGCTTGTCGTTTTGATACAATTCTTTCGCCCCGCCTTGTCCTAACACGCTCGTGCGACCCGAAGGGCTCGGAGCAGTTTGCAAAGAGTTCCTCAACTTAAATGGGCGGTCCCTACTATGGGGCCGCCCTTTTTTTGTGTCATTTCAGCACAGAAGCCATTACGCGTCCGGTTGAGGGCGAATTTGATGGATGCATTTCCAGGTCGGGATTTCGGGAGAACGGGGGCTACATCTGCGCTCGCAGATTTCGAGCTCACGTCTGACTCGCTGTTCGAAGTGGAGTATATCGCGCCGCCTGCTGCGGTCAGCGATTTCGTCACCACGCTTTATGCTTTTCGCTGCGATGAAAAAATTTTTCGCGACATCCAGCCCGCCTCGATCGGACAGCTCTGTATCTTCCCAAGGGGCAAGGGCAAAATGCATTTTCGCGGCGGCTACAGCGACCCCAACCCTGAAATCGCCCTTCTCACCCCGCTGTCCACCGCTGTGCCAATTGTGGTCGATGGTCCGTTCCATGCGATCGGTGCTGCGCTTTCTCCGCTGGGCTGGGCCGCGCTGACCGGACTGCATGCCGGTCAGCATAGTGACCGGCTGGTGGAGGCAAACACGCTTATCGGCGATTCGTTCGACAGCCTGGGCCGCAAGCTGGTCGACAGTTACCGTGATGGGACAATGTCAGGCCGCGAATGCGCTCTTGAAATTGGCGAATTTATTGGTCGCCATGCGAAGCCGATCAATCCGCGCCATGCCGCACTGGTGCGCACGGTCAATTCGTGGCTCGGCAGTTCGCTCAATCCGGAAATGGCGGCATTGCTCGAATCGGCGGCCTATTCAGAGCGTCAGGTGCAGCGCCTGACGGAGCGATATTTCGGCCTCCCGCCTCAGGCGCTTGCCCGCAAATACCGCGCGCTGCGCACGGCAGCCCTGATGTCATTCCCCCAGCTTACGCCCGAATACGAGGCCGAGGTGGGCGAGGTTTTCTTCGACCAGTCGCACATGATCCGCGAGATCACGCTGTTTGTCGGCCGCACACCTGCGCGACTTTCCGATGATGAAACCCCGTATCTGACTGAAATGATTGATCCCAAGAATTTCCGCGAACTGGACATCTGACAGCGGCCATGAAATGCCGCACCCCATTTTACACCCTGACGTTTTGAGCAAACCGGAGATACCCGATGCGCAGCCTATCCCTATCCCTTGCCTCATCTGCCGCGATGGCACTCGCAGCCTGCGCTCCGGCAGCGGACACACCGCTCGCCAGTGCATCGCAGCCGATTGCCGCGGAAGATGCGCAAACACCGATCAGTCTAGGCGCTTTCTTTACCGCCTACGATGCGGTCGGGCTGGAAATGTCGCCCCGCAGCAAAGCGTATCGCGGCATTCGCGATGAAGATTATGGCAAGTGGGATGATCCCTCTGACGAGGCGGCGGCCGAAGAGTTTCAGGTCACGCAAACTGCACTGGCCACGATGCGTGCAGATTATGACTTGGCGCAATTGTCCGAAGAAGGTGCACTGTCATATCGCCTGTTCGAGATGATGGCGATGCGCAGCGCTTCGCTTTACCCGTATCGCGAATACAACTTTCTGTTCGACCACCGCCGCGGCGCGCATACGAGCATCCCGGCGTTTCTCATCAATATCCACCGTGTTTCGACGCCGGAACACGCCAGCGCATATATTTCCCGCATCGAAGGGATTGGGCCGCATCTCGACACGCTTGTCGCGGAGGCGCGCGAACGGGCAGATGCAGGCATCATGCCGCCCGACTGGGTTTATCCTTATGTCATTTCGGACCTTGAGGCGCTGATCGCGGCAGGGAATGACAACGCAGTGCTGGAGGATTTCAACGCAAAACTCGCCGGGATCACTGCCGACCTGCCCGAAGACGCGCAGGCAGAGGCGAACATAGCCAGTGCAATGAAGGCTGCGGCCGAAGAAGCGTGGAACACATCGGCCTTGCCAGCTTACAAGCGGCTGCTTGCCGAGATGAAGCGCCAGCAAGCGATTGCCCCGACCGATGACGGCATCTGGCGCCTGCCGCAAGGCGAGGCGTATTATGCTGCCCGTCTCAAAAGCTACACCACGACCGACCTCACCGCCGATGAAATCCACAATATCGGCCTTGAACAGGTGGAGCGGATTCACGGCGAGATGCGCACCATCATGGCCGAGGTCGGCTTTGAACGCGATTTGCAGGACTTCTTTGAATTCACGCGGACCGATGACCGCTTTTTCTACACCAGCCGCGAAGAATACATCGCCGATGCACGGATGAAGATCGACACTCTGGGCGAAAAAATGCCCGAATTTTTCGGCACGCTTCCCGAAGCGCCAATGGTGATAAAAGCGGTCGAGGCGTTTCGCGAAAAGAGCGCAGGCAAGGCGTTTTATCAAGGCCCATCGCCCGACGGATCAAGGCCGGGCACCTATTACGTCAACCTTTACAACCTGCGCGACATGTCCAAGAACGAGCTGGAAGCGCTCGCCTATCATGAAGGATTGCCGGGCCATCACCTCCAGCGCACGATCCAAACCGAATTGGGCGATGTCCCGCCGTTCCGCCGGTTCGGCGGAGTGACCGCCTATACCGAGGGATGGGGCCTTTATTCCGAGGAATTGGGCAAGGATATGGGCTTTTACGAAGACCCGTATTCCGATTTCGGGCGGCTCGGCATGGAATTGTGGCGTGCATGCCGCCTGGTGGTTGACACTGGCCTCCATTCCAAACGCTGGACCCGCGAAGAGGCGATCCAGTATCTGAAAGACAACACGCCTAATCCTGAAGGCGACATTGTAAAAGCGATCGAACGCTACATCACGACGCCCGGCCAGGCGACGGCATACATGATTGGCAAGCTGAAAATCATGGAGCTGCGCAGCATGGCACAAGCGGAGCTGGGCGATGATTTCGATTGGCGCGGGTTCCATGACGCGGTGCTGCTGAGCGGGCCGGTGCCGCTGGAAATTCTCGAGGAGAATGTCGAGAAATGGGTGGCGGAAACCAAGGCGGGCTAACCGCGCGCGCCCGGCGCTGCGGCGATGTCGCTGAGATACAATGAGCAACCACACCCCCGTATTATTGCTGAACCCAAGCTGGCTGTTGAAGGTGTCCAAGTCCCTGCAACAGACGGCCTATGGGGCGGCATGATCGCGGGTCGCACTAGCAGTTTATGCCGTCCCTTTTCTCCCTCACCTATTACGATCCTCCGCCTGAATTGGCGCGCCACGTCCTCGCGCTGTTTCATTTTGAGTGGGATGAGCCAGCCATTGCTGACCGGCATCCCGGCGCGCTCGGTCAACTGGTGTTGTTCCCGTATGGATCAGGCCACCTTCACATGGGCGCGGAGCCTGCTGCGATCAGGGGCGATGCGCATATGCTCGCCGGGTTTGAGACGGCCGCCCCGTTCACCATGGACGGTCCGTGGCACGCGATTGGCGCGTCGCTGTCTCCGCTGGGCTGGGCGGCGCTGACGGGCGAGCCGGCCAACACCCATTTCAACAGGTTTATCCCGGCCGGGTCGCTGATCGGCCCCGAGATCAATGATTTTGCCGCCGATTTGAACGTCCGGTACCGCGCCGGCGATTTATCAGGGAAACAGGCCTGCGACCTACTTGCACAGTGGATTGCCCCGCGTTTGACGGAGCAACGCGCCCAGCATGAGCGGCTGATCGAATATACGTTCCGCTGGCTCGGCTCTTCGCTTAATCCCGATGTCGATCTGTTGTTTGCCGGGCTGGATTATTCGCGCAGACAGTCCGAACGTCTGGTGACACGGTATTTTGGCCTAGCACCTGTGGCCCTCGCCCGGAAATACAGGGCCGTTCGCGCGGCCAGCCTGTTGGCGCAGCCCGAACTCACCGATGAAGGGGAGGCCGAGATCGCAAGTGCGTTTTACGACCAGCCCCACATGATCCGCGAGATCCGGCGATATTGCGGGTATACGCCGACACGGCTCGGCGGGCCGGGAGAGCCGCTGTTTCAGGCAATGCTACGGATGAAAAATCTTGAACGGCTAAAGGATTTCCGCCGGATCGGCTAAGGGATGTACTGCGCTTGAGAGCAAGCCGCTAACGACTCGCAAAAGAGCGATTCCACTTGAAATTGGATCAAAATGCTCCGATTTAATGCACATGCGCCTGTCCAACCTTGCCGACTATGCCGTCATCACGATGAGCGCCGCTGCAAATCATTGCGGCGGAGAGCGTATCAGCGCGAGCGAACTGGCAGGTGAAACCGGCTTGCCGAAACCGACCGTGCAAAAACTTGTCAGCAAGCTTACCGGCGCAGGGCTGCTGCGTTCCGTGCGCGGCGCGAATGGCGGATTGCAGCTGGCCCGGCCGGCTGCTGCGATAACCGTGGCCGATATCGTCGAGGCGGTGGAAGGCCCAATCGCGCTGACCGCCTGCATCGATGCATCGGGCGAATGCGATCACGAGGCTGGCTGCACCATGAAACCGCACTGGCCCGTCATCAACAGCGCGCTGCGCGGTGCGCTTGCCCAGATTACCCTTACGCAGCTGCGCACCAAACCGGCGCAAACCATTCAACAAAAAGAAACAGCATGACCGATAATCTCGATCTCGAAGCTCCTGAAATGGATCAAGACGCCAAGGATGCGGCGGCCAAGGTTGCCGAATACGAACATGGCTGGTCCTCCGACATTGAAACCGAATTCGCCGAGAAAGGCCTGACGGAGGACACCGTCCGCTTTATCTCGGGGAAGAAGGGCGAGCCGGAATGGATGCTCGACTGGCGGCTCAAGGCGTTCCGCATGTGGCAGGATATGGAAGAGCCGGACTGGGCCAAGGTTGGCTATCCAAAAATCGATTATCAGGACGCGTATTATTACGCCGCGCCAACGAAAAAGATCGAACTGGACTCGCTCGATGATCTCGATCCCGAGATAAAGCGGGTTTACGACAAACTCGGCATTCCGCTTGGTGAACAGGAAGTTCTCGCCGGGGTGAAGGGCGCGAAGAAAGTCGCCGTGGATGCGGTGTTTGACAGCGTCAGCGTCGCGACTTCTTTTCGCGAGGAGTTGATGCGGGCAGGCGTGATCTTCCGCTCGATTTCCGAGGCGATCAAGGAATATCCCGAGCTGGTGAAAAAGTGGCTGGGCCGCGTTGTGCCGACGCGCGATAATTATTTCGCCTGCCTCAACGCGGCGGTCTTTTCCGACGGGACGTTCGTTTATGTACCCGAAGGTGTGCGCTGCCCGATGGAGCTTTCCACCTATTTCCGCATCAATGCGGAGAACACCGGACAGTTTGAACGCACACTGATCATCGCGGAAAAGGGCGCATACGTGTCCTACCTCGAAGGGTGCACCGCGCCGATGCGCGATGAAAACCAGCTCCACGCTGCTGTCGTTGAACTGGTCGCGATGGAAGATGCCGAGATCAAATATTCGACCGTGCAGAACTGGTATCCCGGCAACAGCGAAGGCGTGGGCGGGATCTACAATTTCGTGACCAAGCGCGGGCTGTGTCAGGGCGACCGGTCAAAGATCAGCTGGACGCAGGTTGAAACCGGCTCTGCCGTGACATGGAAATACCCCAGCTGCGTGCTCAACGGCGAAAACAGCGTTGGTGAATTTTACTCGGTCGCGGTGACCAACAATCACCAGCAGGCCGACACCGGCACCAAGATGATCCACAACGGCAAGGGATCGCGTTCGACGATCATTTCCAAAGGGATCAGCGCGGGCAAATCGAACAACACCTATCGCGGCCTCGTCCGCGTCGGCCCGAAAGCCGAAGGGGTGCGCAATTTCACCCAGTGCGACAGCTTGCTGCTCGGCGATGAATGCGGCGCGCACACCGTACCGTATATCGAGGTGAAGAACCCAGGCGCGCAGATCGAGCACGAGGCAACCACCTCAAAGATCAGCGACGAACAGCTGTTCTACGCCATGCAGCGCGGGCTGGACGAAGAAGAGGCCGTGGCGCTGATCGTCAACGGCTTTGCCAAGGACGTGCTGAAAGAGCTGCCGATGGAGTTTGCCGTCGAAGCGCAGAAGCTGCTGGCGATTTCATTGGAGGGGTCCGTTGGCTGAGCTCGATACGATGACGGTAAACGAACGCCTTTCCGAAGCTAAATTGCTCGCTGATTTTGAAGTTGCAGCGGCATCAAATGATCTGTCTGCAATCAATGCTGTCTTGCAACAAGTTGGTCTGCGCCAGGATGCCGAGGGTATGAACTGGACGATCGAAGAGACGCCAACCCGCGGCCGCGAGAAACTCGGCCTCAAGCCCGCCTCCGAGCAAGGCGACGTCACCGAAACGCTCAACAAAAAAGGGCGTGGGTGGAAGATTTCGGACAAGCGGCTTGACGAGCTGCATGACCGGGCGCGCGAGATGAAGCGGTTTGCTTCGCCTGCGCATAAGGCTCTCGCTGCACGGTTCGCCAAGGCGGATCTGGGACGCCACACGTTCAAACGCTTTGCCGTCGTCGGCAGCGCAATTGTCGATTTCAATTGCCACACGCTTGGCATGGCAATCGATATTTTCGAGGAAGGCGACAATGAAACGCTCGCCACCCGCCGCGACAAAAGCCTTGAGGCGGTGGGTATTAAGGTGATGCGTATCCGCGCCTCCGACATCCTCGATGACATGGACAAGGTGCTGGAGAAAATCACGCTCGGAATGCGCGCGCGCATCAATGACAGGCGTGACGCCGCCCGTGCCCATCGCGAGGCCAATCCGAAACAGGATTACTATCAACGCCGCGACGATAATCGCCGCACCGCCCGCCCAAATGACGACGCATCACGGGACTGAACACGATGACACTGCTCTCAATTGCTGCCGCCGGTCTGCTTGCTCCGATGTTTGCCCTGCAATCCGCAGGCAACACAATTATCGCGATCGAAAACGACAATCCCGAAACATGGCAGGTCGAATATCCGCGTTTGATCCAACCGCAGGTCACCGAGTATCGCAAGTGCCTGAATCTGAGTGATCGCTATATCAATGGCGAGGCCAATTTCGAGGATCAGCACCGCACCGATGTGCCGCGCTGTGCCGCCATTCGCCAGGAAAATGTCGCTGCGGCCAACGCGCTGCTGGCCGATGCGAAAACCACACTTTCGCCGACCGAGGTCGAGACCCTGTTTGACCGGATCGGCCTAATCCATATCGCCCGCGGGCACGATCTCGACATGCAGTTCACCCAGCGCCTCGCGCGGGCAGAGCAAGCGCAGGAAAATTTTGAAGAAAACAAGCCGGAGCCGGTCGTTGTTGAATTGACCGATCCAGCGGTGGTCAAAATCCGCCGCACAGCCCCCGAAAATACAGAACAAGCCGGAACACAATGATGTTGAAAATCGAAAACCTCCGCGCCGAAGTGGGCGGGCCAAGCGGCGCGAAAGCCATTCTGAAAGGCCTCAGTCTGGAAGTGCCCGCCGGAGAAGTTCATGCCATTATGGGCCCCAACGGCGCTGGTAAATCCACGCTCGCCAATGTGCTGGGCGGTAAACCCGGTTACGAAGTGACGCAGGGTGCGGTCGAGTTTATGGGCGAAGACCTGTTCGCACTCGACCCGCATGAACGCGCAGCCACAGGCCTGTTCCTTGGCTTTCAATATCCGGTCGAAATCCCCGGTGTATCCAACGTCCAGTTCCTGCGCGAGGCGCTTAATTCGCAGCGCAAATATCGCGGCGAGGAACCGCTTTCGGGCGGAGAGTTCCTGAAACTATCCAAAGAAAAAGCCGGCCTGCTGAAAATGGACATGGAAATGCTCAAACGGCAGGTGAATGTCGGATTTTCCGGCGGCGAGAAAAAGCGCGCCGAGATGGTCCAGATGGGTATTCTCGATCCGTCTTTTGCGGTCCTCGATGAAACCGATAGCGGCCTTGATATCGATGCGCTGCGCATCGTGGGTGAAGGCATCAATTCGATCATGCGCGCGCCCGATAAAGGCGTGCTGCTGATCACCCATTACCAACGCCTGCTCGACGTGGTGAAGCCTGACAAGGTCAGCGTGCTGGCCGACGGCCGGATCGTCCAGACCGGCGGACCGGAACTGGCGCTGCGCCTTGAGGCTGAAGGGTACGATGCGGTGATGGCAGAAGCAGCGGCGTGATCGGCGCGGCTCTTCTTTTGTCGATGCAGGCAGCGCCAGCTGCCGAACCGATCTCAGAGATCGTCGTGTTGGGCAATTTGCGCAGCGTGCAGGTTTCGGTCGGACAAGACCGGGAGGGCCGTTGGCATTGTTCGATGAATAAATCGACTGGCCGCCTCTCGCTCGACAAGAGTTTTTGCAAAGCGGTTACCAAATGCGTGCGCAAGGGCGCGGACGATCAGGAAAAGGTCGAGAGCTGCATCAGCGACACCCGGTCCGGCCTACTGCGTAAAGTTGAGCGCGAAATGAAGAAGAATTGAAAATGGCAGAGACAAACACCCTCCCGACCCGCCGCGATGAAGCTTGGCGTTATGCCGACATCGGTGCGCTGGCAAAAATTGGCGCAGCGGCGCTAAGCGATTGGACCGAAATCGCCGTCGCCGATGGCGAAACATGGCGTCACACGATGGTCGCTGGCAGCGATGCACCTGAATTGCACCGTTTTCGTATGACGGTGAGTGATGGCGGACGGGCAGAACTGTTCGTGACCAATATCGGCAACGACTACACCCGTGTCGAAGTTGAGGTTACGCTGGGCAAGGGTGCGCATTTCGAATTTGGCGGGATCACGATTGGCGGCGGCGATGCTGTGCGCGAATTTGTCACGACTACGGTTCACGCAGAGCCAGACGGCACAAGCAACCAGACCGTCCGCAGCGTCCATTGGGGCACCGGTACCGGCAATTTCCTTGGCGAGATCAAGGTTGCGCGTGATGCACAAAAAACAGACGCCGCGCAGGATTTCAAAGGGCTGCTGCTCGAGGCAGGGGCGAGCGCGAATGCGGTCCCGCAGCTCGAAATCTTCGCTGACGATGTGAAGTGCGCGCATGGCGCGACGGTCGGTCAGCTGGACGAATCGGCACGGTATTACATGGCTGCGCGCGGTCTTTCGCCGGAGCAATCGCAGCGTCTGCTGGTGCAGGCGTTCCTTGGCGATGCCTTTGTCGAGCTGGATGACGAGGAAGCTCGCGAAACTCTGCTCGATGCGGCTTTGACGGCGCTGGAGGGGGCAAAGCTTTGAACGCCCCAGCTGCCATTCAGTCGCTGCCCGATCTGCGCGGAGATTTCCCCGGCATGTTCACCCGTGACGGTGCCCAATGGCACTATCTCGATACCGGCGCGACCGCGCAGAAACCGGGCGCTGTGATTGACGCTATGGGCCGCGCGCTGGGTGAAGATTACGCCACCGTGCACCGCGGCGTCTATTCCCGTTCTGCTGAAATGACGCGGGCCTATGAAAATGCACGGCGCACGATTGCTGCGTTTCTGGGTGGGCAGGAAAGCGAGATCGTTTTCACACGCGGCGCGACCGAGGCGATCAATCTGGTCGCGAACACATGGGGCCGTGCCAACCTGAAAGCGGGCGACCGCATCATGCTTTCGCAGTTGGAGCATCATTCCAACATTGTGCCGTGGCAGATGATTGCCGAGGCGACCGGTGCCGAAATTGATGTTTGCCCGCTGACTGACGATCACCAGATCGATCTGGACGCAGCAGAGGCTATTCTGACCGAACGGCACAAGCTGGTTGCGCTGTGTCATGTTTCCAACGTGCTTGGCAGCGTGCTCGATGCGCCGCGCGCTGCGGCCATGGCGCATAAAGTCGGCGCGAAGCTGCTGCTTGATGGCTGCCAGTCTGCCCCGCACATGCCTGTCGATGTCACCCAGCTTGGCTGCGATTTCTACGTCTTCAGCGCGCATAAACTCTATGGTCCGACGGGCATCGGGGCATTGTGGGCGCACGGCGATATTTTGGACGCGATGCCGCCGTGGGAAGGTGGAGGCGCGATGATCGACCGCGTTACCTTCGAAAAAACGACTTATGCGCCTGCTCCGCAGCGATTCGAAGCAGGCACCCCCGCTATTGGAGAGGCAATCGCCTTTGCCGCGGCGGCCGGTTATGTAAGCGATATCGGACTGGATCGCATTCATTCGCACGAAGCCGACCTCGTCACCCGTCTGCGCCGCGAACTTGGTGCAATGAACGATGTGACGCTGTATGGACCGGCAGGCAGCGCGGGCATCGTCAGCTTCGCAATTGACGGGATCCACCCGCACGATCTGGGTACGATCCTCGATGAAGCGAACGTCGCGATCCGCGCGGGGCACCATTGCGCACAGCCGTTGATGGACTATCTCGAAGTCCCGGCGACGGCGCGGGCCAGCTTTGGCTTATACTCAACACACGAAGATATCGATGCGTTGCTCGAAGGGATTGCCCGCACACGCCGCATTTTTGGGAAAGCATGATGAACAAGATGTCGCCAGACCTCGAAGACGAAAAGAAGATCGTCGCCGCACCCGCTCCGAACGAGGATGTAACCGGTAAACCGCCGCGCGCCCGCGTTTCCGATGCGATTGATCCCGACATGGCGGTCGAGCCGCGCAAACGAGATTACCTTGACGGGTTCCTGCACCAGAAACCCGCAGAAGGTCCGGTGGGCGGCGCGGGCAGCGATTTGCAGACTGCGGTGATCGACGCGCTAAAGGAAATTTACGATCCCGAAATTCCGGTGAACATCTACGATCTTGGCCTGATTTACGGTGTCGAGGTGGATGACGAGGCGGACGCGACCGTTACCATGACGCTCACAACGCCGCATTGTCCGGTTGCCGAAACCATGCCGGGAGAGGTGGAACTGCGCGCTTCATCCGTGCCGGGCATTCGCGATGCCGAGGTTAATCTGGTCTGGGATCCGCCGTGGAGCCCGGAAAAAATGTCCGACGAAGCTCGGCTAGAACTAGGGATGCTGTGATGCACGATGCCAACGAAGCCACCAAAACCCGGCAGATGCCAGCCGCGGTCGTCCTGACGAAGGGCGCCGAGCAGCGTATCGCCGACCTTATGAGCCAAGCGCCCGGTGATGCAATCGGCGTGAAACTGTCGACGCCGCGTCGCGGTTGCTCGGGCCTCGCATATTCAGTCGATTACGTCACAGAAGAGGCCAAATTCGACGAGAAAATCGAAACGCCCGGCGGCATTTTCTACATTGACGGAGCGAGCGTGCTGTATCTCGTCGGATCAACAATGGACTGGCGCGAAGACGATTTCACCGCAGGTTTCGTTTTTGAAAACCCCAATGCAAAAGGCGCCTGCGGGTGCGGTGAAAGCTTTATGGTCTGATGGCACGGCCCACCGACCACGAGTAATCTGGCGCCAAGTGTGTTGCTGTGCTAATGCACCGACATGGATGAGCCGAAACCCGAATTTAATAAACGCTATGAAGACATAATGCGGAACGCGGAAAAGCGTCGCCGCCGGTCTTCGCTCATCCGTCCGCGGGGCGAGTTTACCGCGCCCGGTTTGGTCAATGCCGAGATCGACAAACTCGCAGTGAAGCTCGCGCGGGAAAAGAGCCAGTCGGAACGGATTTTCCTGAAAGCTGAAATTGCGTTTTTGCGGGATTTGTCAGACCGGCTCGCTCGCAGATCAAAGAAGAAACCGCCCGAGGCTGGCATCGCCGTGCCAGCGGTGCCTCCGAAAGGTCCGCTACCAAAGGAAGGCGGAGCCGAAGCCCCGCTCGATTTTGATGCCTGACGTTTAACCTTCGTCGATGATCCGGGCGATCAGGCGGCGTTCAAGCTCGTCTACTTCGCCGTCGGCATCGACCATCTTTTCAAGCCAGTCCTGCTCGAAATCGGTGATGACCTCTCCTGCCGCAGCCTTTTCAGTAAAGCCGGGCGCGTCGGTGCGTTTGCCGAATACCTTGCCCAAATGGTTAGCGACCTGAGGGGCTTCGCGAGCTGCGCGGGCCATGAAACCACCGACATTGACCGTATTATCGGCGACGAATTTCTCCAGTTCCACCGCGCGATCATGACTGATTTGCGCGCCCGTGTGCATGAACCCTTTGAGGAAATTGGCCACCCCGTCGAGGAATAGGTCATCCCATTCGGGCGCATTGTCTTCGGCCAGGGTCGCGTCTTTCAGGCGGAACAGCATCTCTGCGTCAAACCGGCTGACTGCCGCAGGGCCGTGGCCGCCGCTTGCAAAGATTACGCGGCGCAGAATTCGGACTTCGGCGGCCGAGATGTGGTTGGAAGACAGTTCACCGCCGCAGCGGGTCGGGCCAGTTCCGGTCAGGACCTCTTTTTCCACCTGCGCGAGGACATAATTCTTCAGCGTATCAGGCACATTTTGCGCTTTTTCGACGATGGCGACGAGCGTTTCGAGCTCTGCCTTGCTCTCGACGATGCCATCGTGATCGACCTGTTTGATTAGCCAATTGGCTTCCTCGGCATCGCACTGTCCGCGCGGCTGGGTGCCATTGAGCACATATTCGCCGACGGCCTCGACCATGAAATCGCACCAGTCATCACTGCGTTCGTTAAGCGCGTTGTTCACCGCGAAAATCGCTTCCGCCTCCTCACGCGTCATCAGTCCGTCGCCCCAGCCTTGCCGGCGCAGGCCCAGCAATTCCTCGGGCGAAATTACGCCATCCGCCGCGGCGCGCTGTGCGAGTTCAGTGAAATGTGTCGTCATAACCCAGTCAAACCCCTTAGGTGTTTCACGCAGGCTATTGCACGAATGTGCTTAAGACCGGGTTACCGCCGCCCTATTTCCGCCGCGCAGGAGCCGGGATCGACCGCGTTGCCGCTATCTTTAAGGCGGGCCGCGACGTGGGAAGAGACCGGCTGGACGCCGCGCTGGCCTGGGTAAAGGTAGATGTCGAGCACGCAGGACCGGCCTGCAAATTGCAGTTTGCGCGCATCCCCTTCGGCAAGGTCGATGCGGGCCTGCCCAAACCGCGATTTTAATGCCCCTGCTGTCAATCCGATAAGGTCCGCAGGGCCGACATTTTGACGAACAGCAGGGTTAGGGGCAGGAGCCGCCCTTGCGTTACCCGCGCCCTGAAATACCGGCGCATTCGAGGGAGCGGGTATGAAGCCTCCGCCAGCGCAGGCAGGCAGGACCAACAGGATCATTAGGGCGAATAGATTACGCATTTTCGCCCCCTTTGAAACGCATTGCATGGTGGGTCAAATGCGCACCCGCCGCCGCGCCCACGATTGCCGCAATCAGGTTGAGAAACGGAACCAGCATCATTGCCGCGATCACCGCTCCCAGCATGACGCGCTGCGGGGCGGAAACCGGGTTTGGGCGCCGCACACCGCCGCTATGACGCAGCCACGCCATGTCCGTCAGCTCGCGTCCCAATAGCACCGCGTTGACGGCCAGAAACACAATTGCGGGTCCGATTGCGGTGAACAACAGCACGGCGGCAAAGGGCAGGGCGATCAGGTTGAATGCGACTGCCCGGCCCAAACCGCGCAGCGAATTCGCGATGTCCTGTGGCAGCGGCAACGGGCGCGCTTTGTCGGCCTGATCGGGATAATGGCGCGCCTCCACTGCCGCAACGATACCGTCGGCAAAGAATTGCAGCACGGCAAGCGCAACGATGCGAAACAGGAACCAGAACGCAAGAATGGCGATGATCGCGGCCGCGGCGGCCTGCGCAAATCCGCCTGCATCCCATCCGGCATAGGCGAATGCGTATTCGAGTGCGAAATACAGCCCAACTCCGCTCAGCACAAAGAGCATTATAGTGATCCCGATGCTTTGCGCGGCGATCCGCAGTATCGCGGGATCGCCGAGCTGCCCGAAAGCCTTGGCCAGAGAGGAAAAAACGGCAGTCACTAGGTTCGAATGGTGCGCGGCGGCAGCGATGTCAAATGGCAAACAGGCGCCCATCTAACCCTTGGCCTTGCGCCCTCGGCCCGCTAGGCGGATCGGCGAAACCACGCTTTGAACTGAACAGGATGTCCCCAATTGACCCAGCCACGTTATGACGTGATCGCCATCGGCAATGCCGTGGTGGATGTAATTGCCTCTTGCGAAGAAGAACTGATCGAGGAGCTGCAGCTCAATCGCGGCGGCATGACCCTTATCGATGAAGCGCGTGCCGATGAATTGTATGGTGCAATGCCGCCTGCGCGCGAGCTTTCGGGCGGATCGGCAGCCAACACGCTGGCGGGCCTTTCCACGCTCGGCCTGCAATGCGCGTTCATCGGGCAGGTTGCGGACGATCAGCTGGGCAAGGTGTTTCGCCATGACATGCGCGCCACCGGCATCGATTTCGACACGCCCGCCCGTGAAGGGGAACCTGCGACGGGCCGCGTCCTGATCTTCGTCACTCCCGATGGCGAACGGACGATGAATACGTTTCTTGGTGCAGGCCAGTTCCTCCCCGCCAGCGCGCTGAATGAAGAGCTGATCGCAAGCGGGGCCATCCTTTATCTAGAAGGGTATCTG
Source organism: Erythrobacter sp. MTPC3 (assembly GCF_042854385.1). Classification (NCBI taxonomy): domain Bacteria; kingdom Pseudomonadati; phylum Pseudomonadota; class Alphaproteobacteria; order Sphingomonadales; family Erythrobacteraceae; genus Erythrobacter; species Erythrobacter sp. MTPC3. The sequence continues at coordinate 348,581 of NZ_BTGP01000003.1, forward strand.
TGGGACCCCGAAGAACCGCGCCGCGCCATGCGCCGCGCCATCGAAGTGGCCCGGAAAGCGGGCCGCAAAATCGCTTTCACCGCCAGCGAAAGCTTTGTGATCGACCGCCACGGCGATGATTTCCGCGCCATGATCGAAGACGGCGTGATCGATATTCTTTTCGTCAATGAAAGCGAGCTGGCAACGCTGACTGGCGAAGATGATTTTGAAGCCGGGCTTGAGGCGGTGGCGGACAAAGTGCCAGTGTTGGTCGCAACCCGTAGCGAGAAAGGCGCAGTGGCGATTGCGCATGGAACGCGCGCCGAAGTGGCCGCCAAGCCGGTCGACAAGGTGGTCGACACGACCGGCGCAGGCGACCAGTTCGCCGCCGGTTTCCTGTCGGGCTTTGCCAAGGATGAACCGCTGGAAAATTGCCTCAAACGCGGCGCTTTGGCCGCTGCCGAAGTAATCTCCCATTACGGCCCGCGGCCAGAGATCGACATGAAAAAGCTGATGGCCGACAACCTGTAGGCACCGCAGTATTCGGATCGAATAGGGCTGGCCGGACATGGGAAGGAGCGGTGCGCAGTTTATGACGCGCCGCTTATCCGGGAATTAGGCGCAACCTTTGTCAGGCAGCTGCGGCGGCGGGACGTGCGCGCGGCGGCTTGCCCGCCTCCCAGCCAAGCCATGCTACTCCTGCGCCCAGTCCCAGGCCAAGCGCCCAGGTGAGCGGCACCGGAAGCGCAGCATAAGCGTTCATCAGGGTGGCGAACAGCGATATCCATGGGCCGAACCACATCAGCACCGCCTGAAGGGCGACAAAAAAGGCCGCCACAAGCCACGGCGCTCCGTGTTTGCGATCCATGAAATAGAGCGCCATGGCAAACACGAACATGATCCCATCCGAAATCGCGATTGTATCAAGGATGGCATGCGGCCCTTCGCTGCCAATCACATTCATCCAAGGGAGGTAATTGCCAATGACTCTGCTGAAAGGCGATTCGAACAGGATCACAGGGGTCGCCAGCATGTAGCCCGCATGCAGCTTGATATTCCGCCGGTGCTTTAAAGCCAGATAGAACAGCGTGAGATAGGCCGCAATTGCGATCACCATTCCGATTCCGAACGCCGGTCCCATCAGGGTTATGAACTCACCGCCCTCGCGCCAGGAGGCGATTGTCACATTGATGATCATCACGAAGCCGAGGATCAGAAAGGGGAACAGCACAAAGCTGGCTTTGCCCATCTGCCGGTGCAGCGCGTTCTTGCGTTTGTGAATGGAGAGGTGCTGAACGATCAGCAGCAGCAACCAGGCCATCGATGAAATCGAATGGACGTGAAATGCGACCGGCATCGCACCTCCGACCTTGGCAAAATAGCTTCCCCAGAAACCTGCCACGATGACCAGCAGCACAGCGCCGACAAAATAATGCGAATAACGATACGGCATTGAGAACCCCCTTCTCAACGCAACCCCTGATTAAAGTATGAGCAAACTGCGAGCGTTGCAACCTGCCTTGCAAGTAACGTGAAACGACAACGCAGCCAAACCGGCGCCGCAGTGCAAAAAAACAGATGCCCGATCTATTGCATCGGGCGGTAATCGTCCGTTCGCAGCGTCAGCAGATAGTCTGCCACGGTTTTGACCTGCTCATCTGTAAGGTCGAAATCCATGACTTCGGGGTAATTGTGCGCGTCTTTCAACCAGCTTTCCAGCGTCTCGTCGGTCACGCCCGGCGTGTTGGCAATTGCCTCGAACGTGGGCGAAGCAGGGTTCGGCGACAGGAATGGCGGTTCGACTGCATGGCACCCGCCGCAAGCCGCCTCGACAAAGGCCGGGGGATCGGGCGCAACCGATGCGCTGGCGACGGCGGCAATGGGCGCGCCGGTCTGACAGGCTGAAAGAAGCGCAGCGAGAAACACTGGCGGCGCGGCGAGTAGGGCGAATGTTGGCTTGATCATGGCCCAAGTTAAACCACCGCTGCGAGTTACGCGCCTTGACCCAAATCAAATGCGCCGCGTCTTTATGCGAAAAAGCCCCGCCCGAGGGGAACAAGCGGGCGAGGCTCTCACGATCAGGTGGACTTGTGTGCAAGCTCTGCACTGACCGTTTTCGCATCGGCCTGCGCGATCAGGCGGGCGCGCAAGGGGGCGATTTGCGCCATCGTCTCTCTCATGCATTCCCGTGCCTGCGTGGCCGCCCGTGCAGAGCGGGTCCAGCGCACATTGCATACTTTTCTAACAGCGCCCATGATCCGTCTATCCAGCGTCGCCCGCCCCTCGGCGTGGCCCAGATTGAGGTCGTGATAGGGGACTGCGACCGTGTTCGCGCCTGTATCGGCAGCGGCGGGAAAAGCGGTGAGGCCCAGCGCCATGCCCAGCGTCAAAGCGATGGCAAGAGTAAGTGTTTTCATATCGGTTTCCTTCATGAGTGACCGGCACAAAGTGAACCCGGGGCCGCTCGAAACCGAATGAAAAGCTAGCCAAAATCATAAGCTGACCTTATGATGACTTTATGCGTAACCTGCCGCCCCTTACCGCGATCCGCGCATTTGAGGCAGCGGCCCGGCACCGCAATTACACCCGCGCAGGGGAGGAGCTGGGCCTCACCCAGGCGGCTGTCAGCTATCAGATCAGGAACCTTGAACAGCGCGTTGGCACGGTGTTGTTCAAACGCGAAGGCCGCTTCATGGAGCTGACCCCGGCGGGTGAAGCCCTCGCGCCCAAGATCGCGCGGGCTTTTGCATCGATGGAAAGCGCATTTTCTTCGCTTGATGAAAGCGAGGATGCGGTGCTTTCGATCGCGTGCTTTCAAACTTTGGCGACCAATTTCCTCGCGCCGCGTCTGGGCGCTTTTCAACTCGCCAATCCGGGCATAGCGGTCCGTATCGAGGTGAGTGACCGCTATGCCGATCTGGATGCGGGTGAGGCCGATGTGGCTATCAGGCTGTCGCGCACGGTCGATCCCGGTCTTGAATCGCACTTCCTAATGCGGCTCGGCATTGCGCCATTTGCCAGCCCTGAATTTATCGCGCAGCACGCGGAACTGCGGGGTGCAGATCCGGAAACGCCCGAGGGCCTGCGCATTTCGCCGGGCACGGCGTGGTGGCAAGTGTGGGATACGGATCGCTGCCCGAATAGCGGGCCTGCGGACCGTGCAAACCTGCCGCGCGGACTCGAGTTTGATTCCCAGGTGCTGGACGCCGCCGCCGCGATGAGCGGGAACGGCATAGCGATCCTCGCACCGGCGCTGTTTGTCTCTCAGGTGGCTGACGGGCGGCTAAAACGGATCGGCGATGCTATTGTCTGGCCGGGAGGCATATTCCAGCTGGTCTATCCAGAAGTGCGGCGGCATTCAGCCAAAGTGCGTGCGTTCCGGCGATGGCTTACCGCGGAATTGGAGAGCCGCCTCGCAGGCGATCCCGATGGCGTGCTTGATCCCGCTTTTACAGAGCTTCGCGCCTAACCGCGTTCACGTTCCACTTCGCGCCAGCCGATATCGCGGCGGCAAAACCCGCTTTCGAAACTGATCGCATCGACCGCTTCGTAAGCGGCCTCCTGCGCCTCGGTTACGTTCGCGCCGGTCGCCGTGACGTTCAAAACGCGCCCTCCGTTTGCCACCAGACCAGAGGAGCTTGTGGATGTTCCTGCGTGAAAAACCTTTGCGCCGCCGGTTTCGGCAGAGCCAAGGTCGATTGCGCCGCCTTTGGCCGGAGTGCCGGGATACCCCTGCGCCGCCATGACCACAGTCAGTGCCGTTTTCGCCGAAAATTCGGGCTTCACCGCATCCAGTTCACCCGATGCGCAGGCAAACATAATTTGCGCCAGATCGCTCTCCAGCCGCATCATCAGCACCTGGCATTCGGGGTCGCCAAAACGGCAATTGTATTCGATCAGCTGCGGCCCGCTTTCGGTCAGCATGAGCCCTGCATACAGTACGCCGGAATAGGGCATCCCTTCGGCGCGCATCGTATCGACCGTGGGGCGGATAATCTCGTCGATAGCGCGTTGCTGCAGCGCCGGTGTGAGGACCGGAGCGGGCGAATACGCGCCCATCCCGCCGGTGTTGGGGCCGGTGTCGCCTTCACCGACGCGCTTGTGATCCTGCGCCGTGCCGAAGGGGACAATGGAGGTGCCGTCGGTGATGGCAAAGAAACTGGCTTCCTCGCCCTCAAGAAATTCCTCGATCACAACTTCCGTGCCCGCTTCGCCGAAACTGCCGCCAAACATGTCGGAAAGCGCCGCTTCAGCCTCTTCGCGGTCCGGGGCGATTGCCACGCCTTTACCCGCTGCAAGACCGTCGGCTTTCAGCACATAGGGCGCTGTGAAGTTGTCGAGCGCTGCCACCGCGCGATCGAGCGAAGTTGTGCGCACATATCCGCCGGTGGGGATACCCGCGCGCTCGCACAAATCCTTGGTAAAACCTTTCGATCCTTCCAATTGGGCGGCGGCTTTGGATGGGCCGAAAACGGCGATGCCCGCAGCGCGCAAACTGTCGGCCAGACCGTCCACCAGCGGCGCTTCGGGACCGATAACGACCAGCGCGATATCTTGCGCGCCGCAGAACCGGATGCACGCCTCGTGATCGCCTGCTTCCACATCTGCAATCTCGGCGCACTCAGCGATTCCCGGATTTCCCGGAGCTGCGTACAGGTGATCGCAGCTGGTGGATTGCGCCAGCTGCCATGCTAGAGCATGTTCGCGTCCCCCGGACCCCAGCAGAAGGATATTCATGGCTCGCGAGCCCTCCAATTCAGACAATGACAGGCTGGTAGCGCGCGTGGCGCAGGGCGACAACGCCCAGCCGCTCTCGATCACCGAGATTTCATCGCTGCTGAAACGCACGGTGGAGGACCGTTTTGGTCATGTGCGCCTGCGCGGCGAGCTGTCGGGAGTAAAGCGCGCGGCGTCGGGGCATCTGTATTGCGCCCTCAAAGACGACAAAGCGGTGCTGGACGGGGTAATGTGGCGCGGCAACACGAACCGGCTGGCATTCGTGCCGGAAGACGGGCTGGAGGTTATCGCAACCGGCAAGCTGACGACCTATGCCGGGCGTTCGAAATACCAGATTGTGATCGAGAGTCTGGAAATGGCAGGCGAGGGCGCGCTGCTCGCCCTGCTTGAAAAAACTCGCGCCCGGCTGGAGGCAGAGGGGCTGTTTGCGCGGGAGCGAAAGCGCGATCTGCCATTTCTGCCCAAGACTATCGGTGTCGTCACCTCGCCAACCGGATCGGTTATACGTGACATACTTCACCGCCTTGCCGACCGTTTCCCCAGCCACGTCATCGTCTGGCCTGTGCTGGTGCAGGGACAGGGCGCGGCTGATCAGGTCGCGGGCGCTGTTCGCGGGTTTTCTGAGCTTCCTGCAGCTGGCCCGGTGGCGCGCCCAGACGTGGTGATCGTCGCGCGCGGCGGCGGCTCGATCGAGGATTTGTGGAGCTTCAACGAAGAAGCAGTGGTTCGCGCCATCGCCGAGTGTACCATTCCGGTTATTTCGGCGGTCGGTCACGAGACCGATACGACGCTGGCCGATCATGCCGCAGACAGGCGCGCGCCAACCCCGACAGCGGCGGCGGAAATGGCGGTTCCTGTTCGCGCCGATCTGGATGCGGCACTGGCCGATTTTGCGGCTCGCCAGCGCCGCGCTGTCTATCGCCCGGTGGAACTGGGCCGGGAACGGCTGGAGGCGCGCGTGCGGCGCCTGCCACAGCCCGAACAGGTCGTGCAGGCGCAGACGCAGCGGCTCGATGATCTGGCGGAGCGGCTTAGGCGCGGCCTGATGGACCGCGCGGGGCAGGGGCGGGAGCGTTTGGCCGGCGTGCAAGCGCGTCTTTCGCCGCAAATGCTTGCCCGTTCATGGTCGGATGCAAAGCGGCGGCTGGACCAGGCACGGCTAACCCCTGCGTTGATTGAACGGCCGATTTCTGCCGGGCGCGACCAGCTGGCGGCGCTTTCCCGTCTCGCTGAGCAGCTTCACCCTGAAAAACCGCTGCAGCGCGGCTATGCCATCGTCACCGACGCAGCCGGGAAGGCGATGACGAGCAAAGTGCAGGCGCAAAAAGAGGCCGCGCTTAAGCTCCGATTCAAGGATGATGTGCTTGATGTGCATACCGGCGCTGCGGACAGCCCTGCTCAACCTGGCCAGCCTGCGACACCGCGCACAAAGTCGAAACCGCGCGCGAAGGCCGGAACGTCCGCGCGTCAGGACGATTTGTTTGACTGACCCTGTACTGTTAGAAGAGAAGCCATGTTGATGTCCTCCGGCGATAAAGCCGCAAAGCTGTATTACGCGCCCGGCAGTTTCCGCGTGCTGCGCCCTGGCCAGCACGTGTTTTGCGCCGTGTCGGGCGAGGTCATCCCGCTTGAAGATTTGCGGTATTGGAGCGCCGAGCACCAAGAGGCGTATGCATCGCCTGATATCGCGACCCGCCGCCTGCTCGATCAGGGATAGGTCAATGCTGCATCGTTTTGTGCCGCTGGGACTGGTCAGCGTGGCTTTTGCCGGATTGATGAGCTGTGCCAGCGCCGGACAGCCCAATCTGGCGGCCGCTCCTGCTGCCGATGGCTCTACCCCCGCCCCGGCCGCCCAATCTGCGCAAACCCAGCCTTCACAAACCCAGCCTCCGCCCATCGCGGTGGCCGTAATTGAAAAACTCGCCGCTCCGCCAGAATTTTCCTATGCCGGAGAGCTGACGCAGGGCGGCTGGATCCGCGGCACCGTCCCCGCAGGCACTCGCAGGGCAAAGCTGGGCGACCAGTCGCTCGCTTATGATAAAGACGACCGGTCATTCTTTGCGGCGTTTGACCGTGACAGCCCGGATGCGCTGACGTTATGGGCGGAACTGAGCGATGGCAGCACCTATTCCGAAGAAATCACCGTGGCACCGCGCAAGTGGCAGATTGAACGGGTCAATGTCGCGAAACGCGGCGGCGGGACGAGCGAGGCGTGGTGGAAAAAGCGCGAGCCGGAATGGAACGCGATCCAAGGCGCACGCGCAAAAACCACCGGTGCGCACGGCTGGAAGCAGGATTTCGCCTGGCCGGTAAAAGGGCGCATTTCGGGCCGTTTTGGCCGGCAGCGCATCTATCGCGGCGAACCGGGCAGCTATCATTCGGGCATCGATATCGCGCCGGGAAATGGTGTGCCGTTTGCCTCTCCCGCGCAGGGCGTCGTCGTGCTCGCTCGCACCGGGTTCAGTCTTGAAGGCGGGCTGATCATCATTGACCATGGTAACGGCCTAAACAGTGCATTCCTTCATGCATCTAAGATCGCTGTGAGCGAGGGGGATGAGGTCAAACAGGGGCAGTATATCGGCAATGTCGGTGCGTCCGGCCGCGCCACCGGCCCGCATCTGCACTGGAGCCTCAAATGGAACGATGCGCGGCTTGATCCGCTGCTGTTTACCGGTCCCATGAGCTAAAATGCGCAGCAAGCGCCGCCTGATCGCGGCGATCCTGATTGCGGTGATTTGCGCGCCCGGCACCTTTGTCCGAACCCCGGTCACATGGGCGCCGCCTGACCGCATCGAAGTCACGCAAATTCAGGGGTCGGGCGAAACCGGCACTCCGGGATGGAGCGTCGCGGGCGTGTGGCACTATCGCGGAGAGCGCAGCCTCCTGTTCGGCGGATATTCCGCTTTAATGCTGCCGACCGGCACGCGGTTTGTCAGCTTTTCCGATCGCGGCGGACGGTTCGGGTTTACTCGCCCCGATCTGCGCGGCGAAGAGTATGAAATCGCGCTTCAGCCGATAATCTCCGACCGGCAGGATGGACTGGTCGATATCGAGGCGGCGACCCGCGATCCGGCGAGCGGCACATACTGGCTGGCGTTTGAAAACGATCACGCCATCCATCGCTATTCCCCTGATCATGAGCCGACCGGCGCGGTGGACCTGGATGCCGAGGCGCTGGGCTGGAGCGACAATTCTGGGGCAGAGGGGATGGTCCGGCTGGATGACGGGCGGTTCATGATTTTGCCAGAAGGGGACCGGACTGGACTGATCTTTGCCTCAGATCCCGTCGCCGCGCCCGGCTACGAGACCTTTGCCTACCTTACCCCGGTAGAGGGGCACGGCGCCACCGATCTGGCGCAATTGCCCGATGGCAGAGTGCTGCTGCTGCTGCGCAACGTCGCTGTTGCGGGCGGCATGCCCCCGTTCGAGAGCAAGATTGCGATTGCACCCGCTCCGGCTGCCGGACAGGCGCAGGCCTGGGCTCCGCAAATTGCGCTGGATCTGACAGGCGTTATCCCGCGTGAAAATTATGAAGGGCTGGCTGTGCGCCCGGCGGCGAATGGTATGGTAGAGGTGTGGCTGATTGCGGATGACAATCTCGCCGCTATCCAGCGCACATTGGTGGTGAAACTGGTTTTCGATCCTGCTGCCGTGAAATAGCCGGCGCACACGCAAAAGGCGCGCAGAGCGGTTGCCCTGCGCGCCTTTTGGCAATTGAATTACAGTGTTAGCCTTAGGCGGCTTTGGCAGCCTTTTTCAGCTCACGCTTTACCTTGAGCGCGCGCGAGGACAATTTTTCGTCCTTGGTTTTAAGCAACCAGTTGTCCAGTCCGCCATTGTGCTCAACCGAACGCAGACCGTGGGTTGAAACACGGAACTTGAAACCGCGCTCAAGCTTTTCGCTAAGCAGCGTGACGTTCTGCAGGTTCGGCAGGAAGACGCGCTTTGTCTTGTTGTTGGCGTGGCTGACATTGTTGCCCACCTGGCGACCCTTGCCGGTCAGTTCGCAAATACGCGACATGATATCTCTCATCTGTTCACAGTTGGAGGCTGCCAGCGATTCGGCGGCCCAAAAATTCGGGTTATCCCGGAAAGCGGCGCGCATAGCCGGGCACTTGCGAATCGTCAAGCAAACTCGCCCAGCGCGGCGCGACCGGAATGTTTTATTCGACGCTCCAGTTGTGCTTGCCTATTGAAATGCTACAACTCTTTCAGTGCCCATCCAGCACCGGATCTAATTTAGGGGATGGATAATGAAAAAGATAACCACCGCCGCATTCGCCGCAGCAGCCACTTTTGCTCTCACGGCATGTGACGTGGACCAGACCGAAGAAATGGAACTGCCCGAAGTGGAAGTGTCCGAAGGCAACATGCCGGAATTCGACGTGGAGCCGGCTGATGTGGATGTTGACACCAACATCGAAGCGCCAACGCTCGACGTGGACGTCGATCAGGATGATGCCGAAGGCGAGCCAGTCACTGGCGACGAGTAAGCAGATAAAGTGGTGACGGGGCCGGTTACACGTTGGCCGGTCCCTGCACCGATGCTGCGCGCCCTTGATGCGGCGCGCGATGCGGCGGCGGCGGGCGAGGTGCCTGTCGGCGCCGCTGTCGTTTCGGGCGGCGAAGTGATCGCGGTGGCCGCCAATGCCACCCGCAATCCGCCCGATCCGACCGGCCATGCAGAGATACGCGCGCTGAGACTGGCGGCGGAAACGCTTGGCCAAGAACGCCTGACCGGCTGCGATCTGTATGTCACGCTGGAGCCGTGCGCCATGTGCGCAGGTGCGATCTCCCATGCGAGGATCGGACGGCTCTACTATGCCGCCAGCGATCCGAAAGGCGGCGCGGTGGAACACGGCGCGCGCGTGTTCGAGCAAGAACAATGCCTCCACCGTCCTGAGGTCTATTCGGGCATGGGAGAGGATGAGGCGGCAGAGTTGCTGCGCGAATTTTTCAAAGCGCGGCGATAAATGGAGGGGCATTCAGAATCGCGCATCAGATGGCTAAGCCGATTGATGACATGGGCCAGCTACAGTGCCGTCTTGCTCTTTGCAGTGCCGATCATTGTAAGCCTTGCAATTCCAGACACGGGCATTGTGCTTCTTTCGGTGCTTCTTCTGTTTATTGTCGGGCCAATCCTGGCTCTTCTCGCATTTGGCTTGGGTCTATATGCGGCAATCTCGGTGCGGTGCTTCGAGTGTGGCGACCGATTTTACTCGGCTATCACCCCTCTTTTTCCGATCAATTGGCCATTGAAGAACCACTGCGATTCATGCGGTGCAGAGGTTGATGTTTTTTAGCCGCCGAGCCAAGCAATCGCTTTATCCCGCTTGTCGAGATCGAACGCGCGGATTTCCGGTTTCAACAGCGCTCCCACCACACCTGCCATGCTGCCGATCCACTTCGGACCCCCGACAATCGCATATCGATCCAGCTTGCCGATCAAATCTAGCTTGCCGCTCGCCACGGCGCTGCTGAGCAGTGTGTCGGGATCGAAGCCATGCCAATGCTTGATGACGATCATCAGGCGCGAGCAATCGTCTTCCGCCATCCGTGCGCGCACCATTGCCACACCGCGTTCGGATTCTTCGCGATCGAGGCGGCCCGAAAGCTCGAATGCGGCAATTTCCGGTTTGCCGATATCAAGCTCGCGGAATGCGCCTGTGTGCGGACCCTCTGCTTCTTCCATGATCCATGCACGCGCCGCATCCGCCTCGTCATCGTCATAGACTTCGTAGGTTACACCCGGAAGCAAGGCGCTTTCCAGCCGCGAGGCGGTCCGTATCCAGTCATCATCGGATATGATTGCGATCCTCTCAAGGCCGTAGACCCACTTCATCAGGGTAGGGATATGCGCCAATTCGACCGAGACAGCGGACCATGTGAAACCCGCCATCGCGGTGAGGTCGGCAAGCAGATGGCCGCCGCCACCGGCCTCCTCGCGTGATTTTGCGAATTCGATAATTTTCTCGGCATCGGCCTGATGGAATTTCTCCATCACCACAATGAGGTGGGCATTCTCGGAGAGTTTTTCGATGTTGATCATGGTCCAAGGCTATCGGTGTCAAAGGCGGCGCGCATTGATATGTATCAAATTTCGCTCAAAGCCCCCGCCATATCTTCGCCCGCACACCATCGCGCGCGCCATAGCGGCGATCATCGCAGCGGGTGGGGCGAAAGCGCGCTCCGTAACATAGCCGGATCTCCTGCAGCCAGCCGCGCTCGTTCAGCTTCACGCCGACCTGCGCGGCGCTCCAGCCCGGATTGGCATCGGCAAAGGCCTTTCGGATGCGGCCTGCGGTCAGATCGTCTTCGCGGCTGATCCGATCGTAATCGGGGATGCGCAGGCTGTCCCACAAGATGCGCGTGACTTTGAAATAGGTTTCGGGGCGGCGGGTCATGCAGCCGCCGTGCTTTGCCCATTGGCGCGCTATCAGGCTGGCGGACGGCATCATGCACATATTGCGGCGCACCTCTCGCGGAGTAAGGACCTGGCGCGCCTGGCACCATTGCGGCCACCTGCCATTTGCGCCCTGCGGCCATAATCCGTGAACAACGAACCCGAACCGGCCATTGTCGCCCGAACACTGGACCTTGTGAGAGCGACTGTCCTGCCGCGGCTTGCAAAACTCCGGTGACCAGCTGAGCGCCATTGTATAGCCGGTCACCGGCATTTGGCGCGGGCGGCTGTTCGGGCTGACCTGCGGCACGCTGGAAACCTGCGGCGCGCGGCATTGATAAGCCTGCGCCTGCGCTAATGCAGGCACGGCAAGGGCGGCGAGCGCGATGAGAGCACTAAACGGTCTGAGCATGATTGCCCCTTGAGACGAACCATTGGCGGGAATCGGACGTAAACAGCAGCGCGATTGCGATAATCTGCAACACCGGTGCGGCAAGCTCCATCGGATCACTCTGCGCTGCATAAGGCAGGTAGGACGGGTTCGCGGCATAGGGCCACAGCCGCACCAGCCCAAAGAATACGACGATCCAGCGCGCGGCGGGACTTGCGATGAAGTAGATCCAGATGATTGGTATCAGCGCGATGGTGAAGAGGGAGAATTGCGCGACAATCGCCATATCGCGGCTGAGCATCACGCCTGCATAAAACCAGAACGTCGCTTGAACCGCCATTGGATCGAGCAAGCCTCTAACCAGCGCGATCACAGCTGCCAGCGCGCAAATCGCGGCAAACAGCTTTATGGAAAGAGGGCGCGGACCTTTTGCCGTCTTCAAAGCGGGGCTTTCATAGCGGTGTGAAATCCAGCCCGACATCGGCGGCGGGGGCGCTTTGCGTGAGCCTGCCGACCGAGCAGTAATCGACCCCGCTCGCAGCTTTTGCCTTGATCGTGTCGAGATTGATGCCGCCGCTGGCTTCGGTTGCGGTGCGCCCGGCCACCATTGCAACGGCCTGTTTCAGGACATCGGGCGGCATGTTGTCGAGCAACAGGTGGTGCGCGCCTGCCTCTATCGCCGGTTCGATCTGGTCGAGCCGGTCCACCTCGCAAATGATCGGCTTCACCCCGGCATCGCGTGCGCGGCGAACCGCTTCGCCAACGCTGCCTGCGACCGCGACGTGGTTATCCTTGATCATGGCGGCATCCCACAAGCCCATCCGGTGGTTCTGCGCCCCGCCCATCCGCACCGCGTATTTCTCCAGCACGCGCAGTCCGGGGAGTGTTTTGCGCGTGTCGAGCAGAGTGCAGTGCGCATTGTCCATCGCGTCCACATATTCGCGCGTCATCGCCGCGATACCGGACAGGTGCTGCACAATGTTGAGCGCACTGCGTTCTGCGGTGAGCAGCGCGCGGGCATTGCCTTTCAGCCGCATCAGGTCCGTGCCCGCCTTTACGGCGTCGCCGTCCTCGACCAGCGCCTCTATCTCGACCTCGGGATCAAGGTGGCGAAAAAATGCCTCGGCCAGCGGCAGGCCGGCGACCACCACGGGATCGCGGCTGTCCATCACGCCGGCAAAGCGCGCGTCTGCCGGAATGACGCTATCGGAGGTCACATCCTTGCCCCCGCCGTCCAGCCCGACACCCAGATCCTCATCCAGAGTGTCGCGGATGAAGCGGGCGAGGTCGAAGCCGGGGAGCGTGAATGTCATAGACGCCATGTGGCCGGTTTTGGCCCGCGTCTCAAGCGCCGCGGCCTGCCAATCAGATGAAGCGCGCAACCACGTCGCGGTAGCTGCGGCTGACTTTCACTTCTGCGCCGGAATCCAGCACCAGAAAGCATTCGCCGTTGGTGTGCGGTTTTACCTGACGGACCTGATCGAGATTGACGATGGTCGAGCGGTGGACGCGCTGGAATTTGCGCGGGTCCAACCTGCGCTCAAGGTCTTTCATCGTCTCGCGCAGGATCAGCGAATTGTCGCCGGTATAGATGCACATGTAATCGCCCGCGGCCTCAATATGCTCGATCGATTCGACCTCCACCCGGAAGATTTTGCCGCGATCTTTTACATTGATGAGCTTTTCAAACCGTTCGGCCCCCGTTTCGCCGGTATCGCCGAAATCGGCGGCACGATCCGGCGCCACTTCGGCGAGCACGTCGAGCAATTGGTCGGCATCTTCGGCGGATTTCTTCTCCGCGATGCGCATGCGCACCCGTTCTATCGTGTCAGCCAGCTTGTCCTCGTCCACCGGTTTCATCAGGTAATTGACGGCATTTGCCTCAAACGCGCGGATTGCGTGCTCCTCGAATGCGGTGACGAAGACAAACAGCGGCGGTTCGATCTCCATCACGCCTTTGACGACAGAAAACCCGTCGAAACCGGGCATCTGGATGTCGAGGAAAACGAGGTCGGGCTTTTCAGTCTTGATCTTGCGGATCGCTTCGCGGCCGTTTGAGCAGGTGTCGATAATCTCGACATCCTCGAACGGTTCGAGCCGGACCTGCAGGCCCTGAATGGCGAGTTTTTCATCATCGACCAGGATTGTGCGAATTGTCATTTGGATGATCCAATGGCGCGTTGGGGGTTAAGGGTGATGACATTGTGCGCAGCCGTTTCGGGGGCGGCTGCATCGGGGGTGTCATCGTCTGATTTTGAATCTGAACCGGAGGTGTCTTCGGGTTCGTCAGCCTGCACCGGGTCATAAGGTATTTCTATCAATACCTTAAACCCGCCGCCCGGCTCTGATCGGGTCTCAAACAGGTGTTTGTCACCGTAAGCCTGCGTCAAACGGTTGCGTATATTCGCCAGACCGACCCCGGTGGATACAGGCCGGCCATCAATCGGCAGGCCATTTGGATCGAACAGCGCGTTATCCATCGATGGATCGATGCCAAGGTCGAGGCCGGGGCCGCTATCCTCAACGCTCATGCGAAGGCGTCCGCCCACCACGCGGGCGACGACAGAAATCCGCGCGCCTTCTTCCTGCGGGCTGACCGCGTATTTGATTGCGTTTTCGACCAGCGGTTGCAGCAGCATCGAGGGAAGGCAGGCGTTCATCGCCCTATCCTCTATATCGAAATGAGTGCGCAGCCGTTCTTCAAACCGCATCCGTTCAATATCAAGGTAGAGGCCAAGTGTCTCGACCTCCTGATCCAGCGTAACCTGGCTCCCCGGCTGGGCAATCAGCGTGTGGCGTAAAAAGCTCGAAAGGCGCGTCAGCATCGCATTGGCAGGCTCTGTCTGTTTCAGCAGGACCAGCGTGCTGATTGAATTCAACGTGTTAAACAGGAAATGCGGGTTGAGCTGATACCGCAGCATCGCAAGCTGCGCAGCGGTTGTCTGCGCCTCCAGCCGCTCAAGCCGGTCCGCCTGCTGCTCTGCCGTCAGGAAAAAATTGATCGCGTAATACAGCGCGCTCCAACCGCCCAGCAATGTCAGCGGAATGTATGACAGGCCGATCAGGCGCTGCGCAAAACTGGTTTCGCTTGCAATGCCGTAATAAATGCCCTGCACCCACGCATCGATGGAGGCATAGACGATGACCGAGCCGATCAGCACGACGGCGGTCATGCCCCAGGTTACAATCGGCTGGCGGTCGATCAGCTGGCGGTAAATGACCGACAGGACGAGCGTTATCGAAAATCCGGTAATCGTGGTCACGAGGATCATGGCGAGCAGATCAAGCGGCTGCCCATTGGCGAGCGCCGACACCGCGCGCAGCAGAAATGCGCCGCCCCAACCGGCGAGCTGGAGGTTCCAGAACGCGCGGTTCTTGCTCGCGAAAAACGGCGTTGGCTGGATTGGAAGCACGGCCATGGGGAGCGTGTTAGCCGATTTTGCCGCGCACTGCAGGAAGTTTTCGAAACTATCGGCGCATAGGCGAACCGCTTTGGCGCAGAACCCCAGGAAATTTCCCGTTGTTACAATCCCTCGGACGGATCGATCTGGCGCTGGAAATGGACCGACCAGTCGGCTGCGTTTTCGCGCTCCATCAGCTGGCGTATCAGGGGAAGCTGCGCGCGCACGCTATCAGCGCGGTCCTGCCATTTGTCATGCGACCCGCCAAAGAACAGCACCGCGCCGCTGACGGGCCGGTATTGCTCCATGAACGTCGCGGCCGCTTCTGGGTCGTATCCGGCATTGGCAAGCAGCCACGGCATCAGCCGGTCGGCCTCGCGCTCCGTCGCGCGCACATTGCGGCGCTTGCGGCCGTTGCGATCAAGCCATTCGCGGTGGCGCAGAAGGTTGTGCGCCAATTCGTGCGCGACGCCGGCGGCAAAGGCATCCAGCGAATAATCAAATCCATCGAAGCCTGCGCCGATCACGACCCGCTGCCCATCGGCGACGGCCCTGCTATTTCGTGCGGCGAGTTCAAACCGGGTGGCGCAGGCCATGTCAGGGTCCAGAGTAACCATTTCACCGTTGGCGAAAGTCACCGATAGTTTGCGGGTCCGGGCGAGTTCGCTGTCCATCCAGTCATGCGCGCGTTTTAACCGCCGCCAGTCGCGCCGGTCCCGCGCTTCCCAAAGATTAAGGTCCACGCCGCTGATCTGCGTTATCTCGCGGTTGACGGGGAAAGCGCCTGAGGCGGCGGCTGGCGATCCGCTCGCCGCGGTTTGCACTGCGAAACTCCCGGTCATTCCCAACGCGGCGCGGGCGATATCGGGTTTTGCGTAGCTGGCGAGATCCTGCAATTGCAGCCCTGTCGCCGGTATCGCATTTTCGCAAAATGCGGCATTCCCCGTGGCAAGGCGCCAGCCTGCATCCTGCAATTTCTGGTCCATCGTCTGAAACTGCGCAATCGCCGCCCGTTCCTTGGCAAGATTGACCTCGTCATATGCATCGTTGGTTGATGCCGCAGCGGGCGCGCCGCAGCATATTGCGAGCGCGGCGACTTTCGCAAAGAAACGTCCTCGCAAACTGTCTTTGCGCATCAACCGCCGATTGCCGGACCGGCCCGATCCAGCGCCTCTTTCATCTGGTCAAAGCCGACATAGCCGTTGATCGGGATATCCCCGGCAAGCCAGCCGGGCGTTCCTGTAAAGCCGAGCGCCTGCGCCAGTGAAGCGTTGCGCTCAAGCTCTGCGGTGATTGCATTCGATACCGCGTCACGTTTGGCACGATCGACATCCATGCCGATGCTTTGCGCGACTTGTTCGGCTGTTTGTGCGTTGGCCGGGCCCATTCTGAACATTGCTGCGTGAAACTCGCTGTATTTGCCCTGCATCGCCGCGGCGAGCGCCATCCGCGAAGCTGCCTCGCTGCCATCGAATTGCGGCATTTCGCGCAGCACCACTTTAAGGTCGGGATCCTCTGCAATCAGCCGGGTGACATCGGGCAGGCTCGCTTCGCAATATCCGCAATTGTAATCGGTGAATTCAACCAGCACCTTCGACCCGTCGGGATTGCCCATCACGGCGCCGGGAAAAGGGGTGTAAGCCTCCGTGCCGACATCAGCCAGCCGTTCGCGCGCCTGCTTTGTTTGCAGGGCGGTGACCATCTCTTCGAGGATTTCGGGATTTTCCATCATGTAGGCGCGCGTCCGGTCGTCGGCGAGGCCGGATAACGACCACGCCGCTGCACCCGCAAAACCAAAGATCAGCGCAAGCAGCGAAACCAGCAGGGTGGTGCGGAAAGAAATAGCCATGCGTCGGGGTCCGTAGTTCAGGTGCGTTTGCGCCGGTATTAGCGCGCGTCGCGCAAACGTTCCAGTTCGCTGCGCGCTTGCAATGCGACGTCCTGCGCGCGGATCCAGTCTGGCGATCCAACGGGAAGCCCCGCCTCTGCCGCCTGCGCATTGCGCAGCGCCTCTGGGTACTGGCGGTTCATCACCTGCTGTTCCGCGCTGGCGAGCCGTGCGCGCGGCATATCACCGCGTGCGGCATAGACCACGCCCAGCTGATACCATGCGAACGGATTGTAACGGTCCTTTGCCACGGCTGCGCGCAGCACGCGTTCCGCCTCGGCATAGTTTGCCTTGTCCTCTGTCGCGATCAGCGCGTGCCCGAACATGCCTGCGATCAGCGGCTGGTTGCGCGTCATCTCGGTCGCGCGGCGCAGCGGCTCCAGCGCCTCTGCCGGTCTGCCCGATTCGAGCAAGATCTGGCCGTCGAGTTCGAGGAAATAAGGATTGTCCGGCTCCTGCGCGAGCAGGCTTTGCGTTTCGGCCAGAGCTTTTTCGACCTGCGCGTCCTTGTGATAGGCATAGGCGCGGGCATAGCGCGCGGGCACGCTGGCGTCGCTTTCCGGGTAGATGTTGAACGTGCGTTTCGGCTCGGCAAGGTAGCCATACAGCTTGGCCCGCACCCGCAGAAACCGGTCCTGAAGTTCGGCATCAACGGGCGCGTCCCATGCGGGGTCTTGCCGGTAAAGGTCGCGAAGAACCTGAATGCGGTCACCGGAAAGCGGGTGGGTGCGCGTGTAGGCTGCATCGTCGGCCTGGCTGTAACCGGCGCGAATTTCCAGGTTCCGCAGGCGTTCGAAAAACTTGATCGATCCGCGCCCGGAAATGCCCGCGCCCGAAAGATACCGCGCGCCTGCAAGGTCGGTGGATGCTTCCTGATTGCGATTAAAGGCAAGGAAGCTGCCCATAGCCGCCTGTTGCCCCGCCATCATTGCGCCTAGCGCCGCGTCGCCTGCTCCGGCCAGTGCAGCCCCGACACCGAGGATCAGCGAAAGGATCGAAATGCCCTGTGCAGTGCGCACCCGTTCTTCAAAACGGACGACATGTCCGGCGGTGATGTGCCCCAGTTCGTGCGCGATTACGCCTTGCACTTCATTGGCGTTTTCTGCGGCGTTGATCAGCCCGGCATGGACATAAACCACCTGTCCGCCCGCCACGAAGGCATTGATCGACGGATCGTTGATCAGCACGATCTCGACATTTCCCGGCTCCAGTTCGGATGCCTCAATCAGCGGCGCTGCCATATCCTGCAGCAATTGTTCCGTTTCCGCATCGCGCAGGATCGACTGCGCGGCGAGCGGGCCTGCCGCCATCATGAAACTGGCCATGAGGGCCAGTGCATAAGCGGCCAGGCGCAATGCCTGCGCTGTTCGGTCGGGGATGGGCAGAGCGGTCATGCCGCCAGTGCTAGCGGGTTTCGTCCTGAACGGGAACTGAAACTGCCGCGCGCGATGCGGCGGATTTTGCAAATTGCGCGATCCGGTCAGCAACATCGCGGCGCGAACGCCACGGCGCGGCGAGCGAGATCAGCGGGTCGTTATGCTCCATATTCGGGTAGAAATGCGCATCGGCGGGCGTGCCTGCCTGCGACAATTCCGTTTTCAGCAGCCGTGAATTGCGCGGATAAACCAGCGTGTCTTTCTCACCGTGCAATAACAGAGTCGGCGGCGCGTCGCTGCGGATATGGGCCAGCGGCTGCGTCGCTTCCGGGTTGGCCGCTTCTCCAAAAGCGTCGATGGTCGATTCGCTGTCGAACGGGTAGAAATCGTATGGTCCCGAAAGCCCAGCAACGCCTGCGATATCGTCTTTCGACAGTCCCTGTGATGAAAGCCAGCGATCTTCCAGCGATGCCATCACGACATTGTATGCCCCTGCCGAATGACCAGCGATTACGATTCGGTCGGGATCGCCGCCATATTGCGCGATTTCGCGGTGGGTCCATCCGATCGCGCGCGCCGTGTCTTCGAGCATGGCCGGATAGGCGCCGGCTTCACCAAGGCGGTAACCGCCGAGTACAACGACGAACCCCTCTGGTACAAATGCTCGCCCGACAAAGCCGTAATCCTCCGGGTCGCCGGACCGCCAGCTGCCGCCATGCACAAACAGCAGCACGGGCAGCGGCCCTGTCGCAGCTGCGCTATCGTCGCGGCCCCAGACCACAAGCTTTTGCTGGGGGTGATCCCCGGTCGAAACGACCGCTTTCTGCTCGGCCTCGCGCGCGCCGCCTGTAACGCGGTCAACGACGCTCAACACCGCAGGGCCATTGCGCTGGATCGCAAATTGCAGCGCGCCGCCCGCACCTGCCAGAACGATCAGGATTGTCGCGATTGTCCAGACCATTACGCGCCGCCTCTTTCCAGTTTTGACCGTGCTCATCGGGCGGCTTTTGCATCCTCGGCGACGGGCGGTTTGGTACCTTCGCTCGCGGTTTCTACCAGCGTTTTGAGCGGGGCGTCCAGTTCAAGGCCGGCACCGGACAGAAATTCATGCGCCGTGCTGTAATTTTCGCCCATCCAGAGCGGGACGCCGGCTTTCTCAATGCCCGTCTTTGCCGAGATTTCTTTCTCGCTCAAGGCTTCGCCTGCCGCCTGCCGGATGAAAATCGCCGCGATGCGGTCAGGCGATTTGGCCGCAACCGCTCCGAACGCGACGAGGTCTTTCTGTGTATCATCGCCGACCAAGACAAAGCGCAGGTGCGGATAGGTCGCAAGAATGCGCTCGATCGCGTCCTGTTTGTGCGATCCGTGCCCCTTTGATCCCAATGTCTTGCGGTTAAAGCCCCAGTCGCGCAGCATAACCGGACCAAGCGGCATTTCGCGGTCCAGTTTGTAGGCGACGAGATAGGCAAATAGGTTCCACGGACTGGACGACACATAGAATACAGGTCGGGGCCGGGCCTGCGGGACTGATGCAGCACGCGGTGAGCCGTCTCTGCCATACGCGATCGGTTGGCCGCCCAGTGCTTCGTAAAATCCGTGCGCGCCGGGCACCGCCGAACGTTGGCCCGGCATCTGGATCATCACTCGTTTCCAATTGCGCAGGATAGCCCGCGCAGATCCGGTGATACCCGTTTCAAGAATTGTGTCGTCAATATCCGAAATAACGCCGATGCCAGCCTCGCGCCCCGGTGCAAGCACGAAAGCCTCGGTCTCGCCTGCGGGAATGGTCGCGCCCTGTGCACTCCAGGAAAGGCGCGCCCGGTCCCAACCGGATTGCAGCGGAAGGTCCTGCTTATCATCAAAATAGATGTCGAAATGGGCGAAACCTTCGGCATTGGTGACCGCATTGCGGCGGATCACATCGCCGCTGCCAGTTTCAAACTCGAGATCGATTTCCAGCCCTTCAACCTCGTGCGAGGCGTATTGGCCCAGCATCGTTCTGAAGGATTTAAGCGCGCCGCTTTCGTTGAAAGCCGGCTCTTTACCGCGAAGCGCACGCACCGGTAGGAAAAGGGTTTCAGCATTGCGGTAGCCGTAAAACGGCTGGACCAGCAGCGGCCTGCGATACTTGAAGATGCCAAACATGCGCCAACTGCCGCACGTTTGCAGTCAATTGTTTAACCGACCAGTTTTTTGGCCGCGCGCTCAATCAACCGGATATCCTCGTCGATTTCACCCACCACTGACAGACCGCCATTGCCGTCACGGCGAACCATCACGAGTGAGAATTCGGGGCCGTCACGCGAGATAGCCTCAAGCGTGAGTTCTTGCAGTTCGCGCAGTTTTTCAGCCAATGCGCGGCGGATTTCATCCTCCGGCTCGACTGTTTTGCCGGTTTCCTCGCGCCGCATACGGCGTTCGGATGCGACCATGCCTTTCAGCCCACCTTCGGTTTTTTCAAGGAACGCAGCGAGCGTTCCTCGCGCGAGTTCAAGGCGGTGGGCGTGGGCCAAAACGGCCGCATATTCGGTCAGGCGGGTTTTGTCGTAATCGCTGCCGAATACCAGTTTGACCACCGGGGTCATCGGCGCGCGGTCCTGATAGGTCAGACCGTTTTCCTCGATGAGCTCGCGGTATTCCTGCGGTGCGCCCTTTGCCGCGAGCGAAAAGTCGTAGGCGCGGCCAACTGCTGCATAGAGCGCAGTGCGGCTGCGGTCTTCGCTGATCCGGGCTTCGTTCGCGAGTTCGCGGGCCGAGGCAAGGAAATCGTGCAGACCTGCATCTTCGCCAAGCTGGCTGTCGGAATGCTCGACCATGGCTGGCTGCGGAGCGGACGGTTCCGGCGGGGTCAGCTGAATGATCGGTGTTTCGGGGCTGCCCTCATCGATGTGATTTTCACCGGCGTCGCTATCCTCGGCGTCGCCTTCACAAACTCCATCGCCGGCTGCATCGGTTGCATCAGCCACGCTTTCGGTTTCATGAGAGGTTTCAGGAGCAATCTGCGCCCGAATCTCGTCCCAATCCGCTTCGGCACTTTCGTCACTGTCGGCTGGCTCAGCATCGCTGCGCCAGTCATGCTCGCTTACAGGCTGCGAATCGACTGGATCGAGAACGTCGTCGGGTTCTTCGATGACAGGGTCCTCGTCGGCGTTCTCGACCTGATAGTCAGCAGGATCGAATTCTTCCGCGTCCAGATCGATTGCCTTTTTCGTCGGCGTTTCGATGAAATCTGTCAGCGAGGCAAAGCTGTATCCAGCGCCGGTATCGTCCTCTTCCTCGTCTTCGGGATCGTCGAGGCCGTATTGGCCAAAATCAGGCATTGGCAGATCGCTGTCATCGGCCGATCCGCCGAAGATCCCGCCAAGCGACGCGACATTATCGTCATTTGAGTTCTCCTCAAACTCCGCCTCCACCTCAAGGTCGAGAATGGCGCCTTCGGTGTCAGCCGCTTCTTCGATGTGATCCGCATCTTCGATATCGGAGAGCAATTCCGCAGCGTCTTCGCCTGTTTCTGCCGCCGGAGCATCCGCCCAATCGGTGACGGGATCGCTGTGGTGTTTGTGCGGTTCGTCTTCGGCGATATCAGCATCGTCTTCGCCGTCGAGCGCTTGGTCGATTTCCAGCAAAAGCTCGTCTGCCGTAACCTGATCAGCGATCTCTTTCCAGTTGATGACGCCGTAAATGAAATCGATGGTTTCATCATCGCTGGAAAACGGCAGCAAGATGCCGCGATACATGATCGAAGCGCCGCGTTGGTTGACGAACTCTGCCTCAAATCCAATCGGTGCCTGATTGGCGAGGATCTGCATGTAGTGGTCAGTAATACGGCTCAGCAGCGATCGCGGCGGAACATCGGAAAGCTGCGCGATGTGGCCTTGTGCGCCGCATTCCTCGGCCAGCTCTCCGCCCAGATACTGCACGGCCGGGTCTTCGATGCCGCCCGAAAAATCGAGCAGCACGCTGTTGGGGCCGAAATCGGGGAGATTATGCGGTTCAAGGTCTTCGATTGACGGGAAGGAACGGTCGCCCAGCAGGCTGGCCCAGTGATTGTAGGCACGAACCTGCATCCGGCGTTCATCCTGACCGATAGCCTCGGGCGGGAGATCGCGTACGACTTCGTCTTCGTCTTCGTGGGCGTCCCAGCCCTGGCTATCGCTTGCCAGGTCGCCGGATTCAAAAGTGCCCCGCAGATTGTCCATTACCACATCCGTCCCTTGTTAAACGGTTACAGGCCCGGTTCTGGACATGCGTGGTAAACATTGCGTTAAGTCATCTGTGAAAACTGACCGCTTTTTCGAGGCTAGCGACTGGACCTACGCCGTCGCCTTACAGAAAATATCGCATTGTGATTGCGAGGTTTTGCGCTGTTCCATCGTGGTCGAACACTGCGTCTTCGAACTTGGGCGGGCCCATGCTCACCTTTGCATCGCGAGAAAAGCCGTACCCTTCTTTCGGCATCATGCCGAGCGCGCGGTCCGCCTTGCCGTTGTCGTTTTCATCATGCAGCAGCGCGATGGCATAGCTGCCCGGTTCAACACCTGTGAAACGGATGGTCACGTTTTCGCCTGCGGGCACCACCGTGCGGTGCGATGCGGGGTCTTTGATGCAGCGGGGAAAGATATCCTCTTTAGTCGTCATGCAAGCACGCACCACCCCATCGCTGGAGCGTAGATCGGTGACGGTGATCGTCACTTCGCCAGCGGCGGCCGGCGCTGCCATCGCGGTCAACGCCGCCGCGCCTAAAAGGATGACTGCGCGCATCAGGCCTGCACCTTTGCCTTTTTGCTGGAAGGGCTGGCACGCGCGCCCTCTTTCATACGCTGCGACAGCCCGCGATCGGTCCCGCAAACCCGATCCCAGAAACGAAAATAAAGGCCGAAATTGCATCGGTACTCCTCGTGGTGTTTCTCGTGATGACTTGCTGTTATCAGCCAGCTTCCCAACCGGGAATGAACGAGCGTGCGCGGAAACATCTCCCAGCCCATGTGATTGGTCACGCCCATAATGGTCGCCGCGCTCAGCACAATGCCAAGCATCGCGATATGGATCGGAACAACGAAAACCAGCAGCGGGATGAGCAGCGCGCCGGTAAGCGATTCAATCGGGTGAAAGCTCATCGCTGTCCATGCTGTGGGCGGGCGGCTTTTATGATGGACCGCGTGCATGATGCGAAACAGCAGTTTGTTGTGCATCGCGCGGTGGCTCCAGTAAAACCACGTGTCCTGCGCAAACAGATAGAGCAGCACCGACAGCGGCAGATACCACAGCGGATAATCATCAAATCCGGTGTAAAGCTGCGTCCAGCCCAGATGGTTCCACGCCCACAGCGCCATGCCAGCCGGTGTCCCGTAAATCAGCGCTGCGATCAGCGACCAGCGGATCTCCCGCCCGATCTGCGCGCCGCGCCCATCGTAAAGGCCTGGCCGCATCTTTTGTGTGAGGACAGCGAACAGTCCGCTCGCCGCGAAATAACGCGCAGCAACAAAGACAGAGGTCACCGCGCTTACAATCAGCAGTGCTAGCAGGACGGGCATGTCAGCGGGAAGCATGACAGCAACCTATGCCGCAAATGCGGTGCGCGATAGACCCAATCGGGATGCAGCGGTTTGTTTGTTATCCCGCGTTGCCGGGATCGCTGCAATGCGGGTCGATCAGCGCGGTGCTGCGCCGCATGGCTATGCGCGCCAGCCGCTCCACCTGAACTTTCCGGCGAGCAGCGGCCAGCGGATCAAGCGGTGCGTGGCGCAAAATCTCCGCATCGTAACCATCAGCGACAATCACACCGCAATCATCCGGATGATAGCCGTCACTTTCCAGCGGGCTACGGTCCAGTCCCGGGGGCACGCCCCAATAGAACCGGTCGCAAAAATCGAGGTAATCGGGCCACTTGGAATCGCCAAGTAAATCGCCGCGCGCCACCTTGATCTCGACAATTACGACCAGACCTTTTGCATCGATACCCATCAGATCGGCACGGCGACCATTTTTCAGCGGGACTTCGGAAAGGCACCAGATATCATTGCGCGCAAACAGGCGCATGATACCGCGCGCTACATCCTTCGCGGTGGCGGGCGAATCAATCGTATCGGGTGTTGAAAAATCCATGCCCCTTGCTGGAACATAGAGCGAACACAGTCAAGCCGCTGTGGCAGGTTCCCGCGCACCGACAGTCGCCCACACGGCTTCGCGCGCAAAATGAAATTCCCGCCACAATGCCAGCGCTGGTGCGGCTGCATCCTGCCCGCGCGCGACGATCGTTTTTAGCGCGGTAAGGCCCGGCTGCATCATGGCGTCGATATCCTCGATACCCTGCCATACTGCCTCACGCTGCCATTGATGAGCTTTGGCAAGTGCGTCCTCGAATGTGGCGGCATCCGTTACAGCGTTATCCGGCGCGAGCCCTGCATGATGCGCAAGTTCTGCCGCCGATGCGTGCAGCTCGTCCCATCTTTTCGCAAGCGCGGCAACCGGACGGGCGGCCTGCTGGACGGTATCGCGCATGGCGCGGATCTGCTGCGGAGGAAATGCTGACATGAGAATGTAAATACTCACCGAGGCCTTGCCGAAAGGTTAAACCGCGCCAAGGCACCGTGCGAGGCCAACACGATAATTTGGTGGCGCTCATCGCAGCCCCTTGCTAAGCGGCGCGCCCGATGCGATTGCGCATTGTTGCAAGCACCCGTAGCTCAGCTGGATAGAGCGCTGCCCTCCGAAGGCAGGTGTCAAGCCGGTTTTAGCGAATTGTTTTGAAGGAAAAGTTCAGAGTTTCAGTCGCTTAAGTGACTGCGCAGGATTGGGTTCACATTGCAATTCTTTCCGCGTAAGCATCGCGTAAGCACAAAGCACCCGTAGCTCAGCTGGATAGAGCGTCGCCCTCCGAAGGCGAAGGCCACTGGTTCGAATCCAGTCGGGTGCACCATTTTCCAAAATTATGTCTGAAACGGTCCGATGGCGGACGGACGGAAACTCGACGCATGCGTTGCGAAAGCGCGCATATCCGCCGCGTACGGTGTGCACGAAGTTGTTCCCCATATATACATGGTTTGATCCACCACCACCCCGACCGTTCAATGAAAGCAAAGGCACTGGTTTCACGCGGATTTCCTAGCCCAAACCGGGCTTGAAGGGAAGAGGTGCGAATGCAAGTTTGTTCTCACTGGAGGTCAGTTTGGTAACAAATAGCCATTTCGGAAAGCCAAACTGCTCATAACTTTCGTCGTCCAATCCTGCCCCGAACAGAGTACTGTCCTGCGGAACTCTACGGGCATTGATCGTATCTTTGCGAACAAGGAAAAGGGGGCAGGAACCGTTCCCGTTCCCTGCCCTGATCCCACAGTCAGAACTCGCCCGACTTTGCCCCATGGACCGTATGAACGACACGGGCTGCCAGGTGCGCCGGAAGTGCATTGTAGTCGCCCTCGTCCATCGCGACATATCCGAGCTCCCGGTCCTCAACGATGTGCTGATCGAAGAAGCTGTGCTGCGCCCGGCGCTCTGCCACAACCAGTGCGGTAAAGTAGCGATCCGAGTTCGAATTGTGCTGAGCAAGTAAAACCATTGTATCCTCCTGATGCCTACCGTTGACGGCAGGAGCAGGACGGATGGGCTTACGGCTGGCGGGTCAGGGATCGCCCGCATGGGCGACCGTGAAGCGGCGGTAGGGGTAACGATTTTGTCGGATCGCAGCGCTGCGAAGGGAAGGCAAAATGGTAGGACCCTACCGTCCTTGACGCGCTGGTTAGACGCCCATCAAAATGGGAATACCGTGAGCCAGCCCCCCGTCGAATAGTTTGGATAACACAAGAAGGGGCGCTGTCCGGTCTGGACAGCGCCCCTCTGATGGGGATCGGTGATGCTCGGCGTCAGTCGATCTCGGGAGCATCCTTGTTGTCGTCGTTCTCGTCGCTCGAGCCATTGCCGCGGGAGAGGAAGTCGACCTTGTCGGCGAGGATCTCGGTGCCGTAGCGGGTGACCCCGTCCTTGTCCTCCCACTGGGTGTAGTGGATGCGGCCCTGGACGGAAACCAGCTGGCCCTTGGTGCAGTACTGCCCGACGGTCTTGGCGAGGCCGTTGAAGCAGGTCACCCGGTGGAACTCGCTTTCCTTGGCAGTGTAGCCGTTCTCATCCTTGTAGGTCTTGCCGTCCTTGTCCCGCGCGGGGCGATCGGTGACGACGGTGATGCCGGTAACGTTGGTGCCGCCCTTGGTCTCGCGGGTTTCCGGATCGCGGGCGATGCGGCCGGTGAGAATTGCAATATTGGTCATGGTGATATTCCTTCAGTTCCTCAAACCGGAGACCATCTCCGGCTTGCGAACAGCTGAAAGAAGCAGGGCATGGGAGGACTGCACCGCAGGAGCGAAGCTCCAAGGGGAACCTGTTCATGACGGGTGGTGCGGGCAGGCGCGCGAAGCGCGACAACACGGCCGTCAAAGGAACGGGTTGCGGCTCCTCAGCTGACCTGGTTCAGGACTGTTCGCGACAAAACCCGGATGGGTATCGGGTGCGGGTCTGAAGGCTCGCGTGACCTTGCGTTAATCAGCATTCGGTAGACCGGTTTGCAGAGCACTTAGTTGCCAGTCCTATGCCCAATGCCTTAGTTCCCGCACCAGCTCATCAAGGCGCAATGGCTTGGCAAGGTGTGACTGCATTCCCGCTTGAAGATATGCCGTAACATCTTCTGAGAACGCGTTTGCAGTAAGCGCAACGATCGGCAGCGCCTGTTCTCCAAAGCCCTCTGCTCGCAGTTCTTGCGCGCACTCAACACCGTTCATAACCGGCATCTCAATATCCATGAGAACGAGCTTGAACGGTCGCCCGGTTCGATCAGCCTTGGTAACGGCACTCACTGCTGCCGCACCATCGCTAACCAGTTCGAATTCAACCCCGATCTTTCTAAGCATGGCCGACACCATCGCCTGATTTACCGGGTGATCCTCTGCGACAAGAACCTTGCCATCGAAATCAAATGAATGCGCATCCGTTTCATCTGACACGGGATCACCGGCGGGTGCATCTGCAATTTTGAGCGGAACGCGCAATGTAAAAGTCGATCCCTTCCCCCTTTCGCTTTCGACAGCAAGTGATCCCTTCATCATTTCGGCGAGCGATCTAGAGATCGCCAGCC